>JBDLRI010000053.1:0-40639 GCA_039800105.1 Pseudomonadota bacterium
GAGGCCCGGTGCGACCACGTTCACGCGCAGGCCGCGGGGTGCGTAGGTCGCGGCGGCGGATCGCGCGAGCCCCTCGACGCCCGCCTTCGCCGCCGCGATCGCCTCGTGGTTCGGCAGACCCTCCGCGGCCGCGGCGCTGGAGACGAGCACGACGCTTCCAGCCCCTGTCATGACGCGTGCGGCGGCGCGCACCACCCAGAAGGCGCTGGAGAGGTTCGTGGCCAGCGTGCGCTCCCATTCGTCGGGGGTCGTGCGGTGGGCGGGCTTGAGCAGCACGCTGCCCACGCAGTGCGCCACGCCGTCGAGGCCGCCCATGCGCGCTGCGGCCTCCGCCACCGCGGCTTCGACGGCCGAGGCGTCCGTGACATCGACGGAGAGCGGATCTGCACCGGTCCGGGATGCCGCGTCACGAAGCCGTTCCGGGTCGCGCGCCCCGATCGTCACTCGCGCGCCTTGACCGACGAGCAGCTGCGCCAACGCGCTCCCGATTCCGCCGCTTCCTCCAAGGACCAGTACCCGTACGCCTTCCATCGTTCCCCCATGTGAGCGGATATTGAACTGAAAATGAATAACCCTGGCGTGGGAGGGAGGTCGGATGTGGCGTGCGAATGTGATCGTCACCGCGGTGCTCGTGGGGTTGATCTGGACCATCCAGTGGGTTCACTACCCCCTCTTCGCGGCGGTCCCGGCTGCGGCGTTCCCCGCGTACCACGCCGCCCACGTCGCGCGGATCACCCCGTTGGTGGGCCCGCTCATGGTCGCGGAGCTGGTCCTCGCCGCGGCGTGGTGGTGGCAGAGCTGGCGCGCCGGGCAGGGCCTGCGCGTGGCGTCGGTCGGGCTCGCGCTCGTGGCGGTGGCGTGGATCGCCACGGCGCTGCTGTCGGTGCCGCTGCACGAGCGTCTGGCGGACGGAGCCGAACCGCTGCTCGTCGCGGCGCTGGTCCGCACCAACCTGGTGCGCGCCATCGCGTGGACGGTGCGACTCGCCGTGGTGGCGGGGTGGGGAGGTTCGGCGGCCGCCGCGTGAGCGCGCGCCGCGGCCCGCGCGCGCCGCGTGCGGGGTCGTCCGCGCCCGGCCGGGCACCGAAGGCGCGCGCCCATGCGTGCAGAAGGGTCCCCGGTCACGACGTGCCCCTGTACGGCGCCGCGGTTTTGCGGTAGGGGCCGCGCATGATCGTGCTCCTCGCCCTCGCGTGCTACGGCCGCTACGAGACCACCTCCGACACGGACGTCACGCCCGTGGACACCTCCGTCGCCACGGACACCACCACGGACACCGCGACCGTCACGGACACCGCGACGGATACGGCGACCGACACGGGCACCGCGACGTCCACGGACACCGGCCCGCTCCCCCAGTGCGGCGTCGACACCGACCTGGGCAGCGCGGAGGGCGACGCCGTCGCCACCGGCATCGCCGTCGGCAACGAGGTGCAGACCCAGTGCGGGCCGTGGAACCTCTCCGACTCGGTGGTGTCGTGGACGGCGCCGCGGGACGGCACCTGGCACTTCGACACCGTCGGCAGCCCGTCGGACACGGTCGTCGCGGTGTTCGACGACGGCTGTTTCCAGGCGCTGGACTGCAGCCAGGACGCCTTCGGCGACTGGTCGGAGTCGCGTCTCGACCTGTTCGCGGGCGACACGGTCAACCTCGCGATCGAGACGAGTGACACGGCCGGGTGGGTGCTCAACGTGTGGGAAGGCGCGTGCGTCGACCTGAACCTGGGCGGGGAGCTGTCCGCCGAGGCGAGCACCATCGGGGAGGACACCACGCTCGCTGTCCCGAGCAGTTGCTTCTCGAGCCCGAGCGCCCCGGGTGTCGGCAACGACATCGTGTTCCGGTGGGTGGCGCCGTCGCGCGGCGTATGGTCCTTCAGCACCGAGGGCTCCGGGTTTGACACCGTGCTGTCCCTGCGTCGGGGGGGCTGCGAGGCGGACGTCGAGGTGTGCGGGGACGACACCAACGACGGCACCGCCCTCCGGACGTACTCCACCGTCCACGCCTGGCTCGATGTCGGACAGCAGGTGGTGCTGGCCATCGGCGGCTACAACGGCGCGACCGGCACCGTGAAGCTCACGATCTCCTCCGGCAGTCCGTAGGCGCTGTTCCGGTGGGTCCTGGGGCGGGGGCGGCTGCCCCCGCAACGCCCCCGCGGGTGTCCGCTCAGCGCGCGGGCGGCTGGGCGCCGAAGAGGTGTCGCCGTGCCTCCGCGTCGAGCTCCCGACGGGTCCCGTCGGCACCGACGGCGAGCGCGCGGGCCGTGGCCGGACGCGCCGCGATGGTGTCGAACCAGCGCTGCAGGTTCGGGTGCGCGTCGAGGTCCTGCGCCTGCATCTTCCACGGCCGCACCCACGGCCAGGCGGCCATGTCCGCCACGGTGTAGCTGTCCCCGGCGAGCCAGGCATGCGCGGCCAACCGGCGTTCCATGACCCCCCACAGGCGCGTGACCTCCCGCGTGTAGCGGTCGATCGCGTAGGGGACGGGCTCGGGGGCGTATTGCCGGAAGTGGTGGCATTGCCCCGCCATCGGGCCGAGGCCGCCCACCTGCCACGCCAGCCAGGCCTGCACCGCGCTGCGCCCGCGCAGGTCCGCCGGCATGAAGCGCCCGGTCTTCTCGCCGAGGTACTGGAGGATCGCGCCGCTCTCGAAGACGGACAGCGGTGGGCCGCCGTCGGCGGGGGCGTGGTCGACGATGGCCGGGATGCGGTTGTTCGGGGAGATGGCGAGGAACGAAGGCTCGAACTGCGCGCCGCGCCCGATGTCGACCGGTACGACCTCGTAGGCCAGCTCCATCTCCTCGAGGGCCAGCGTGATCTTGTGTCCGTTCGGCGTGGGCCAGGTGTACAGGGTGATCACGGGGTCTCCAGGGGGTCGGTGCCCGTCGCGGCCAGCAGCTCCAGCCGCGCGACGTCGCGATCCATGCGCTGCACCAGCCCGGCCATGCGTGCCGCGCGCAGCCCGAGGCGCGCGTCCTCCAGCTGCAGGAAGGTGACGGAGCCCGCGGAGAACCCGGCCTCCGCAAGCGCGAGGTTCTGCTCGGCGAGCGCGATCTCCCGGATCACCGCCTCGACCCCGGCGACGGCGCGGGCGTGCTTCTCCCACAGCGTCCGCACCTGCTCCTCGGCATCCTGCGCCGCGCGGTCCTCGGCCAGCCCGGCCATGCGCGCCACGCTGGCGTTCTTGCGCTGGGTCGCCAGCCGGAAGCCGCCGTCCCAGGCCGTCCACTTGGCGTCCAGCACGACCATCCACATGTCGCGGTCCGGCGCGAAGCCGACGTTCTCCGTGTAGTTGTAGGTGAAGCGACCGTCCACCGTGGGCAACCAGTCCAGCGCGCTGGCCACGTGCTGCAGGCGCGCGGCCTGCGCCTGCAACCGCGCGGCGCGCAGGGATGGACGGTTCTCGCGCGCGGCGCGCAGGGCGGCCTCCGCGTCGGCCCAGGGCAGGGGCCGTGTGGCGGGCAGCTCCAGGGGCGAGTCCGCCGGCAGGCCGGTCAGGCGCGCGAAGGCCGTCTCCGCGGCCACCCGTCCCTCCCGCGCGCCGAGGAGCTCCCGCTCGGCGCGTGCCACGGCGAGCTGGGCCTCGAGCCGCGCCGACGGCGGAGCCGAGCCGGCATCGACGGCCGTGGCGGCGAGCGACGCGTGCGTGCGGGCGTTGGCCGCCGCCGTCTCCGCGACCGCCTGGGCCTCCCGCGCCACGGCGGTCCCGTAGAACGCGCGGGCGATTCCGGTCCGGAGGGCGAGGCCCTGGCCGCGGAGCTCCTCTCGGGAGGCGTCCACGGTGCGGTAGGCACCCCGCAGCAGCGGGAGCGCCTGCCCGGAGAACAGGGGCTGGACGACGCTCACGTTCCAGGCGGCGAAGCGCTCCTTGTTCACGACCGTCGGCTCCACGTCGCCGAGGAACGACGCGAACTCGGGGGGAAGGCTCGCCGCGAAGTCCAGGACGATGGGGTACTCGTTCACCGTGTAGGTGGCGCCCGCCACCACCTTGGGCTGCACCAGCGCCCACGCCTGTGCCCGCAGCGTCTCGGCCTGCGTGCGCTGCTCCGCGAGAAGGCGGGTCTCCACGCCACCGCGCTCCGCGGCCGTCCATGCGTCCGGGAGGGTCACGGCGTGCGCCGGCGAGGGAAGGAGAAGGGCGAGCAGCATCAGTGCCTCGGTGCGGTCGGAGGTCGGGCGTCTTAGCACGCTTCGGGATGCTGCTCCTCCTCGTCCTCGCGTGTGGTGAGCCCGCCGACGAACCGGCGGCTCCGTGCGCGCGCGGTGAGCCGCCCGTGGTCGTGCCGACCCGCGACGGCGCGGTGGTCGCGCTGCATCGCCACCCCGTGCCCGGCGGCCCGCCGGTGATCCTCGTCCACGGCATCTCCAGCAACGGCCGCTTCTGGGACCTCGACCCCGATCTGTCGCTGGCCGCGTGGCTCCAGGCGCGGGGTTGGGACGCGTGGGTGCTCGACCTGCGCGGCCATGGCCACGCCGCGGAGGCCGCCCCCGCACCGCTCGCGTACGACTGGACCGTGGACACCTACGGGCGGGAAGACGCCCCGGCTGCGGTCGAACACGTGCGGCGCGCGACCGGCTGGTCCAGCGTGGCATGGGTCGGCCACAGCATGGGCGGGATGGTCGGCGCGGTCTACCTCGCCAGCGGGGGCGACACGGCCGTGTCCGCGTTCGTGCCGGTGGCGAGTCCGGCGGCCTTCGCGAAGGACGACCCGCTGATGGGTGTGGGGCGTGCGGCCCTGGCCGCGGGGGCGCTGCTGCCGCGCATCGACTCGGTGCGTGCGGCCCGCATGACGATCGCGCTCGGCGATCCGACGGGCTTCCGCGCGCGCCTCTACAACGCTGAGAACGTCCCGGACACGTGGTTGCCACGCGTCATGGGCCGCATCGTGAGCCCGCTCGGCCGCATGGAGATGCGACATTTCGCGCGCATGATCGCGTCGGAACGCTTCGTGTCCTACGACGGCACCGTCGACTGGGGCGCGCGCCTGCGGGGGGTCAGCGTGCCGACGCTCGCGTTCGCGGGCGGGGCGGACCAGGTGGTGCCGGCGGCCCGTGCATCGGCTTGGTCGGACCTTCTCGGGGGTTCCGTCGAGGTGGTCGCGGCCGATCGCGCCCACGGCGTGCAGGCCGACTACGGGCACCTCGACTTCGGGGTCGGTGTGCGTGCCCCGGAGGAGATCTGGCCGCACATCGCCCGGTTCCTGACGGAGCACCCTCCGCGCCGGGCGCCGTAGCGGCGGGCGTTCAGCGAAAGAGCATGTACGTGTCGCGGAGCTGGCGCTTGAGGTCGCCCGACCCGATGGTGTCGGTGCGGCCGTCGGCGTGGAAGAAGTGCACGGCGCTGACGCGCTCCTTCCAGGCCTGCGTCTGTTCGTCCACGAAGAACCAGCTGCCCGGTTCCAGGTGCGCCTGGATCTCCCGGAACAGCGGGATGTCCTCCGCGCCCTCGAGGGCCTCCGGAATCTCGTAGGGCACGCCGAGCAGGCGCGCGTGGATGTCCTGCACGGTCGACAGCGGCAGGGTGCCCTCGACGCCGATGAGGCCTGCCAGCGCGATCACGAGGGAGCCGTCGGACTCCTCCTCCCAGGCCGCGTCATCCCCGAAGGTGGCCACGAGGGCGAGGATGTAGGCCTTGGACGCGGCATCGCGGAGCCGGACGCGGTTGGTGATGTAGTTGAAGACCGCTGCGGGCACGGGCGGGGCTCCTGTGTCGCGGGAGCCTAACGTCCCTCCGCGTCGGGTGGGAACGACGGCGCGACGCAGCATCGCGCGGCGATCGAGCCGTCGAACTCCGGCGGGTGCTCCGTGTGGGGAGGGTCGCCGCACAGGCCTGATCCGCCGCCGTGGTAGTGGGCGCCGCCGAGTTTGGCCGTGACCGGGCGGCCGTCGTCCGCGGTCTCGCCGGGGTCGGCCCATTCCCACGCGTTGCCGACCATGTCGTGGACGCCCTGCGGCGACACGCAGCCCGGGTAGCTCGCCGTGGGTTGGAGCGCGTCGGTGGCGGGCACGTTGTCGTTGGACGCGAGCGGGCAGCGCTCCTGGCCCGCCGGGGAGTCGCCCCACGGGTAGGTCCAGCCTTCCGGCGAGCACGCCGTGTTCCATTCCTCCACCGTGCACAGGTGCTTGCCGGCGTTGTCGCAGGCCGCCCACGCCTGGTACCAGCTCAGCTGCACGCTCGGTACGACCCCGTGCACCGGGCGCGCGACGGCGGTGGTGCTCCCGTCGGGCCACGCCGTGCCCTGGTCGGCGTTGCCGCGCTCTCCCTCCACGGTGGTCTCCACCGTGTCGATGCAGAAGGCACCGACGAGCGCCATCCCGGGCGGACACGGGTCCGGCGTGCCTTCCCCGGCGGTGTCGACGCCGGAGGAGTCGGTGCAGCCGGCCGTGAGCGTCGCGAGCAGCAGGGCGCGGGGAGGGAGCACGACGCGACGATAGCACGTCGCCGACGACGGACGCGCGTGCCCACCCGCCCGTGATACCTTGTGGCCGTGTCCGATCCGACGCCCGAATCCGCCTCCGACCCGTGGATCGGCCTGCTCGTCGCGGGACGCTACCGGGTGCTCGAGCGCGTGGCGCGCGGGGGGATGGGGGCCATCTACCGCGCCGAGCAGCAGCCGCTGGGGCGCATCGTCGCGCTGAAGACGCTGCTGCCGCACGTGGCGCAGTCCGACCAGGTGGCGGAGCAGCGCTTCCTCCGCGAGGCGGCCACCTGTGCCCGTCTCACCCACCCGAACACCGTGACCGTGTTCGACTACGGCACCACCGAGGTCGCCGGCCACACCTCCTGGTACATGGTGATGGAATGGGTCGCGGGCCGCACGCTCTCCGAGGTGCTGCGGGCGGACGGGCCGATGCGTCCCTCGCGCGCGCTCGGGATCGTGGGCGAGATCGCGCGGGGGCTGCGCGAGGCGCACGCGCTGGGCGTGATCCACCGCGACCTGAAGCCCGGCAACATCATGCTCCTGCAGGGCGAGGACGGGGAGGAGCGCGTCAAGGTCCTCGACTTCGGCATCGCCAAGAACCCGCAGGGTGGCGACGAGACGCTGACGCACACCGGCACCTTCGTCGGCTCGCCGCGGTACATGTCGCCCGAGCAGCTCCAGGGCGAACCGGTCGACGCGCGCTCGGACATCTACTCGCTGGGGTGCGTCCTCTACGAGATGCTCTGCGGTGCGCCGCCCTTCGCGGAGGGCGACACGGTGCGCATCCTCGTGGCGCACCTGCAGCAGCCGCCCCCGCCGATGGCGACCCGCTCGCGCCAGGTGATCGCGCCGGCGGTCGAGGCGCTGGTGATGTCGTGCCTCGCCAAGGACCGGGCCGAGCGTCCCGAGGACATGGGCGCGCTGCTCCGCGCGATCGCGGAGGCGCTGGAGGCCGGCGTCGACCTCGGGGCCGTCGAGGGTGCGACGCTGTCCCAGCCGCTGCCCGCGTGGAACGGCGCGAGCACCGGCGGTGGCGTGGCGACCCGACCGGGCCCCGCACCGTCCGCGAGCGAGCCCACCCGGCCGCTGGTGATGCCGACGGTGGAAGGCGTGAAGCCGGCGGCGCCCCGTCCCGGCGTGTCGCCCGCGGCACCGGCCCCGCCGGAGCCCCCCGCGCCCGCGGCACCGCGCACGGGACCTCCGTGGGCGTGGATTGTCGGGGGAGCGGTGCTCGTGGCGGGCGCTGCGCTCGCGGTCGCCCTGCGCGCGCCGCCGCCGCCGCCCGCCCCGGTGGCTGCGCCGGAACCCGCGGCCGAGGCCCCCGCCGCGCCGCCGCCGGCCCCGACGCAGGTGCCGTCCGCGCCCAGGGGAGGCGTTGCGGAGGGGGTGGCCCCCTCCGCCCCAGCATCGAAGGGAAGCACCGCACCGGCCCCGCGTGTCCCCCCGCGTCCCGGACCGCGGCCTGCACCCGCCGACGACATCCGCATGGAGCGCTAGGCGTGCTGTCCTGGCTCGTCGCCGCCGCCCTCGCGGCACCCCCCGCGGCGCCTGCGACCGTTCCGGGCGAGGTCGCCGTGGACCTCGCGGAGGAGGCCGGCCTGCGCTTCGCGCTCGGGGTGGCGGCCTACCGTCGCGGCGCGTGGGAGGAGGCGCTCTCGCACCTGCTCGTCAGCAACCGCCTCGCGCCGAACCGCAACGTGGTCTACAACCTCGCGCGGACCTACGAGCAGCTCGGACGGCCCTCGGACGCGTGGCGCCACTACGACGCCTACGTGGCGCAGGAGCCCGACGCCGCCCGGCGGGCACCGGCCGAGGAGGCGCTCGCGCGGCTGGGACCCGAGGTGGCGCTCCTCGCGGTCACGAGCGATCCGCCGGGCGCCACGATCTACGTGGATCGGGAAGACCTCGGCGCGCGCGGGACGACGCCGCGCGTGCTGGCGCTGCCGCCCGGCGAACACCGCGTCACGCTGCGCATCGCGGGGCACGACGAGGCGCGGGAGGTGCCGGCGACGCTCGCGCCCGGTCGTCGCACGGAGCTCCGCCTCCCGCTGGCGCGCGTCCTCGGACGGGTGCGGCTGGACGGGGAGCCGTCGGGTGCGGAGGTGCGCGTCGAGGGGGACGACGGGGCCCCGGTCGGCGTGCTGCCGGCGGCGCTGGATCTGCCGCCCGGTCGCCACGTGCTGCGGGTGTCGGCGCCGGGGCGGCAGCCGGCGCGCGTGGAGGTGGAGGTCACGGCGCGCGGGGAAGTGTCCCGTCGCGTCGAGCTCGCGCCGGCGCGCGGAAGCCTCGTCGTGGCCTGCACCGAGGATGGGGCCACGGTCGAGGTGGACGGCGCGACCGTGGGCTTCACGCCCACGGTGGTCGACGTGCCCGTCGGCATGCGCACGGTGCGGATCGTGCGCCCGGGGTTCCGCACGCTCGAGGCCGAGGTCGAGGTGCGGGAGGGCGCCGGCACCCGCGTCGACGCGGTGCTGGACCCGCTCCAGCGCGTCACGGCGGCGTCGCGTGCCGCGGAGGACGTCGCGGACGCACCGGCGAGCGTCACGGTGATCTCCGGCGAGGAGATGCGCCTGCTCGGCTTCACCACCGTCGCGGACGCCCTCAACGGCGTACGCGGCGTGAGCGTGCGGGATGACCTGAGCTACACGCTGCTCGGGGTCCGCGGCATGACCCGCGCGAGCGACGTGAACCAGCGGCTGCTCGTCACCCTGGACGGTCACGCGCTCAACGAGGGGCAGCTCGGCTACGGGCCCGTGGCGCGCGATCTGCTCGTCGACCTGCGCGATGTCGAGCGGGTCGAGGTGGTGCGCGGACCGGGCAGCGCCCTGTACGGCAGCAACGCCTTCGCTGGCGTGGTGAACGTGGTGCTCCGGGAGGGCGACGCGCGACCCCACCCCGGCGTGGCGGTCGCGGCGGACGGGACGCGCGCCGTGCGCGCGCGCGTCGGCACCTCCGGCACGTGGGGCCCGGACGGCGGATGGTGGGCGACCGCGAGCGGCTGGTCCACCCAGGGCGGCGACTACACCTTCACCCGCGGCGACGGCTCCACCTACACGAGCTCCCTGCTCGACCGCGGGGCCTCCGGAGGCGTGAACGCCCGCGCCTGGAAGGGCGACCTGGCGTTCAACGCCTACTGGAACGGCCGCACGCGCGGCATCGCCACGGGGGCCTACGGCACGATCATGGGCCACCCCGACTCGCACGAGCAGGACACGCGCGGGTTCGTGGAGGGACGGTGGGAGCCCCGTCTCGGAAATGCCGGGCGCATGATGGCGCGCGCGTGGATCGACCACTCGACCTTCGAGGGCGGCTACCCCTACGAGGATGCCTCCATCGGCGTCGTGGACGATCACTGGGACGGCTGGTGGACCGGCGCCGAGGTGCGCTTCGTGGTGCCGACCGGCCCGCGGCTGCGCTGGACCGCGGGCGGCCAGGTGGAGCACCACCTTCAGGCCCACCTCACGGGCCAGAACGCGGGCGGCCGCTACCTCGACGTCGACCAGCCCGCCTCCGGCCAAGCCGTCTACGGCGTGCTGGACGCGGACCTGCCCGCCGGCATCAGCCTTTCGGTGGGCGCGCGCGCGGACCGCTCCACCGCCTACGATCCCAACCTCAACCCGCGCGTGGCGCTCCAGTGGGCGCCGACGCCCGCGCAGCGCTGGAAGCTCCTGGCGGGCCGCGCCTTCCGCGCTCCGAGCAGCTACGAGCGGCTCTACAATGACGGCGGTGTCACCCAGGTGCCCGCGACCGCCGTGGGCGCGGAGTCGGTGCGCACGGCGGAGCTGGAGTACAGCGTGCGTCCCGACGGAGTCCAGACCTGGACCGCGGCGGCGCACGTCGGCGTCACGGATGACCCCATCGAGCTGGTCACCCGCCCCGACGGGCTCTTCGAGTACCAGAACGAGGACGCGCAGTCCTGGGTGTCGGGGCTGGAGATGGAGTACCGACGGGCCCTGCGGCGCGGCTGGACGCTCTCGGTCGCGCAGACGTTCCTGCAGGCGCGGGCCGGAGGGGTCTTCGACGGGGAGCGCCAGATGGACGTCCCCGTCTCGACCAGCTCGGTGCGCGCGGTGCTGCCGACCGGCGGCACGACGCACGTGGGCACGCGTCTGCTCGTGGAGGCGGGGAGGTTGGACCGTGACGGCGGCACCACCCGGCCGACCGTGCTGCTCGACCTCACGGCGACGGGGCTGATCCCCGCGCTGGGCGTGGACTGGTCCCTCGGGGTGCGCAACGCGCTGGACTGGCAGTCCGGCTACGCGGTGCGCAACGAGATCGAGGCGCTCACGGTGCCGCGACCGGGTCGCTCGCTCTACGCGGAGCTGGCGCGGAGCTTCTGATGAGGACGCCCCTGTGCGCGCTCTTGCTGGCGGGCTGCCCCGGGGAGGTCGTGTCGTCTGCGGTGCTGCATGGGGCGGAGGGGCGCTCCGCCCCCTCCGCAACGCCTCCCCCGGACACGGCGTCGCGGCTGCGGGCTGCGATCGCCGCCGAGCGAGGCCGGACCGTCGCCCACGTCGATCCGCTCGGCGAGGGCCCGGGCGCGCTCGACCCGGACCCGGAGGGACCCGCGCCGGTGGTGGACTGCGTCACCTGGGTCCAGCAGGTGCTCGCGCGCGCGGTGGCGGACGCGCCGGGGGACGCGGCGATCGCCGCGGCGCTGCGACGGATCCGCTACTTTGCGGGCGTCCCGGGCTTCGGCACGCGCAAGCACTTCGTGGATTCCTGGCTGGCGTGGGACCCCTGGCCCCTGCGTCGGATGGCCCTTCCACCCGGGGCCGCCGACGTGCGCGTGCGGCTCATGCCGCGGCGCGTCGGCGCGGCGCGGGGCTACCGCGGGGCGTACGTGGGCGGGGACGCCCCGGTCGTGGACGTGCCGTACCTGCGTCGGGACGACACGGCGGCGTGGGCGCGCGCGGTGCCGGAGGGAGTCTTCCTGCTCGCCGCGGTGGCCGGCCCCGCGTGGCACGCCGACCACAACGACGGCCTCGGCGACATGGCGCAGACCCACCTCCTGTTCCTCGACACGGCGGCGCGCCCCACGGTGTGGCACGCCTCGATCACCGCGGGGGACGTGCGCGGGGAGCCCCTCGACGCCTACCTGGAGCGCGTGGAGGGGACGTTCGTGGGCTTCGTCCCGTGGGCGATGGCGCCCGGGTCGCCGCGCACCGCGCCGGGCTGGGTGCGTGACGAGGCCGCGCGGGTCGTCGCGGCGGGCGGCTGACGCCGCGCCACGCGGCGGCTGGGCGCTACAGGGCCCCGAGCGCGGCGGCGAGCACGTAGCGGGCGCGGACCGCCTCCACGCGCGCGGAGGCCCGCGCGAGTTGCGCGTTGGCCAGCTCGGCGCGCGCGGTGAGCAGCTCGACGATCAGCCCCGCCCCCCCCTCCACGCGGGCCTGCGCCACCTCGGCGGCCGCGGCGGCCGCCTCCGCGCGGGCGTCGGCCGCCTGACGCCGCGCGTCGGCCGCGTCGCGGTCGAGCAACGCCCGGTGCACCCCGAGCGCCACGGATTCGGAGGCCCACGCCTCGGAGAGCGCCGCCTGATCGCGCGCCACCCGCGCGAGGTCCGTCGCCGCCTCGGCCGCCCCGCGGGTCGCCAGCGGCGCCGCGAGCACCACCCGGGCACCGGCGGTCGGCCCGGTCGGCGTGGGGTCCGCCCCCGCGACACCCGTGCCGCCGGAAAGCCGGAGGTCGAGCCGCGGCCGCCCGGTGGCGTGTGCGGCGACCCACGCGGCGTCGCGGGCCTCCCGCGCGGCCACGGCGGCGCGCAGCGCGGGGTGGGAGGCGCGCGCGCGCGCCACGAGGGCCGTCGGGTCGCCTTCGACCTCGGGGCCGGCCTCCGGCGCCACCACCTCCAGCGGCGTGTCGGGAGGCAGCCGCAGAAGCGCCGCGATCGCGAGCCGGGCCTGGCCGACGGCCCTGCGCGCGTCGACGGCATCGGCCTCCGCCCGCTGGCGGGCCGCGCGCTGCAGCAGCAGATCGGCACGGTTGCGCGCCCCGTTCGCGACGGCGGCCTCCAGCCGGGCCTCGAGCCCGGCCTCGGCGGCACGCACGGCGTCCGCCGATTCGGCACGGGCCGTGGCTTCGGCGTGGTCGAGCAGCACCTCCGCCACCGCCAGGACCGCGGCCTGACGGGCGGCCTCCTCCGCGGCGCGAAGGCTGGACGCGTCCGCCTGCGCCTCGTCCCGTCCCGCGCGGATCGCGCCGCCCGCGTACAGGGGCAGCGCCACCACGCCCTCCAGGGTCCCCGTGACTCCGGGGCGGAGGGGGGCATCCCCCTCCGCAACGCCTCCCCCGAGCGTGGCCTGCAGGTCCACCGACGGGAGACCCGCCCGACGACGCTGCCGCACGCGCGCGTCGCCAGCCTCGCGCAGCAGGGCGGCTTCGCGGACGTCCACCCCGTCCTCCAGCACCCGCGCGCTGGCCGCCGCGAGGTCCCAGCGGCGCGCCGCCTCCCCGGCGCGCGCGGGGGCGGCCGACAGGGCGAGCAGCAGCAGCGTCATGGGCACCTCAGGGGCCCCGGAGGGCGTCGATGGGATGGAGCCGCGCGGCCCTGCGGGCCGGCAGCCACCCGAACAGCACGCCGACGGCGGCCGCGAACCCGACCGCGATCAGCACGGTGGGTGCGCGCACCACGACGCTCCACCCGGCCGAATGTCCGACGATCCGGGCCGCCAGCACCCCCAGCGCGGCGCCGAGGAGCCCCCCGATCCCGGAGAGCACCACCGCCTCGACCAGGAACTGCGCCAGGACGTCGCGGGCGCGGGCGCCGAGCGCGCGGCGGATGCCGATCTCCCGCGTGCGCTCGGTGACCGACACCAGCATGATGTTCATGATGCCGATGCCGCCGACGAGCAGCGAGATGCTGGCCACCGCCAGCAGCAGGGTGGTCATCACGCGGGTCGTGCCCTCGGACGCCGCAGCGAGCGCCGCCTGGTCCTTCACCGTGAAGTCGTCCGGCGCACCCTTGCCGAGCCGGTGGGAGTCGCGGAGGATCGCGGCCGTCTCGCGCTTGAGCTCGGGCACGGCGTCGGCGTGGGGCGCGCGCAGGAGGATCTGCCGCAGGAACTGTCGCCCCGCCATGCGGCTGCGCACGGTGGTGTACGGCACGAGGGCGAGGTCGTCCTGATCGTCCCCGTCGGGTCCCTGTCCCTTGCGCGCCAGGACGCCGACGATCTCCAGCGGAACCCCGCGCAGCCGCAGGATCCGGCCGACGGGGTCCTCGTCCCCGAACAGGTTCTCGGCGACCGTGGCCCCGAGCATGCACACTTTCCGGGACGAGCGGACGTCCGGGTCGTCGAAGACCCGGCCCGTGCGCGCCTGCCATTCCCGGATGGCGAACCAGTCCACGCCGACGCCCTGGATGGAGGTGCGCCAGTTCGCGTTGCCCACCACCGCCAGCGACCACGTCTGGATCACCGGGGACACGAGCGGGCCGGTCTGCGCCTCCCGGCGCAGCGCGTCGACATCGTCGAGGCTCAGCGACACGCCCGTGCCCGCCCCGCCGCTGGCCCCGCCGCGGGTGGTGGCGCCCGGGGTGACCACCACGAGGTGGGTGCCGAGCGAGGCGATGCGCGCGGCGATCTCGGCCTGCGCGCCCTCGCCGATGCCGACCATCACCACGACGGAGCCGACGCCGATCACGACGCCGAGCACCGTCAGCAGGCCGCGCAGCACGTGGCGGCGCAGGCTCTGCAGCGCCACCGCGACCAGGCGTCGCGGGGTCACCCCGGCTCCGTGACCGCAGGACGCGCGGCCGTGTCGGACACGATGCGTCCGTCGCGCAGGACCACCGTGCGGGAGCAGCGGGCGGCCACGTCCGGCTCGTGGGTCACCATCACGATCGTCACGCCCTGCGCGTGCAGCTCGGCGAACAACGCGAGAATGTCGTCGGTGGCCTGGGAGTCCAGGTTGCCGGTGGGTTCGTCCGCGAGCAGCAGGAGCGGCTCGGTCACCAGGGCCCGCGCGATGGCGACCCGCTGCTGTTGGCCGCCGGAGAGCGCGTTCGGCGCGTGGTCGAGCCGGTGGCCGAGCCCCACCCGCCGCAGGGCCTCGCGGGCGCGCGCCTCGGCGTCCGGGAACCGGCCGGCGCGGTCGTAGAGCATCGGCAGCACGACGTTGTCGAGGGCGGAGGCGCCCGGAAGCAGGTTGAATCCCTGGAACACGAAGCCGAGCTTCTGGTTGCGCACGTCGGCGCGCGCGTCGTCATCCAGCGTGCCGACGTCGATCCCGTCGAGCTCGTAGAGCCCGGAATCGGGCGTGTCGAGGCATCCCAGCACGTTGAGCAGCGACGACTTTCCGGAGCCCGAGGGTCCCATGATGGCCGTCCATTCGCCGCGGCGGACCACGAAGTCGAGGTCGTCCAGCGCCGTGACGGTCGAGTCGCCGCTCCGGTGGACCTTGCGCACCGCGACGAGACGCAACGCGGGCGGTCCGCGGTCCGCCGCCTGCGGGGGGTCGTGGGTCATCCGTGCGTGCGGGGACGCGCCCCGCTCAGGGGATTTCCTCCGCGGCCCGGCTCCCGCAGCTCGGTGCCGAGAATGACGGGCATGTCGGCCGACACGCCGTCCCCGCGGACCTCGGTGCACTCCGCACCGCGCAGCCCGGTCGTGACCGGCACGGGGCGCGGCGTGTCGCCGGCTGGCGTCCACACGGTCGGCGTGGTCGCGGGCGGAGCGCCCTCGGGGCGGAAGCGCAGCGCCGCGTTGGGCGCGCACAGCACGCCCTTGGCCTCCGCGACGACGAACTCGACCGTCGCGGTCATGCCCGGCAGAAGGACGCCGTCGGGGTTCGGCACCTCCACGACCGTGGTGTACGTGACGACGTTGTCCTGCACCTTCGCGTCGATGCGCACCTGGCGCACCGTGCCGACGAACGTGCGGTCGGGGAAGGTCTGGACGGTGAAGCGCGCCGGCTGGCCCTCGCGAAGAAGCCCGACGTCCGCCTCGTCGACATCCGTCAGGATCGTCATGCGCGCCAGCGACCCGGCGAGCTTGAAGAGCGTGGGCGCGGAGAAGCCGGCGTTGACCGTCTGGCCGGGGTCCACGGCGCGCCGCACCACCACGCCGTCGATCGGCGCCGAGATGGTCGCGAAGGCGAGGTTCCTGCGCGCGCGACGCAGCGTCACGGACGCGGCGCGGACCTGGGCCTCCGCCACGGCCAGGTCCGCCCGGGCGGCGATGCGCTCCTGATCGGTGGCGGACTGTCGGGCGTGCAGCCCGTCGATGCGCGTCGCCTCCACCGCCCGTCGCTCCCGGACGGCGTGGGCCTCGGCGACCCGCGCACGGGCGGCGTCGACGTCCGCCTGCAGCAGCGACGTGTCGATGCGCGCGAGCACCTGGCCGCGCCGCACGCGCGCGTTGAAGTCCACCAGCACCTCGGACACGATGCCCGACACCTGGGTGCCGACCTCGACCGTGGGGTCGGCGGCGATCGGGCCCGTCGCGGTGACGATGCGCTGGACGTCCCTCCGGGTCACGGGTGCCGTGCGCCAGGCCGGGGCGTCGCTCGCGGCGCGTGTGCGCTGCCAGGCCCAGGCGCCCGCGCCGAGCGTGAGCGCCAGCACCGCGACGAACGGCCACCTGCGCCGCACGCAGGCCTACTTCTTGCCGAACAGGCGGGAGAAGAATCCGCCGCTCGCCTGCTTGGTCGCCGCCTCGCGCTCCATGCGTCGCAGCTCGCGTGCGGCATCCGGGTTGGACGGCTTGAGCTTGAGGGCCTGGATGAAGGCTGCCCGCGCCAGGTCGTCCTGTCCGCGGGCCTTGTAGGCCATGCCGAGGAGCGTGAGCGGCGCGTCGAGCTTGTCGTTGGCGCGGACCGCCGCGCGGATGCGGTTGAACGCCGCGTCCTGGCCGTCGCCCTTCGGCGCGAGCTTGAAGGCGGTCCACGCGGCGTAGGCGTTGAACTCGGGCGAGTCGTCGACCACCGCGACGACCCGCTGGAACGCGGCGTGGGCCTCCGGAATGCGGCCGGCGTGGAGCGCGATGAGGCCGCGGCTGAACTCGCCCTCCGCCTCGAGGATGGCCTTCACGCGCTCGGTCGCGAGCTCGTCCTCGGACTTCTCGCCGCGGATGACCCTCGCCACGTAGGCGTCGCGCTTCGCGTCGTCGCCGAGGTCCTCCCAGGCGGCGCGGACCTTGTCGAAGGCGTCCGTGGCGCGGGCGCGGGTGGCCTCGTCCACGTCGTGGAGCTGGTCGGGATGGAGCATGCGCGCGAGGGTGAAATACGCACGCCGCATCGCCTCCGGGGCGGCATCCTGCGCGACGTCCAGCACCTCGAAATGGTGGGCGGCCCGCGAGATGCGTGCCACCACCGCCTCGAGATCGGCGTTCCCCGAGGGTGCGGGGGCGTGGGCGGGCTCTTCCTGGGGCGGTGGGGGTGCCCCCCCCCCCAACGCCGCCCCCGCGGGCGCCGCGGCCGGCGCGGGCGGGGCGGGCAGCGGGTCCGCGAACAGGTCGTCGAGCGATGCGGGGGCGTCGTGCGCGGCGCGCGCGGCCTGGACGTTGGCGTCCACGGCGCCCAGCAGGATCGCGACGCGGAGCGCGCCGTCGAGCTGCGGGGGCGCGTCGGGCCCGAACGCGACCACCTCTCCGTGCGGCCGGGTGCCGTCCAGCGCCGAGAGCCAGTCGCGCAGCGTCTCGGGAAACCCGAGCGCGTGGATGTGCGCCCCGGCGTGCGGGAGCAGGCGGGGCCACGCCGCGTCCGGCACCGCGGGGAGCGACGTCGAACAGGCGCGCAGCACCTCTCCGACCGGCAGCGGCCGCGCCTCCGACGGGCGCTGGCCGGGGTGCCAGGTGACCTCCCCGGCCGGTTCCGCCAAGGCGCCGCGAAGCCGCGCGACCGCCTCGGCGCGCGTCAGCGCCGGACCGTCGAGCGAGGGGTCCAGCTCCCGCAGGCGATCGGTCGTCTCGCTGCGAAGGTTGGACTGCGCCGCGAGCAGGTGGCCCTCGGCGAGGAAGAACAGGCGTCGGCGGCGGTCGTCGCGCCACTCGAGCGCGCCGGGCGCGCCGTCGCGCAGCGCGCGGGTCAGTGCGGGGAGGAAGGGGGCTGTGGACACGCCGGCAGGCGTATCCCGCCCGGCCGCACGCCACGATACGGGGCGTGTGAGGAGATCCCCATGGACATGGACATGTCCTCGTTGTTCGCGGGGCTGGTGGTGAGTTCCGTCGGTTTCGTCGCATGGAAGATCGGCCGCCGCCGCGAGCGCATGCGTCTCATGGTGCTCGGTGGGTCGCTCACCGTGCTGCCGATCCTGTCTCCGTCGACCGGATGGACGTGGGGGCTGGGTGCGGTGCTGACCGCCGCGTGCTTCCTGCCGTAGCGGGCCTCAACCCTCGTCGTCCGCGAGCGTGCCGCGCCCCCCGGCGATGAAGGACTGCAGCCACGGGTGGGGGCAGGCGCGCGTCTCCTCGACGGTCCCGACGAAGGCGATGCGGCGCTCGTGCAGCATCGCGATGCGGTCGGACACGGTGAACACCGTGTCCATGTCGTGCGTCACCACCACGCTCGTGACCCCGAGGCGCTCCTGCAGCGACAGGATGAGGCCGTTGATGCGGCGGATGTTGATGGGGTCGAGGCCGGTCGTGGGTTCGTCGTAGAGCACCACGTCGGGCTTTATGGCGATGGAGCGCGCGAGCCCCACGCGCTTGCGCATGCCGCCGGACAGCTCGGACGGCTTGAGCGCCTGCGACCCCGGAAGGCCCACCATCTCGAGCACCTCCGCGACGCGGGCGTCCATGTCCGCCTCGCTGCCCCAGCCGTGCTCGCGGAGCGGGTACTTCACGTTGTCCTCGACCGTGAGCGAATCGAACAGCGCCCCGCTCTGGAACAGCATCGCCACGCGTCGGCGGAGCGGTTGCATCTCCCGCTCCGGGAGCCGGGTGATGTCGGTGCCGAACGCCACGACCTCGCCGGCGTCGGCGTGCATGAGTCCGGTGAGCATCTTCAGGAGCACGCTCTTCCCGGTGCCGGACCCGCCGATGATCGTGAGCGTCTCCCCCGGGTAGATGTCGAGGGTGCAGTCCTCGTAGACCACCTTCGGTCCGAAGCGCTTCTGCACCCCGCGCACCTGCAGGATCGGCTCAGGCATAGATCACCAGCAGGAACTTCGTCAGCAGGAAGTTCGTGACGAGCAGCGCGATGGCGTTCACGGCGACCGCGCGCGTCGTGGAGAGGCCGACTCCCTCGGTGCCGCCGGTGGTGCGCAGGCCCACCCAGCACCCGGTGATCCCGACGACGAAGCCGAAGAACACCGACTTGATGAGGCCGTGCAGCAGGTCGGAGGCCCACAGCGTGTCGAGCACCTGGTTGACGAAGAACTTCGCCGTGATGCCCACCTCGCGGGTCGTGACGACGGCCGCGCCGAGCACGCCCATCGTGTCCGCGAGCATGACCAGGAGCGGCATCATCACCGTGCAGGCCACCACCCGCGGGGCGACCAGCTTGCGCACGGGATCGGCGCCGAGCGCGCGGATGGCGTCCACCTGCTCGTTGACGACCATCGACCCGATCTCCGCGGCGTACCCGCTCCCCACGCGACCGCCCACGAGGAGGGCGGTGAGCAGCGGCGCCAGCTCCCGCACGATGCCGAGGCTGGCCAGCTTTCCGGTGTAGAGGCTCGCGCCGTAGGGTTCCAGGCCGCTCACGAACTGCATCGCCAGCGAGGCGCCGGTGCTGGCCAGCGCGAGCACCGCGAGGCTCCACGAGCCGATGCCGGCCAGGTCGAGCTGCACGATCACCGCGCGCCAGTCCCGCGGCGCGCGCGCGGCGGCCGCCACGGCGCGTCCGGCGAGCACGCAGAGGCTCCCGAAGGCCTCGAGCGCATCCCGGAGGCGCGTCCTCACGGGACCCCGAAGCTGGCGATCAGCGCGGCGTGGGCCTCGCGGGCGGCGTCGAAGGAGGTCGGCGGCGCCACGAGCACGAAGTCGTAGGTGCACGCGTCGCGGTTGAGGACCGCCAGCGCCAGGCGGACGGGGACGCCGTCCAGCGTGCCGTGGTGGGTCCGCAGCACGCCGACGCGTCCGGCCAGCGGCAGGGGGGCCTCCGAATCGGTGCGGGCGTCCTGCAGCCCCGCGACCAGCTCGGTGGCGAGGATGGACGCGGGCTGCTCGTCGTAGCGGGGGCCGCAGTTGGAATCGACGTAGAGCGTTGCGCCGCGCGTGGCGTGGTGCCAGGCGTGGTCGGCGCCGCCCGGCGCGACGGGCCGCCAGCCATCCGTCGGCGCCGTGAGCCGGTAGCGTCCCTCGAGACGCCGGGCCCGCTCCGCGGCCGAGGGCGCGCAGGCGACGAGGGCGACGGTGACCCCGGCGATGCCGATGCGCAGGGGCGGCGTCACGCGACCCCCGTGATCCCGAGGAACACGTCCTCGAGCGTGGACCCAGCGGGCACGACCTCGGCCGGCGTGCCCATGACCGCGATGCGTCCCTGGTGCACGATCGCAAGCCGGTCGCACACCTCCGCGGCCACCTGGAGCGTGTGGGTGCTCAGGAACACCGTGCGTCCCTCGGCGGCCACGTCGCGGAACACCTGCTTGATCTGGCGCGCGCCGCGCGGATCGAGGCCCACCATGGGCTCATCGACGATGAGCAGGCGGGGCCGCGTGAGCAGGGCACCCGCGAGGGTGAGGCGCTGCTTCATGCCGTGGCTGTAGGATTCGACGAGGGCGTCGGCGACCGCGCCGAGCAGCTGCTCCTCGAGGCGGTGGGCGATCGCGTCCTCCAGCGTCGCGGGGTCCAGCCGGTAGACCTCCCCGCGAAAACGCAGGAACTCCCGCGCCGTGAGCTTGTCATAGAGGTAGGGCCGGTCGGGGATGAATCCCATGCGGCGCCGTGCCTCCACGGGGTCGGCCTCGAGCGAGACCCCGTCGATCCAGACGCGCCCCTCGCTCGGGGGGAGGACGCCGCCGAGCATGCGCAGCGTGGTGGTCTTCCCGGCGCCGTTGAGGCCGAGGAAGCCGAAGACCTCGCCCGCGCGAACCTCCAGGTCCATGGGGTGCACGGCCTGGAAGTTCCCGTAGCGCTTGGCGATGCCCTCGGCGCGGATCATCATGTCCCGGGACTAACCCGCCACGCGAAGGCGGATCCGGCCCATCAGGCCCATGATCTCCACCTGTCGGTCCAGGTCGCCCGTCACGAGGCGGAGATGCCCGGCGTCCGCCGGAAACTGCCCGAGGGTGGGGTCGATCGGCACCCACGCCGCGCGGCCGTCCGCGCCGATGGGGCCGAGCCGCACCTCCGGCCAGGCGTGGTAGTAGAACGCGTCGCCGACGCGGTCGTCATGCACGAGGCCGGCGGCGATGCGCGACGGGATGCCGAGGGCGCGCGCGAGGCTGACGTAGAGCGCGGTGTGCTCGTTGCAGTCGCCGCGGCCCGTGCGCAGGACCTCGAGGCCGTTGGGGACGCCCATCGTCGGCACCTTCTCGAGGGTCGTGCTCACGTGCGCGTGGAGGGCCCGCGCGGCGCTCAGCCGGTCGGTGGCGCGGCCGGCGACCTCCCGCGCCCGCGCCACGATCTCCGGGTGCGTGGCGGGAAGGCTCGGCGTGGCCTCGGTGGCGTCATCGCCCGCGACCGGCAGGTCCGCCGGCAGCTCGGGCATCGTCGGGATGCTCACCGTGACGCGCGGGCCCTCCCGGGACTGCAGCGGGGGCTCGCTCGGGACGCGCTCGGGTTCGATGCCGGAGATCTCGTACACGGCGTGGGCGCCCTCCGGCGCGGGCCCCTCGAGCGGCACCGACGCGAGCGCCACGAGGTCCGGCGGCTCGGCGTCCACCCCGGAAGTGGCGGCCTCCCGGGTCATGGCCACCGCCCGCAGGCCCATCGCGCCCTCCTCCCGCAGCACCCGCCCGGCCTCGTCGACCAGGCGGCGCGTCTCGAAGGTGCCGAAGCGCGTGCGCATCCACCACGCGGTCGTGCCGTCCGGCAGCACCTCGGGGCTCTCCACCCGGACCTCCGCCGGCGCCTGCGTGCGGGTCACGGGGTCGAAGTAGGGGACGCTGTAGCGGAGGCCCGGGGCGAGCGCGCGGCCGCGCAGGCTGGCGGTCACGCTCTGTCCGATCACGGGCGGCTCCGGCATCGGCAGCTCCAGCGTGGAGGTCGTGCCGGCCTGCGTGAGGGCGAGATGGATGGCGCCGTCGCGCCACGCGCCGTCGCCGACGAGCCGGGTCGGCGCGCTGAGGACGAACTGGAAGCGCTGGACGCGCCCCGCGGCGTCGGTGACCGCCGCGCCCGCGGTGACCACCTGCTGCACGCTGCCCATCGCGGCGAGGCGGAAGGTGGCACGGCTCTCGTAGAGGTGCCCCCCGCCCTGCGTGGGCGTGTCGCGGGACACGGACCAGCCGATGTGGCGGTCCTCCATGTAGAGGCCCATCCATCGCTCGTCGGCGGGGCCGGTGACGAGGGCGGCCGCCTCGAGCGGGGGCAGCGTGTCGGCGGGTCGCAGCACGCCGTACCCCGCCAGCGCCAGCCAGGCGGCGACGAGGGAGCCTTCGAGCAGCAGCAGGCCGCGCACGTGCTCGCCGTAACGCGCGGCGGTGCGCACGGGGGCGGGCATGGCCTGGTGCATCCTGCTTGCGTGCGCGCTCGACCGCGGCGCGTCCCTCCCCGGTTCCGACTCCGCGCCCGTGGAGGGGGTCGGGTCCGGCGACCCCGGGCGCGCGCCCGATGACGCCCTCGCTGCCCTCTTCGACCCGGCCGTGCTGCACGCGGTGCGGCTGGAGCTGTCCGCGGCGTCCCGCGCGGCGCTGGCGGTGCCGGAGGCCGAGGTGGACGTGATCGTGGACCTCGACGACGGGGCGCTGCGGCGCCCGGCGCGCCTGTCGGTGCGGGGCGGCACCTGGGGCGGGGCGGTCCGCCTGCGCGTGCGGCTGGACGCGGAGCGGGCGATCGGCGCGTTGCGCCGGCTGGTGCTCGATCCCCAGGCGCGGGATCCGGCCCGGCTGCGTGCGCCCCTCGCGTCCTGGATCCTGGCGGACGCCGGGGTTCCCGCGCCGCGCGTGGTGCTGGCGCGCGTGTTCGACGGCGCGGAATCGCTGGGCGTCCACGCGCTCGCCGAGGAGGTGGACGGGGCCTTCGCGGTGCGGCGCGGATGGCCGGCCGCCGGCGCATGGTCGGCCGACGAGGGCGTGGACCTGGTGCCGGAGGCCGTGCCGGCGTGGGAGCGCGTCGGGGGAGGCGTTGCGGAGGGGGAGGCCCCCTCCGCCCCGGAAGACGAGGACCGCGACGCCCTGCGGGCCTTCGCGGACGCGTGCGTGGACGCGGAGACGCCGCTTCGCGACGGGCTCTCGCGGATGCTGCCCGGGTGGTGGCGAACGTGGGCGTGGCAGATCGCGCTCGCCGACGCGGGGGCCTCGCCGCGGCTGCCGGAGGA
Organism: Pseudomonadota bacterium; assembly: GCA_039800105.1. Taxonomy (GTDB): domain Bacteria; phylum Myxococcota_A; class UBA796; order UBA796; family SXON01; genus CAMAXZ01. Next base: position 22,779 of record JBDLRI010000053.1, read on the forward strand.
CCTCAACCTCCTGGAGGACGCCGCGACGCACGCGCTCACGCCGGTGCCGACCGACCTGACGGGCGCATGGGACCCGGACGCGGATGCCCGCGTGGCCCGCACCCAGTTCGGGGCACGCTGCCTGCGCGAGGAGCCGTGCCGGGACGGCCTGGCGTCCGAGGTGCGGCGCGTCCTGGAGCGATGGGACGAGCCGGCCGTCCTGCGTCGGCTCGAGGCGCTCTCCGCGCTCGACGCCGCGGCCCGGGCGGCGCAGGATGCCGAGGGTGCCGCCGGGGTGGCCGAGGCGCGGGCGCAGCTGCGCGCGACGGTCCGCGACACGCCGGATCGGGTCCGCTCCCAGACCCGCGGCTGGTGAGCCCCGTCAGTGGATGGCGGTGCCCAGGCGGTCCCAGCGCATGCCGCCGAGACCGCGGATGTTCCCCTCGCACTGGTCGAAGCTGAGCCACACCCACTTGGCCTTGCCCCGGATGTTCTCGCGGGGGACGAAGCCCCACACGCGGCTGTCGGAGGAGTTGTCGCGGTTGTCGCCCATCACGAAGTAGTGGCCGGGCGGGACGGTGGCCGGACCGTAGTCGGCCATGGCCTGTTCGTAGCGCGTGGACTGGAGCACCGGGTGCTTCACCCCGCCGAGCGACTCCTGGAACTCCTTCATCACGTCCTCGCCGCACCCGCGGTTCGGGTCGGCGTAGGTGATGTTGCGCCGGTAGGCGCGCGGCTGCTCCACCCCGTTGACGTAGACCACGTCGTCGCGGACGGACACGTCGTCGCCGGGGAGGGCCACGATGCGCTTGATGTAGTCGGTGTTCCGGCCCTGCGCGAGGTCGGGCGGGTAGAGGAACACCACCACGTCCCCGCGCGCGGGCTCCGCGAGCGGGAGCAACTCGATCTTCGTGAACGGGATGCGCACGCCGTAGCCGAACTTGGAGACGAGGATGAAGTCGCCGATCGCGAGCGTCGGGACCATGGACCCGGAGGGAATCTGGAACGGCTCGATGACGGCGTCCCGGAGCACCAGGACGAGGAGGAGCGACGGCGCCCAGGCCGCCACCTGCTGCCACAGCCAGGCGAGCGCGGAGCGGAGGGGTCCGTGCGGAGGGCGCGGCGTGCGCGGAGCGGCGTGATCCTTCACGTCCGCGCGCAGATCGATGTCGAGACCGCTCACCCGGGATGCTCCTGGCGCGGGCCTCATAGCACGGACCGCGCTATCGGCGCACCCATGGGGTTTCTCCGTGGACTGGCCTTGCCGGGCAGCCCCCTGCCCGAGGACGCGCCCGGCGCGCGGAAGGCCGCGGTCGCGGCCGTGGTCGGCCCGGACGGGTCGTTGCTGTTCATCCGCCGGGCGGAGCGCGTGGGCGACCCGTGGAGCGGTCACATCGCGTTTCCGGGGGGCCGCCACGAGCCCGGGGATGCCGACACGCGTGCCACCGCGATCCGCGAGACCCACGAGGAGATCGGGCTGGACCTCTCCGGCGCCGCGTGCCTCGGCGTCCTGCGCACGCTGCGCTCGCCGTTCCGGGTGACGCGTCACGCGATGGACGTGGTCCCGTGGGTCTTCCGCGTGGACGCGTGGCCCGCGGCGTTCGTGCGCAGCGAGGAGGTCGCGAGCGTGCACCGCGTCCCGCTGGCGCGGCTCCTGGCGGGGGACGGGCGCGCAACCTTCCCGTGGGAGGGACCCGAGGGCGTGCGTCCGCTTCCGTGCGTGGACCTGGACGGCCACCGCCTGTGGGGCATGACGCTCAAGGCGGTGGACGATCTCCTCGCGCGCCTTCGTGCCGCGGGCGAGGGCGCGTGAGACCCGCGGCGTGGGGGGCCCTCGGTCTGGCGGGGTGCGCGGGCACGCCGACGCAGCCGCCGGTGCCGGTGCCCGTGGAGGTGCGGTCCGGCTGGCGCGGGGAGTTCGGCGGGCCCCAGGAGCGCCGTCCGTGCGACTGGCACGGGGAGGTGCTCCTCGTCGACGGGCGGGCGCTGTGGGGCGAGCTCCCGGACGTGTCGGTGCCGTGCGGCTTGCCGTCGCTCGGCGTGCCGCGGGGGGTCCAGGTGGACGTGGTCGGCCGCGATGGCCCGTACCTGTCCACGGTGATGCGCGTGGACGGCCCGCCGCCGCTGCGGGCACCGGATCCGCGGGCGGACCTGCTTGCCCGGGAGGTGGACACGGTGCCGCCGTGGGCGCGTACGCCGGATCTCGCGCTCGCGCCGTCGGGTCACCCCAGGTGTCGCACCTGGGATGTCCGCACCGGCCTTCCGGTGTCCCTGGCCGCCTACGACGCCGCGCGCGCCGAGCGGCGCTGGACGCGCGCGCTGCGCGCCACGGGAGAGCAGGCGCCCCTGCGGGGCCTCGATCCCGGCGGGTTCGTGGTCGGAGACGGCCACGTGCGCTTCTGCCTGCGCGACGGGGACGGCATCGCGTGGCTCCGGGTCCGCTGAGCCGGCCTCCGGCCCCGGCCATCGCGCCGGTGGTGCCCGTCGCGCGCGCGGTCCCGCCCTGCTAGGATGGCGGCCGTGGAACGAGATCGGTCCCAGGAGCTTCGCGTCGGCGCCTTCGTGCTCGGCTTCCTGCTGCTCATCGCGGCGGCAACCTTCGTGCTCGGCGGGGGCTCCTCGGTGCTGGCGGAGCGCTACGTGCTCCACACGCGCTACACGGACGTGAAGGGCATGAAGGTCGGGGCCGTCGTGCGCCTCGCGGGGGTGGACGTCGGCGAGGTGAGCCGCGTGTCGTTCTCGCCCGATCTGGGCTCCCGCGAGATCGACGTGGAGCTCACCATCCAGAAGGAGTTCCAGGAGCGCATCCGCGAGGGCTCGGTCGCGAGCATCCAGCAGATCGGCGTGCTCGGGGACATGTACGTCGGCGTCACCGTCGGCTCCGTGGACAAGGCGCTGCTCCAGGACGGCGCGTTCATCGCACCCGGCGAGGCCCCGGGCCTGGCGGACTACGCGGAGACCGCCACGGACATCGTGGCCAACGCGCGCAGCATCTCCCGGAAGGTCGACCTCATGCTCGGCACCGACGATGCCGCGCAGCGCGCGCAGATCGCGAAGAGCATCGAGAACGTGGGGCTGCTCCTGGAGGAGGCGCGCAACGGCCGCGGGGCCATCCACGCGCTGATCTACGACCCCCACGGCGCCGCGCGGATCCGCTCGATCCTCGACAACGTGGACCGCGCGACCGCGGACCTCGCCGCGACCACGTCGCAGCTCCGTCACGGCGACGGCGTGGCGCACGAGCTGGTCTACGGCAAGGGCGGGGCGAAGCTGACGGCCTCCGTCGACGAGGCCGCCGGGGCGGTGTCGAAGCTGCTGGCGGACCTGGAGGGCCGCGACAGCCTTGCGCACGCGCTGCTCTATGACCCCGCACGGGCGAGGATGGTGGAGGATCTCCAGGCGGCGGCGGCCTCCCTGCGCGCCGTGAGCGCCTCGGTGGCCGACGGCGAGGGCTCCCTGGGCCTGCTCGTGCGCGACCCCGCGCTGTACGAGGACGTGCGCGCGCTGCTCGGCGGCGCCCAGCGCAACGCCCTGCTGCGTGCCTACATCCGTGCGACCATCGCGTCGCAGAAGGGCGAGCAGGCCGCACCCTGGGCCGAGCCGGTGGCCCCGGCCGAGAAGAAGTAGCCTCGATGGGGCCTCCCGAGGGTCCTGGGGCGGAGGGGCGCTCCGCCCCCTCCGCAACGCCTCCCCCGGGCGGCGGCTGGGCCACCTGGAGGCGCCTGCTCTCCCCGCGCTGGCTGGGCCTGCGGAACCTGCTTCGCGGCGAGCGCCGGGGCCTGTACGTCGGGCTCGGGGTGCTCGGCTTCGCGGCGTGGGTGGCGCTCCTGGCGGGCATGTACGTGCTGGTCGGGCAGTTCTGGTCGGTGGAGGGCTTCGGTCCGCTGCTCGCGCGCAAGCTGCTCGAGATGCTGCTCGCGAGCCTCTTCGTGATGCTGTGCTTCTCCAACGTGGTGAGCGCGCTCTCCACGTACTTCCTCGCCGACGATCTGGAGCTGGTGCTGTCGCTTCCGGTGTCGCGCACGACGTTCCACTACGCCCGCCTGACGGAATCCCTGGGCCAGTCGAGCTGGATGATGGCCTTCTTCGGGCTGCCGGTGTTCCTGGCCTACGGGGCCCGCATCGGCGCGGGGCCGGGGTACTACGCGGCCGTCCTCGCCGCGGTGCCCGCGCTGCTGGTCATCGCCGGCGGCGTCGGGACGTGCCTCGCCACCGTGCTGGTCAACGTGTTTCCCGCCCGCCGCACGCGGGAGCTGATGGTGCTGCTGGGCGTGCTCATGCTCGTGGCGCTGTTCCTCCTGTTCCGGAGCCTGCGCCCGGAGCGCTTCGTCGACGCCTCGCAGTTCCAGGACCTCGCCGGGTACATCCGGGACCTGCAGGTCCCCGCGCCCGTGCTGTTTCCGCCGCGCTGGGCGAGCGAGGTCATGGCCGCCACGCTCCTCCACGCGCCGTTTCCCTGGGAATCCGCCGGGCTGCTCGCGACCGGGGCCGGGGCCATGCTCGCGGTGACGCGCTGGACGGTGGCCTGGGGCTTCGACGGCGGCTGGACCCGCGCGCAGGAGGCCCGCGCCGCGCGCTTTCACACGTCGCGCGCCTTCGAGCGTGCCGTGCGGGTGCTGCCGGCGGCGTGGCGCCCCATGGTCGCGAAGGACCTGCGCGTGTTCGTGCGCGACCCGAGCCAGTGGAGCCAGGGGCTGCTGCTCGTCGGCATCTGCGCCATCTACCTGGTGAGCGTGCGGGCGCTGCCCGTGGATGCCTTCCAGGGACCCGTGCTCGCCGCGGTGAAGCAGGCGATCGCGTTCCTGAACCTCGGCATGGGCGGGTTCGTCATGGCCGCCATCGCCGCGCGCTTCGTGTTCACCGCGGTGAGCCGCGAGGGGCGGAGCTGGTGGCTCGTGCGCAGCGCCCCGGTGTCGCCCGAGGGCGTGTTGCACGCGAAGAGCGTCGTGGGGATGGTGCCGATGGTCATCGTCGGCGAGGTGGTGGTCGTCGGAAGCGGCGTCATGCTCGACGCGCCCGGCGCGCTCGTCGGGCTCGAGGCCGCCTTCACCGTGCTGCTCGCGGTGGGCATCGCCGGGGTGGCGGTGGCGATGGGTGCCCTGTGGCCGGACTTCCGCGCCGACACCGCCGCGCAGGCCGCGAGCAGCCCGGCGGCGGTGCTGTTCATGGTGGTGGCGCTCCTCGGCGTCGGCGTGGTGCTCGCGCTCGTGGGCGCGGGTCTGGCGGTGGCCGGCGGCTACGGGGGGGTGGGCGCCGGGTGGGCCGCCGTCCCGATCGGTCTCGCGGCGGCGGGCTGCGTGGGCGCCGCGGTGGTGCCGCCCCGCTTCGCCGCGCGCCGCCTCTGGGAGCGTGGGGTGTGAGGGTGGGCGCGTGGAGCCGCTGCGCTGTCCTGGCGTTCGGGCTGGCGGGCTGCGCGCACCGCGCCCCGCAGCCCGGTGCGGTGCCTGCGCCGCACGGCATCGAGGCGGCCGAGCTCCTGGCGCGCGGGCGCGGCGTGCCGACCCCCGGTCCGCTGGCGGCGGGGGTGCGCGTGACGCTCGCGTCGGGGCTCTCCGCGCGTGGCTCGCTGCTCGTGGCGCCCGGCGGACGGGTGCGGCTGGACGTCGCGGGTCCGATCGGCGGCCCGCTGCTCTCGGTCGTGACGGACGGCACGCGCGGCTGGGCGTGGACGGCGCGCGACGGCCGATGGACGCTGGCACCGGAGCTGGACGCGGAGCTCTCCGCCCTGGCCCCCGGCGCGGGGCTGGCCCCCCTCGGGCGCATGCTCCTGGGGTTGCTTCCCGACACGGCGGGCCGCGCGCTCGAGGCCGATCCGCACGGGGCGGTCGTGGCGTGGGACGGGCCCGCGGGGCGGTCGCTCGTGGGCTGGGTGGACCCTTCGAGCGCCCGCCTGCGCCGGCTGGCGCTGCGTGCCGGGGGAGGCGTTGCGGAGGGGGGTGGACCCCCCTACGCCCCAGCATCCGGAGACGTCTCCCTCGAGGTGGTGCCCGCCGAGGCGCCGCCGCATCTCCCCGCACGCATCGTGGTGGAGATGGGCGAGGATCCCGTCACGGTGGAGGTCATCGGGTGGTCGGCCGCCGACCCGCCCGCGAGCGCGTTCACCTGGGCCCCGCCGGCGGGTGCCGTGGTGCGCACGGTCCACCTTCAACCCGACGGCCGCCTCGGGGCGCGAAGTGTCAGGGGTACAGCAGGCAGCCCTGGCGCGCCTCCTCCGCCCAGCGCGCCCGCTCCGGCTCCCAGCCCGTGACGAGGTCCCGGGGGCGCACGCGGCTCTCCAGCGCGACCCTCGCCTCGCTCGATCCGCACAGCAGGTCGATGGCGATGGGATTGTCCACGAACTCGTAGGTCTCGGTGCGCCATCGGACGTGCTCGGGCGCGGCGCGCAGCGCGGCCTCCAGCACGACGAGCCCGAGCAGGAGGCTCTCCAGTGCGTACCGGTCGGTGACGGTGACCTCGGTGCCGTGGCAGGGCAGGCCCGCGAACTTCTGGAAGCGCGGCTCGAAGGTCGCGGCGCGGAAGGCCACGCCCGACAACCCGTTGTCGACGGCGCCCTTCCGGCAGAGCTCGGTGAAGCGCGCGGCGTCGAGCCAGGGCGCGCCGACGAGGTGGAACGGGCGCGTGGTGCCGCGTCCCTCGCTGAGGTTGGTGCCCTCGAGCAGGCACATGCCCGGGTAGAGGATCGCCGTCTCCAGCGTGGGCATGTTCGGGGAGGGGAACACCCACGGGAGCCCGGTGGCCTCGAAGGTGCGCGTGCGGTCCCAGCCGTCGCAGCGCAGCACGCGCAGGTCGCAGCGGATCCCGAGCGCGTGGCGGAAGTACATGGCCAGCTCGCCCATGGACATGCCGTGGCGCACCGGCAGGGGGTAGGCGCTCACGAAGCTCTCGAAGCCGGGCTGGACGAGGTTGCCCTCGAGCGTGACGCCGTCGATGGGATTGGGGCGGTCGAGCACGAGGACCTGGGTGCCCGTGCCGGCCGCCACTTCCATGAGGTACCCGAGCGTCGCCTGGTAGGTGTAGTAGCGGGTCCCGATGTCCTGGATGTCGAAGATGACGACGTCCAGGTCGGCGAGCTGCGCGGGATCGGGGCGCAGGCTCTCCGCGGTCGACCCGTAGAGGGAGACGAACTCCGTGCGCACGCGGGTACCGGTCTCCGCGGCGCCGGCGCCGTCGTCGTCGACGGAGATCATGTCCTGGGCGGTGGCGTGGAGCCCGTGCTCGGGCGTGAACACGCGCCGCACCGCGATCCCGGCCGCGACCAGCCGGTCGAGGAGGTGGTCGAGGTCGCCGTCGACCGCCGTGTGGTTGCAGCACACGCCGACGCGTCGGCCGCGGAGGAGGGAGAGGTCGTCGAAGAGGGCGTCGAGTCCGGTGCGCATGGCCGGCGGCTATCCGCGTGTCGCCGGGTGTGGCCACCAGGGATAGCGGGACCGCGGCGCGATGCAGGCCGCGACGGCCCGGGAGCACGCGCCGGGAGGGCGTGATGGTCGGGATCCTCGTCGCGTTGCTGGCGTGTGGGGGTGGGCAGGTGCCGGCGTCGGTCGCGCCCGCCGGGGCCCCGTCGGCGCCGACGTCGCCCGCCGGGACGACCGCACCCGCGTCCGGTGCGCCCGCGGAGCCTTCGCGCGGCACCGGTGCCGACGTGAACGGCGAGCACGTCGAGTACACCTGGCTGGGCGCCATCAAGGGCGTGAACATCATCGGCGAGTGGACCTCGGCGGCGTGTCCCGCCCATGGGACCGGCCGGAACCTGAACATCGTGACCGGCGGGCGCTGGTACGCCGTCGACCTCGTCAGCCCGTGCACGCCCGGGACGGAGTGCTTCTGGTCGGGCCTGACGGCCACGAACGGGACCTGGACGAAGAAGGACGACGCGCTCCTGCTCGTGCAGATCGCGGCGGGCGGCAAGGCTCCGCCCATCCGGCTGCAGAGCACGCCGAAGGGCGAGATCGTCGACGCCGACACGCGCTGCGTCTACGTACGGGGGGTGACCGTGCCGCCCGGCTACGCGCAGGCCGACGTGCGGGCCCTCCCTCCCGGCTAGCCCTCGCGGCCCCAGGCGTGGGCACGGAACGCGGCGAGCACGCGCGCTCCGACCGGCCCGGCCCCCGGGCCCGGCGCGCCGTCCACCTCCACGACCGGGGCGAGTTCCTTGAGGGTGGAGCACAGGTACATCTCGTCGCAGGGGCCCACCGTCACGGGCGCCTCCGATACCGGCACGCCGGCCTCGCGCGCCGCCTCGAGCATGCAGGCCCGCGTCACGCCCACCAGAATCCGGCCGTCCTCGGGCGGGGTGCACAGCACGCCATCGCGCACCACGACGAGGTTGCTGCGGTTCGCCTCGGTCCAGACGCCTTCGGGTGCGACCCACACGACTTCGTCCACCCCGGCCAGACGGGCCGCCTGGACCCACGCCGCGCGGCTCGTGTGCTTGACCCAGCCGGGAAGCCACGGTTCGGGCGACCATGCCCGCGTGGCCACCCGGACCGGCGCGCCGGCGCGTGCGAGGTCCAGCGGCTCCGCCCGGACGATCCGGTGGCCGCCGGCCGTGAGAAGCACGTTCAACCGGGACTCCCCCGGCATCTGCGCGGCGAGCCCGCGCAGCTCCTCCCCCACCTGGTCGTGCCAGGGGATCGCGCAGAAGCGCGCGCTCTCCCGGAGGCGCGCGAGGTGGGTGTCGAGCCGGAAGGGGACGCGGCCGTAGGTCCGGAGGGTCTCGAAGACGCCCAGCCCGCTCCACAGGGCGGGGTCGTCCCGGAGCAGGAGGTCGGCGCCGTGGGGGCCGGCGTGTCCGTCGAGGCGCAGCATCGTGGTCATGGACCGCAGGGTAGGCCTCGCGTGGCCCCGGCGCAAGATCGCTTGACAGCACGGCCGCCGGGGTGTTCTATGGGCGCTTTCAGAGTCCCGAGGTGCACGTGATCCTCTCCCTTGCGCTCGCGTCCTGGTTCGAGCCCGCGCTTGCGGCCGGCTTCGAGGCCAAGACCATGCGCGCGCCGCTCTCCTCCGCCGAGGTCGAACGTCCGCTGGTGATCGGCCGTGGCTGGATGGAGCTCGGCCTCGGCGCCGATCTCAAGGATGCCACCGGCGCATGGTCGAACGACGGGGACCTGGTGCCCTTCGACGCGGCCCGCTGGCGCTACGCGACCGGCCGGGTCGGCGTGCGCTACGGCATCACCCGCGCCGGGGAGCTTTGGGCGAGCGTGCCGTACCACTACGTGCACCTCACCAACGACGCCCTGGGCACCGACACCTCCGACAACGGCCTGGGCGATCCGAGCTTCGGCTGGAAGTTCGAGTGGATGCGCGCGAACGACGCCTCCCGGGTGCCGACCGCGTCGCTCGTCACGGAGCTGTCCTTCCGCGTCCCCGCGGGCAAGGAGGCCCCGGGCAGCTTCATCGGCGGTCCGAACACCGTGGAGAGCTTCGTGATGTCCACCGGGACCACGGACATCGACCTGACGGTGCGGGGTCGCAAGCGGGTCGGCGCGGTCGCGGTGACCGGCGCGATCGGCTACAACCGGCGCACCGCCGGCGTGACCCAGTTCGTCGTGGAGACCAAGAACCGCCAGTTCGGCGGGCGCTTCAAGCCCGGTGACGAGTTCCATGCGAGCGTGGAGCCGATGGTACAGCTCGGTCCGGTGGCGGTCGGCGCGGCGGCTGCGTTCCGTCACCGCCAGGACGCCGCGGTCGGTACGACCAGCGGAGGCCTGCTGATGAACAGGAACCTCGACACGATCGAAGATTCGGGCGGCCTCATGCTGGACGTGAAGCCCGCGCTCGTCGTCAACGCCACCCGCTCCCTCGACGTCCGGGCGCAGGTCGGCATCCCGGTCATGGGGGAGGGACTCGCGTTCTTCCCGCTCGAGACCATCACGCCCACCTACGGGCTCACCTACAGCGGCACCCTCGCGTTCCGGTACTGAGGCCCATGCGCACCTTCCTCCGCCACGTGCCCGCGGCAGCCGTCCTGGCCGCCGCCCTCGCCTACGCCCCGTCCGCCGAGGCGAAGTTCGTCTCGCCGTACAACCACCCGGATCTCGACTGGTACTCGATCGAGACGGAGCACTTCGTCGTCCACTACCCGCAGAGCCGGGTCAAGGAGGGCAACGACCACTACCTCACGGCCGAATGGACCGCGAAGAAGGCGGCCAAGGTCTCCGAGGAGATGTGGCCGAAGATGTGCGCCGAGTTCAACTGGTTCCTCAAGGAGAAGATCCACATCGTCATCCTGAACCAGTCGGACGAGCTGGAAGGCTTCACGATTCCGAGCTGGGACTGGATCGAGGTGAGCGCGAACCCCGGGCTGGACTTCTACCGGCAGCGCGGGCGCATGGACTGGCTCCCGGACGTGCTCGTGCACGAATTCGCGCACGTCGTGTCGCTGAAGGCCAACGCCACCCTCTCGGAAGGCACGCAGGCCGTGAGCATCGGCGGGCTCTACTCCGACGGGCTGTCGGACACCGAGAACGGCGTCGAGTTCAACCTGATGGACAACGACCCGTTCTACTGGACGGAGGGCGGCGCGGAGTACTGGTCCGACGAGAGCGGCTACAACTGGTGGACCCCCAGCCGCGACATGCACATCCGCACGACCGTGCTGGAGGATCGCCTGCTCAGCTACGACGAGTGGCAGACGCGGGCGCAGTCGTTCCGCTGGGGTGACGGCGAGCGTGGCTACCAGCAGGGCTACAGCTTCGCGCTGTACCTGCGCCAGCGCTTCGGCAACACGACGTACCAGAAGTTCGCGCTGGAGAGCAACAAGGGTTGGCGGCTCGACTGGAACGACGTGATCGAGGAGGTCACGGGCGTCCCCGCCGAGACGCTCTACAACGACTGGGTCGCGTACATCACGAAGAAGTACCAGGACCAGTACGCCAAGGTGAAGGCCGAGGGCGAGGTGGTGGGCCAGGAGGTCGCGTGGGCGCCGCAGGCGTGGGAGTACGAGGATCCCGCCGGCCGTGACGCGTGGTTCGACCCCCGCTGGAAGCGCAAGAGCGGGCCGGTGAACGAGGACACCGCGCGCATCGAGCGCGAGAAGGCGCGGGAGCGCACCGGAACGTGGCAGATGGTGCCGCGCATCTCCGAGGACGGCGGCTGGATGGGCGTGAACAGCCGCGGGCTGCTCAGCCTGGCCAAGACCTCCGAGGCCTCCGTGAACGCGTTCACCGGCGCCGTCGGCAGCGACCGCGGGCTGGCGGACCTGCGCAACTACTCCGGCACGATGATCCCGGCGGACTTCATGGCGGCGTGGGACTTCGTGCCCGGCAAGGACTCGGTCGTCGTCTCCATGGCCGAGGACAGCGCCAACTCCCGGCTCAACGAGCTCACCGGCGTGAAGCCCGAGCTCGACGGGTACAACTGGAAGAGCCTGTGGGTGATTCCGATCCCGCACGAGCAGGAGAAGGACGGCAACGTCAGCTTCACCGGCTACAAGGCGGACAAGGTGCTCGGGCGCGAGGTGCTCTTCTCGTCGAAGCAGTGGAAGACGGCGAGGAAGATCCCCAACACCGCGCGTGGCATCGAGCCGACCGTGAGCCCCGACGGCAAGAAGGTCGCGTACCTCGAGTACACCGACGGCGTGCTCAACCTCGTGACCATCAACCTCGACGGCACCGAAAAGAAGCGCCTCACGAACTTCGACGACGGCACGTGGATGCAGCGCGCCGACTGGTCGCCGGACGGCACGAAGCTCGCCGTGGCGCTGTTCCGCAACTTCCAGCAGGACATCTGGGTCATCGACGCCCAGACCGGCGCCGCCGAGCCGCTGATGTACGACCGTTGGGAGGATCAGGACCCGTTCTGGGCCAAGGACGGCTCCATCTGGTTCTCGTCGGATCCCAACGGCATCTTCAACGTGTTCCGCTGGGACCCCGCGACGAAGAAGATCGCGCAGGTGACGAACGTCATCGGCGGGGCGCAGGCGCCGAGCCTGACGCCCGAGGGCAACCTCCTCTACAGCTACTACACCGGGCATGGCTGGAAGGTGTACGGGCTCGCGAAGGAGGACTACCTCATGAAGGACGCCACGGCGTCGTTCACGCAGGATCCGCCGAAGGACGCCGTCCAGGCGGCGTGGGCGCACCGCGAGGACCTCTCCGCCTTCAAGCCGCGTCCGTACAAGGGCGAACTGATGGCGCCCACGGGCGCGCCGGTCATCCGCCTGACGAACGACTCGCGGGACAACCTGGCCATCCAGGCGGGTGGCTACGTGTTCCTCCAGGACTTCGTGGAGAACCACGGCGGCTACGTGCAGGCGCTGCTCGGCGAGGACACCCTCGTCGTCGGGCAGTACTTCTACCAGGGCTGGTACCCGACGCTGTACCTCACCGCGTACCACTACACGACGAAGTTCAACTACGGGTTCCTGCTCGACGAGGACAACAACGCCGCGACGACGAACGACCAGGGGATGTGGCAGGGTCGCAACGAGCAGTACGCCAACATCGCGATGGCGTCGATGGACTACCCGTGGTCGGACACGCTCCGTACGTCCGGGTTCAGCCGGTACCTCGAGTACGGGTTCCGTACGACCTCCGAGTCGGCGTTCCAGCCCTACATGTGGACGTTGCAGTCGGGCTTCGACGTCAACTTCACGAACATCGCGTACTTCGGGAGCGCCGCGAACCCGTTCGGCGGCCGCAATGTCGACTTCAACTACACCTTCGGCGCCACCGACATCGTGTTCGCGCCGCAGGCGAGCCGTTCGGTCGACGACGGGCAGATGCTCGACGCGTACAACTACAACAAGGTCGAGCTCCGCTGGACGGAGCAGGCCCTGGTGCCGGCGTGGGGCAAGGTGCTGAGCGGCCTGCAGGAGCTCCGCCACACGCTTCAGCTGGACGCGCAGCTCGGCTTCATCGACCGCAACGTCGATCGTTGGGACGAGTTCCGCGCCGGCGGCCAGCACCCGTTCTACTGGGGCTCCGACTCGCTGCGTCCGAACACCATGTTCTCGGGCTACCCGAGCAACAGCCTGTCGGGCGAGACGATGGCCCAGGTGAACCTGGCGTACCGCTTCCCGCTGCGCCGCGAATGGAACAAGCGGGTGGGCCCGTTCTACTTCTACGACGTGACCGGACAGGTGATGGGGTCGGCCGGCAACCTCTGGTCGTTCCGACCGCCCGAGAACGCCGACGACTTCTACCGCAACGAGTTCGGGGAGCGCGTCGCCCGGAACGCCGACTCCGTGCGCCGCGAGATCCCGTTCGTGGACGAGGCGTACAAGAACGGCAACCGCCTGCTCTATGACGCCGGCGGCGAGGTGCGGGTCAGTGGCTCCCTGTTCAACCAGGGCTACTGGAACAGCTTCCTCCGGGTCGTGTACGGCTTCAACACCGTCCGCGGCTACGGGGACGTCAACGGCGATGACGTGCAGGACACGATGAACAACGCCATCGGCGACGAACTCAGCAACGAGGTCGAGGAACCCGGCGTGCGCGTCTACGTCGGCCTCGGCACGGGATGGTGATCCACATGCGCAACCTCCTTCTCCTCCTCGCGGCGGGCGCCCTCGGGACGTCGTGCGCCGTGGACTACCAGGACGCGCCGACCAAGCTGGTCGGGGTCGGCTACGACCCGAACGAGATCGGACCGATGCCGACCCCGTACGGCGGCGTGGTGGAGTACTCCTACGTCGACTTCGCGGGTGCCGGGCTGAACATGGCGCTCATGGGCCTCGGCAGCCTCGACGAGGTCGGACCGGGCATGGTCGGGTTCAAGCCGCCCTACGCCGCCGTCTACGGCTTCTCCTACATGTTCGACAACCGCCTCGGCGCCGCCGACAGCCTCGCCGGCATCACCAGCGTGCCGCCGGACGTGCCGGACACCTGCTACACGACCTTCGCGGCCGGTGGACCCATCGGCAGCTTCAAGACCGTCGACGTCGGCAGCTACATCGAGTTCTCCACGCTGGGACGGCAGCGGGACGGCGGCCTCCGGTTCGAGCGCTTCCCGCGCGACTACCCGGCCGACGCGCAAAACCTCTTCGTCTACTACATGGGGTTCGACTACCACACCGCGGCGGCGCGCTACGGCATCGCCCTCGACGGCCGCGGACGCTCCGAGGACGTCCTCGTGCGCCGGCGGAACTTCCCCTTCGGAGAGGAGGTCGAGTTCCGCTTCCCGGGTTCCGTCACCGACAACGAGGTGCCGATCGCGAGCATGCCGCGGCCGAGCGCGTCGGTGGAGGGTGGCAACCGCGTGTTCAGCCTTCCGACCGCCCCGGGCGGCGTCCACATCCAGTGGAAGGGCCCACGCTACGACGGCACCGGCCGCGAGGTCGGCACCGGCGGGCAGAGCACCTGCCTCAGCTACGCGCCCCCGGCGGTCGCGCCGCGCGGCTGGGACGAGTGCACGCCGGAGCTGCTCGACGTCCCCGGTCTCCCCGAGGAGGGGCAGATCTACACGGGTCCGTGGGACGCCGATGACGGTCGCGTGACGTTCCGGTGGAAGCCGGGCGACGCCCCCGGGGAGTACGTCAGCCTGGCGGTGCGGTTCCTCGGGCCGATCGACGCGCGCGACGCGAACTTCACGGAGAGCGTGGTGCTCGTCGACCCGTCGGACTCCGCGCGGACGGCGTGGGCCCAGGCGCAGCGTCGTGGCGACGTGCCCGAGAGCGTCGGCATCCCGCAGGGACGTCGCGCCGCGGCGGCCTGCGAGGACCCCTCCAAGGTGGAGGCGGTACTGGAGGACTCCCTCGTCAACGGCGACGGGAGCTTCAAGACCGCGGTGCGCGGAGACCCCTACAACAACGTGGCCGAGGTCACCTGCCGGCTTTCGGACGACGGGGAGTACACCCTGACCGCGGAGCAGCTCGAGCAGGCGATGATCTACGCCCGCCGCATGGGTGCGCAGGGCGCGGTCTTCTACTTCGCGCGCAGCACCGAGACGGACGCCGCCGTGCCGGCCGCCAAGGGTCAGCACGGGCAGCGTCTCGACATCAGCCCCATCAAGCTCACCAGCCGCGCCATCGAGATCGGCCGCTTCTGGTACGAGGAGAAGCCATGAACCGCACCTTCCTCGCGCTGCTCGCGCTGCCGTTCGGTGTGACGGCGTGCGCCCTCAACCTGGCCGAGCAACCCGCGTACTACGAGGACTGGGCGCCGCCGTCGCTGTCGGGCATCTCGCGCGCGGAGGAGTCCGGCAACGTCGGTGGGGGCGTCGTGACGCTCGCCGGCAGCGGCTTCGGCGACGACGCGAACCAGGTGATCGTGCTGTTCGGAGACGCGAACGCCGAGATCCTCTCGATCGACGATTCGACCCTTCAGGTACGCGTGCCCGCGGGCCCCATCCGGGGAGGTGCGGTGCGGGTCCGCGTCGCGACGGAGCGCGGCTACGCGGACCTCACGGGTGGCTACACGTACGCGATCGACGACATGTACGCGGACCAGTCCGCGTACGTGCAGGTCAACAACTACTGGGAGTCCTGCCTGGGCGGCATGTCGGACGCGGGCTTCAACGGGCCTGCCGGGTGCGCCGACATCGCCTACGTCGGGACCGCGGGCATCGACGGCCAGGCGCAGGGCCTGGAGTTCCGCTGGCCACGCTTCCACACCGAGGGCGTGGGGTTCCTGGGGGCCACGGACGAGTCCCACGGGGAATGGGCCTTCGAGCGGCCGGGCGTGTCGGCCTACGCCTCGGGCATCGAGGAGCTTCGCCGGGACATCGGGCGCGTGTGGTTCCAGAACGACGTCTGGAAGGGCAACAAGGTCAGCTGCGTGAACCTCGACTCGACGGCCTCCTACACCTATGGCGGCGGCGTGGAGGGCTTCGAGGAACCGTACGTGCAGGGGGGGGACGCGCTCCCGGCCTCCCGCGACCAGCTGAGCTGCCCGGAGGGGCAGGTGGCGTACGCGCGGGATGTGCTCGAATACTGCCCGACGCCGGGCGGGGACGCCTTCCTGTACAAGCCGGACTGGCCCATCGCGCGCAACTTCTTCGCCGGGAGCCGCGAGGGCAACGAGGCCGCCGACGTGGTGTTCAACGCGCCCGAAGTGGGCATCCGGGACGTCACGCTCACGGTGCCGGAGAGCATCCGTGTCCGGGGTCCGCAGGGGTTCGTATCGCCCTTCGCCTCGTCCACGCCCGAGGACTACGACAACTCGCTGTGGGGCGTCTCCACGCTGGAGACCTGCTTCGATGACGGCGACGGCGTCGAGGACGGGGACGACGTGGCGTTGCGTCTCGAGTGGGACGTGAGCGACGTGAAGCTGCGGAAGGTGGTCTCCGACAGCGACGGCAAGGTCAAGGCCGCGCGGTCCTACGTGCGCGTCACGCTGACCGCCATGTCCCTCAACTGGTTCGGCACCTCGAACTACCCCGTGAAGGCCACGATCGTCGTCGCCGATGACGAGAACGAGGATGGCAACGGCGTGGCGCACGTCGACATCCCGGCGAGCGTCCTGTACCAGTTCCCGAGCACCGTGAACCCCGAGGCCGGCGGCGGCGGACTGGGTGGCGGACGCGTCCAGGCGGCGCTGAACCCCTCGCGCAGCGACTATGGCTACCTGCTGTTGAGCGTCGAGCGCGTCACCGACTTCGCGCTGGCCACGGAACAGGCCGGGCGTGACCTGGTGGTGTCCTACGCGACCGGTGACTTCGGGTTCTACAACTGGACCAACCCCGTCGACGCCGCGGCGTGCGAGAACTGCACCGACGACGACAACGACGGATGGGCGGACGGTCTCGATCCGGACTGTGGATCGGGGAGCGAGGAGGCGGGCTTCGGCACGACGGCGTGCAACAACGGCACCGATGACGACGGCGATGGCGTCGCGGACGCCCAGGACCCCGACTGCGAGGGCCCGGACGACACGGACGAGGCCGCGCCGATCACGGGCTGCAACAACGGCACGGATGACGACGTGGACGGTTGGATCGACGCGCTCGATCCGGACTGCGCGGTCGGCAGTGACGAGCTGGGCCTGGGCACGACGGCGTGCAACAACGGCGTGGATGACAACCGTGACGGACGGGTCGACGTGGACGACGAGGACTGCGCGAGCGGCGCAGGCCTCGACGAAGGCGCCATGGACATGTCGTGCACGGACGGGCTCGACAACGACGGCGACGGGTGGCTGGACGAGTCGGACCCCGACTGCGCAGGCGGGGCCGGACCCGAGGCCGGGTTCGGCGTGACGGCGTGCAATGACGGGGAGGACAACGGGGACGGCGACGGCGTTGCCGACGCGGACGACCCGCAGTGCGTCACCGCGGCGCACGACGACGAGGCCGCCCTGCCTGTCGGTTGGACCTGCACCGACGGGTCCGACGATGACGGCGACGGGTGGGTCGACAGCGCAGACCCGGACTGTGGAACGGGCGTCGACGAGCTCGGGCTGGGCGGGACGGCGTGCAATGACGGGGTCGACAACGATGGCGACGGCGTTTCCGATGCGCTCGACGCGGATTGCGCGGACGCCGTGGACGACGACGAGGCTGCGCCGGTGGTGGTCACGGCCTGCCAGGACGGCGACGACAACGACGCGGATGGCTGGACCGACGCTGCGGACCCCGATTGCGCCGTCGGTGATGAGGAGCTCGGCTTCGGCACGGGCACGTGCAACGACGGCGAGGACAACGACAGCGATGGGGACAAGGACGCCGCGGACTCGCAGTGCGTGGACGCCCTGGCGACCGAGTAGCCGTGCGTGCGGGCATCGAAAAATCGGTGTCCCGCGCTTGACGCCGACAACGGTACACGTATAGTAGGGAGGGTCTGGACGACGTTCGCTCGAGAGGTCAGCGGCCTCGGGGTGAATGAAGTCCCACTCAGCCTCATCCCCATGCACGGGGACCCGCGCGAGAGCATCGCCGGGACCGAGGGGCGGCCCTCCGGGGCGAGATGAAAAACTTGCTTGACGCAGCCGGGGAGACCCAATAAGCTG
>JBDLRI010000054.1:0-24355 GCA_039800105.1 Pseudomonadota bacterium
CCCTGGACGGCGAGTTCGCGCATGCGGATCATGATGTTCGCGACTTCGTTGGTCGCGCCTTCCGCCACGCTGATGGCCGAGAGGCCGTCGTTGATGTTGCGCGCCGCGACCGCTGCGGAGGTGTGGGCCGCGCGGAGATTCTCGGCGACGCCGAGGCCGGCCGCGTCGTCCGCGGCGCGCGCGATGCGCAGGCCGCTGGAGATGCGCTCGAAGGAGCGACCGAGCGCGCGGGTGGTCTTGTTGAGGTCACCGAGGGCACCCCCGGCGGCAACATTGGTCCTGACATTGATCGCCATGGTGTTCGTACCTCGATGGCTGGCGCCCGTGACCGGGCCGTTGGGTAGCGAGGTGATTCCCGCTGGACCCGCTATCGGCGGACCCCGTGCGGAGTTGAGGATTTTTTTTCAGGCGCCCCGTTTTCTTCGAAACCGGACGTGACGCGCCGGCGCTCGCACGCCCACGCCAACGCCGTCCGCCACGCACTACGCGGTGCATGCACCGTCACCACCCCGATGAGCCCGCTCGCACACCCCCATCGGCGTGTCCGCGATGAGAACGGATCTGGCGCACTTATATATGATGTCGAGCGCTCCAACGCGGCCGCGTACCCGCGCCGCCGCAGCCGGTTACCCCCTCGTCGGAGGCCCGAACGTGCTCTCGACCCTCAACAGCCCGGACACCTGGATTGCCCTGGCGACCCTGACCGCCATGGAGATCGTGCTCGGCATCGACAACATCATCTTCATCGCGATCCTCGTGGGCCGCCTCCCCGCCGCGGCCCGTGAGCGGACACGCCGAATCGGCATCGGGATCGCCCTGGGATCCCGCCTGGCGCTGTTGTTTGCGATCTCGTGGATCATGGGCCTCACGGCCCCCTTGTTCACCGTCCTCGGTCACGCGTTCACGGGACGTCACCTCATCCTTCTGTTCGGCGGCCTCTTCCTCATCGCGAAGGCCAGCCACGAGATGTACGCCAAGCTCGAGGGTGGCCACGCGCCCGACACCGACACGCACGCCGGCCCGACCGCGGCGGCTCCGATGGCGATGCTCGTCCAGATCGCCTTCGTCGACATCGTCTTCTCCCTCGACAGCGTCATCACCGCCGTCGGCATGGCGGAGCACCTCTGGGTGATGGTGGTCGCGATGGTCGCCGCGGTCGGCGTGATGCTCCTCGCCGCGCGCTCCATCGGCGATTTCGTGGAGCGCCACCCCTCGATGAAGATCCTCGCGCTCTCCTTCCTGCTCCTCATCGGCGTCCTTCTCGTCGCGGAGGGCACCGGACAGCACCTGTCGAAGGGTTACGTCTACTTTGCCATGGCGTTCTCGGTGTCCATCGAGCTGCTGAACATGCGCTACCGCCGCAACCAGCACCCCGTGCACCTGCACGCCGGGCTTGACGGGGCGCGTGCCGAGGCGGCCCTCACGGAGCACGGCACATGATCCAGATGCTGACGGCCCTCGCCGTGGCGCTCGCCCTCACGATGGGGCCCGCCGCGTACCACGCCCGGAGCGTCGACGACACCGGGGCCGCCCCGCCTGCCGGCAGCGTCACGGACACCGGGGCCGACGGGCCCGAGGGCGTCGCAGGGGCGGCGTCGATGACCGGCGAGCCCGGCGGGTGCGGCTGCCATGCCGGACGCGCCGACCACGGCTCGATTGCGGCCCTCCTCATCCTCGCCACGGCCCTGCGGCGTCGCGCGCGCTGATTTTCCCTCAAAGACCTCCGGCCGGAACCGATAGTCGATTCGATGGCTTCCGCCGCGCCCTCCGCCCTTCTCCAACGCGTCCGCGCAAACGGCGACGTCGCGCTCGCGGGCGGCGTGTTCGGCATGCTCGCCATCCTCATGGTGCCGCTGCCGCCGCTCGTGCTGGACGTGCTGCTCGCCATGTCGATCACGGTCTCGCTGCTCGTGTTCCTGGTCTCGCTCTACGTCGTGAAGCCGGTCGACTTCAGCGCGTTTCCGATCGTGCTGCTCATCACCACGATTTTCAGGCTCTCGCTCAACGTCGCGAGCACCCGCCTGATCCTGCTGCACGGCTCCGAGGGAACCGCCGCGGCCGGCCACGTGATCCAGGCCTTCGGCAACTTCGTCGTCGGCGGCAACTACGTCGTGGGCTTCATCCTCTTCTGCATCCTGCTGGTCATCAACTTCGTCGTCATCACGAAGGGTGCCGGCCGTGTGGCGGAAGTGGCCGCGCGCTTCACCCTCGACGCGATGCCGGGCAAGCAGATGGCGATCGACGCCGACCTCAACGCCGGGCTCATCGATGACAAGCAGGCCCGGGCACGCCGCGCGGAGGTCGCCCGGGAGAGCGACTTCTACGGCGCCATGGACGGCGCCAGCAAGTTCATCAAGGGCGACGCCATCGCCGCCATCCTGATCATGCTGATCAACATCCTTGCGGGGGTTGTGATCGGCGTCGTCATGAACGACCTCACGATCGTGGAGGCACTCAGCAACTACACGGTCCTCACCATCGGGGACGGCCTGGCGACGCAGGTGCCCGCCCTCGTCACCTCGGCCGCGGCAGGCCTCCTCGTGACGCGCGTCAGTGACCCCGAGGTCACCTCGCTGGACTCCCAGTTCGGCAACCAGATGTTGTCGAACCCGCGCGCGATCGCCGTGCTTGCCGGCCTCTCCGCGTGCTTCGTGCTCGTTCCCGGGTTGCGCATCCCCTTCGCGCTCATCGCCGTGGTGCTCGGAAGCGCGGCGTGGGCGATGCGGGACGAGGCCACCGGCCCCCAGCCGACCCTCGGGAGCGGAGGCAGCGCGGACGCCGCGGGCGGCACATCGGGCGGCACGCCCGGAAAGCCGACGGACCCGCCGATCGAGGAGGTGCTCCGCGTCGATCCGCTGGTCGTCGAGGTGAGCCTGGACCTGGTGTACCTCGTCGACGAGACGCGTGGCGGTGCGCTGGTGGAGAAGGTGGAGAAGATCCGCCGCCAGGTGGCGAAGGATCTCGGCGTCCTGATCCCGTCGGTGCGCCTGCGTGACGAGGTCCGGCTCACCGGCGGACAGTACCGCGTGCTGCTGCGTGGCGAAGCCATCGGCTCCGGGCGGCTCGTCGCCCGCCAGCTCCTGGCGCTCGATCCCGGGACGGCGACCGGTCCGCTGCAGGGCGCGCCCGGCGTGGATCCGGTCTACGGCCTCCGCGGGTTCTGGGTCAACGAGGGCATGCGCCTCCGCGCGCAGGGCCAGGGGTACACGGTCGTGGATGCGGTGACGGTGCTGACCACGCACCTCGACGACCTGTTCCGGCGCTATGCCCACGAGCTCTTCGGACGCCAGCAGCTCACGGACGCGCTGGAGCGCGTCAGCGCGACGAACCCGCGCCTCGTGGAGGAGCTGGTGCCGGACCCGCTCCCGCGCGCCGCCGTGCTGCGCGTGTTCCGCAACCTGATCGCGGAGGGGGTGGGCGTTCGCGATGCCCAGGGCGTGCTGGAGGCGCTCGCGGAGTACGCCCCCCGCACGCGCGATGCGGACGTCCTGACGGAGTTCGTGCGCGCCCGGATGGCGCGCGCCATCACCGCGCGGTTCCTCGGCGAGGACGGGGTCCTGCACTACGTCGCGCTCGCCGCGGACGCCGAGGACACGGTCGTGCGCGGCCTGCAGGGAGGCGACGGCGGGACGATGCAGCTGGTCCTCGAGCCCGAGGCGTCGCGCAAGCTGGTTCGCGAGATGCGCACGTGGACGGAACAATGGACCGGGAACTCCGAGCTGGTGCTCATCGTGCCGCCGCTCGCCCGCGCGCCCGTGCGACGGTTGCTGGAGAAGGAGCTGCCGCGCGTGCCCGTGCTGTCGGGCGCCGAGATCGTGGCGGGCACCTCGCTGCAGCGTGTCGGGGAGTTGTCCCTGGCCGACCGCGGGCGTCTCCGCAGCTGAACGGCGCCGTACGGGCCCCCGCCGCACGAAAAGCCTAAAGCGGACGTGCCAGCGACCGATACCGAGATGGACCGTTCCCCGAGGCCCCCGTGTACCTGCGTGCGTACCGAACCCCGCCCGAATTCCGCCGCGTCGAGGGCATGACGCGGGAGGAAGTGTGCGAGCGCTACCAGCGGAAGATTCTCACGCTGGCGCGGCGGGTGTGCGAGCAGGCGGGCGACGACTGCCCCCTCGAGCCGGAAGATCTGGTCAGCTACGGCATCATCGGCCTGCTCGAGGCGTTCGACCGCTTCGACGCCAGCCATCGCGTGGAGTTCACCAGCTTCGCCAGCTACCGCATCCTCGGGCAGATGCTCGACGCGGTGCGCGCGGCCGGAGGCACCACGCGCCGCCAGCGCCAACTCCTGCGGGACCTCGAGAAGGCCGTCAAGGCGGCCCACGAGGCGGCCGGTCGCGAGCCCACGCACCGTGAGATCGCCCAGGCGATGGGGGTGGATCTCGACACCTACTGGCAGATCCGGGACATGGTCCAGTCCGTCGAGCTCGTCGACCTTCCCGCGCCCGCCGGCGAGGATGGGATGGACGCGGACCCCGTGGTCACCGAACCGCAGGCCACCCGGGTCATGCTCGCCCGGGACGCCCGCGCCACGCTGCGCGAGGCGATCGCGCGCCTCCCCGAGCGGGAGAGGAACGTGATCCTGCTGTACTACGCCCGCGATCTGTCGCTCGCGGAAATCGGCGCCGTGCTCGAGGTGACGCCGTCCCGCATCTGTCAGATCCTCTCCGACGCCCGCACCCGGCTGCGCAAGGCGCTGGGCCGAGAGGTGGACGTCGAGCTGTTCTCCGTGGAGGGCGCCGCATGAGCCGCGAGCTGTATACCGCCTACTCCGGTGCCTCCTTGGCGTGGCGCCAGCTCGAGGTGGTCGCGAACAACGTCGCGAACGCCAACACGCCGGGGTTCCGCGAAGCGCGCATGGTGTTCCAGCTCGCGCCGGGCGGCAACCCGGAGAGCCCGCTGGACTCCGCCTTCGCGGAGATCGCCGGCATGTCCTACAACACCGAGGACGGCACGCTCGTCCAGGACAACGTGCGGACCCACCTGGCCGTACGCGGCGACGGGTTCTTCGCGCTGGAGGACGGCACCTACACCCGCGACGGCGGCTTCCTGCTCTCCCGCGACGGCGAGCTGGTGACGCGCGAGGGCACGGCCGTGCTGGGCGAGGGTGGCACCATCCGTCTCGACCCGAACGAGCGCTTCACGGTGTCCGCAGAGGGAACCGTGGTGGGGGCGACTTCCGGCGAGGTGGGCCGCATCCGGCTCGTCCGGCTTCGCGATGCCTCCCAGGTCGGCGGAAACCGCTGGACCGGGACGGAAAGCGCCGCGGAGGACGTCACCGTCATGCAGGGCGTCCGGGAGGGCAGCAACGCCGACCCCATGCGCGCGATGGTCGAGCTCATCGAGGCGCAGCACTACTTCGAGGCACAGCAGAAGGCGATGCAGACGAGCGACGAGATGCAGAGCCGCCTCAACCGCGTCGCCGGAGGCTGATCATGCGCGCACTCTACACCGCCGCCACCGGCATGTCCGCCAACCAGCTGAAGGTGGAGAACATCGCGAACAACATCGCGAACGCGAACACCACCGGGTTCAAGAAGGTACGCGAGGGATTCGAGGACCTCGTCTACCAGCGCCTCGCATCGCGGGGCGCGAACGGCGACGCCATGCAGGTCGGCGGAGGCTCCCGCGTCTCCTCGCTCTCGCGCGACTTCCGCAACGGGAACACCGTCGTCACCTCGTCCCCGAACGACTTCATGGTCGATGGCAACGGCTTCTTCGCCGTGGAGACGACGAACGGCGAGATGTTGTACACCCGGGATGGGCACTTTCGTACCGACATGGACGGCAACCTGACCACGCAGCAGGGCTACCGGGTGGTGCCCGGGATCCAGGTGCCACCCAACGGACGGCTGGCCATCTCCACCGACGGACAGATCTCCGCCGAGGTCCCCACCCAGAACGGCGTGGAGATCGTGCAGCTCGGCATGATGGAGATCGCCACCTTCGCGAATCCCGAGGCGCTCGAGGCGGCGGGAGGCAACTTCTTCCGGGCCACCACGGCCGCCGGCAACGTCGTGCGAACCCAGCCGACCCAGGACGGAACCGGCGGAATCCTGCAGTACGCCCTCGAGGGCAGCAACGTCGACGTGGCCGAGGAGCTGGTCTCCATGATCACGGCCCAGCGCGGCTACGAGCTCTCGTCCAAGGTCATCCAGGCCGCCGACGAGATGCTCAGCACGGCCGTGAACCTGCGGCGGTGAGCATGCTGGCCGCCCTGCTCGCATCCGCGCTCGCCGCGACTCCGTCGCAGGCGGTCCGACTGGCGGCGGCGCGGCAGGCGGGCGTGTCCGAGGACGACGTGGAGGTCGGCATGCTCGGCCTGCCCCCGGCCACGGCGGAGCGCGACGCGGCATGGGAGGTCCAGTTTCCCGCCGGTGGGGCGTTCACGGGGGCCACGCCGGTGCTGCTCGTGTCCGACGGGGCGCGCTTTCAGCTCCGACCACGCATCGTCGTCACGAGGACCGTGGCCGTCGCGGCCGCCTCGGCGCGGCCCGGCGAGCGCGTGGAGCTGGTTCCCGCCCGCGTCGGAAGCGACCGGATCCGCGGAGAGGTGCCGGTGCCGCTCCCGTCGGGGCCGGACGCGGCGCGTGGCTGGCAGGCGCGCGTGGCCATCGCGGCCGGCGAGCCGGTGACCACGGCACGGGTACGCCCGTACCCCGACCGGCTCCAGGGCACCGACGTGAAGGTTGTCGCCGACGTGGGGCGGCTCTCGGTACGCGCGCCCGGCAGGCTCCTCGAGGACGCCTTCGTCGGTGCGCAGGTCGGCGTGCTGAACCTGGCGACGCGGGCGGTCCAGCGCGGCGTCTACCATGGCGACGGGATCGTAGCCCTGGAGTCCCCGTGATCCTCGCGTTCCTGTTCGCGTGCGCCACGGGCGCCACGCAGCCCCCCACCACATCCCCGGCGGCCGACAGCTCCGTCATCGTCTCGCCGCCCATCCGCCCCGCGCCGCCCGGTTCGCTGTGGAGCGAGGTCGAGGCGCGCGCCCTGATCGGCATGGACGGCAACGCCCGCCGCATCGGCGACCTCATCACCGTCGTCGTCGCGGAGAGCGCCATCACCAACATCGACGCCAACACGCGGGCGGAGCGACGGAGCGAAAATAGCTTCGGGATCGACGCCGCGCTCGGGCTCGATACCTCGCTGCTGCGCTCCCACCCCGACATGGGCTCCCAGGTCGGCGTCGGCGGGTCGAGCGAGTCCCGCTTCGACGGGCAGTCACGGACCAGCCGCTCCGGGAACCTCGACGCGACCATCACCTGCCAGGTCCAGGAGGTGCTGCCCAACGGCAACCTCCGCATCCGCGGCACGAAGCAGGTGCGGGTGAACCGCGAGACGCAATACCTGATCCTCAACGGGGTGGTGCGTCCGCGCGACATCCTGCTCGACAACACCGTACAGTCCAATCTCATCGCCGAGGCGCGCATCGAGTTCAGCGGCGCCGGCGTGCTCGCCGACAAGCAGGGCCCCGGATGGGGCACACGGGTCGCCGACGCGCTGTGGCCGTTCTAGGAGTGACCCGTGGACATCCATCCGATTCTCGCGCTCGTCACCTCGTTCGGGCTCATCCTGCTCGGCAACGCCATGGAGGGCGGACACCTGTCCTCCCTCATCCAGCCGACCGCCGGTCTCATCGTGTTCGGCGGGACCCTCGGCGCCGTATGGCTGGGGTCCCCGCCGTCGGAGCTGAAGACGGTCGGGCGTCAGCTGCCCACGCTGCTCAAGCCGAAGGTGGCCGACCGCGTGCGGCTTCGCGAGGACATCCTCAAGGTGACCACGGTCGTCCGACGTGACGGCATGCTCGCCGTCGAGAACATCCTGCCCACCATCGGCGACGAGCGCCTGCGCCGGGGGCTCCAGATGCTCGTCGACGGCAACTCCGGGGAGGACGTGCGGCGCGTGCTCGAGCTGGATGCGGAGGTCCACGAGCACCATGAGCTCGCGGCCGCGAAGCTGTGGACCGATGCCGGCGCGTACGCCCCCACGGTCGGCATCCTCGGCGCCGTGCTCGGGCTGATCCACGTCATGTCCAACCTGTCCGATCCGTCCAAGCTCGGAGCCGGCATCGCCGTGGCATTCGTGGCCACGGTGTACGGGGTCGGCTCCGCCAATCTCATCTTCCTGCCGCTCGGCTACCGCTTCAAGAAGCTCGTGCAGCAGGACTCCGAGGACCGCCAGATGATCATGGTGGGCATCTCCGGGATCGTGGCCGGCTCCAACAACCGCCAGCTCTCCGAGATGATGGCACCCTTCCTGCCCCACGGACATGAGCACGACGCCAAGGGTGGCGCGGACGCCGCCAAGGCCGCGGCGTAGCCGATGGGCAAGAAGAAGCACGAGGAACACGAGAACCTCGAGCGCTGGCTCGTCAGTTACGCGGACTTCATCACCCTGCTGTTCGCCTTCTTCACGGTGCTCTACGCCACGAGCCGCACGGACGCGAAGAAGCTCGAAGCCGTCGTGAACGGCATGAACGCGGCCTTCACCGGTGGCATGCCCCGCGCGCTGCTCGACGTCATGTCGTACCAGGATCATCCGCCGGACCTGCCCTCCATCGTGCCGAACCACCTGACCATGGAGGCGGCGGATCCGACGATGCAGTCCCTGCGCCGCAACCTGTCGGGCTCGCTTTCCGATCACGTGCTGCAGCTCGGCATGGTGGACCAGTCGCTGACGCTCGTGCTCCCCGAGCGCCTGCTGTTCGCGGCGGGGAGTGCCGAATTGCATCCCTCGGCCTACGCCGTGCTTGGTGAGGTCGCGCTCGCGCTTGCCGGCAAGCCCGTGACGCTCGAGGTGATCGGACACGCGGACAGCGTCCCGCTGCGCAACTCGCCGCTGGTGGACAACTGGGGCCTCGCCTCGGCACGCTCGGTCTCCGTCGTGCGCTACCTGGAGCGGCGACAGATGCGACCCGACAACATGGTCGCGTCCACGGGGATCACGACGGGAGAGAGCCGCGAGGCGCGATCCATCACCATGCGCATCAAGGTCGAGGCGCCATCCACCGGTGCCGAGGTCGCGGAGGCCATCGACCCCGAATCCCGGCGCGAGCGAGCGGGCACCTACGAACAGGCAGGCGGCGAACTGCCCGCAGCCGTGCCCACGCCGCCCGACCTGCAGCCCTCGTCTCCGCTGGCGCCGCCCGCGACGAAATAGTCCTCAAACTTTCGGGCTGGCGACCGATAGCCCGAACGTGACGTGGGTCTTCGCCCTGCTGCTCGCCCTCTCCCCGTCCGCCCTGGCGGCGCGGGTGAAGGACGTCGCGTCCCTCTACGGGGTGCGTGAAAACGCCCTGGTCGGCTATGGGCTCGTCGTGGGGCTCAACCGTTCCGGCGACTCCGCCCAGAATGCCGCCGCCATCCGCGCGCTCGCAAACCGCATGCAGGGCCTGGGCATGACGATGTCGGATGACGACATCCGCTCCCGCAACGTCGCGATGGTGATGGTGACGACCTACCTTCCATCGGGGTCCCGTCCCGGCAGCCGCCTCGACGTCCAGGTCAGCAGCACCGGTGACGCGCGCTCGCTCGAAGGGGGGGTGCTGCTGCTGACCCCGCTCTACGCGGCGAACGGCCTGGCCGTCGCCTCGGCACAGGGCGCGGTGGTGGTCGGTGGCTACACGACGACCAGCGGCGGAGACACCACCACCAAGAATCACCCCACCGTCGCGCGGGTGCCCCGCGGGGCCTCGGTGGAGATCGAAGTTCCCAACACGCTCGACATCGCGGGCGCGCAGAGCTTCGACTGGGTCCTGTCGACCCCCGACTTCACCAACGCCGTGTCCATGGTGAAGGCCGTGAACACGGCCTTGTCCGGCGACTACGCGCAGGCCGTGGACAACGGCACGGTGCGCGTGCGCGTGCCCGAGGGGTGGAAGGGACGGAACACCGAGCTCCTGGCCACGCTCGAGGTACTCCCGCTCACGCTGGATCGCGTGGCGAAGGTGGTCGTGAACGAGCGGACCGGCACCGTCGTCATGGGTGCGGACATCTCGGTGAGCGCGGTCGCCATCGCCCACGGCAGCCTGACGATCGAGGTCGACCGCCAAGACGCCGTGAGCCAGCCGGCACCGCTGTCCAACGGCACGACGACCGCGGTGGCGAACACCACCGTCACGGTCGACGAGCGGGCCGGGCGCATCGAGATGATCGAGGGCGTCACCGTCGGCGACGTGGTCAGCGCGCTCAACAAGATGGGGGTCACGCCGCGCGACCTCATCGTCATCCTCCAGGCGATGCAGGCCGCAGGCGGCCTGCAGGCCCAGATCGAGACGCTGTGAGCATCTCACGCCTCGATCGCGGGCTGCCGCCGATGCCGGCGCCGGAGCATCCACGCGTCGATCAGGACCGGGAGAAGGCAGCCCGCACGTTCGAGGCGTACATGGTGTCGTTCCTGGCCTCCACGATGCGCAGCACGTGCAAGGATGGCCCCTTCAACGCCGGCGCCGCGGGCATGTTCGCGCAGCTGTTCGATCAGGAGATCGGAGAGCGCGTGGCCAGCACCGGGGCCTTCGGCCTCCAGGACGCCGTGAAGCGCGCCATGGAGGGCACGGGCGGGATCGGCGGAGACGGCCGGGGCTCCCGCATGTTCACGCCCGTGTCGACTACGGGCCCCCATGCGCACACCCCCGCCCCGCACGCCCCCGAGGCGGAGCCGGACCTGAGCGTGGGTGGCTTTCTGCGCCGTGTCACGAGCGGGTTCGGCGTGCGCGCCAACCCGCTCGGCGCCGGCCACGAGACCCACGCCGGCGTCGACCTGGGCGCCCCTGCGGGAGCGACCATCCGCGCCGTCAAGGACGGGACCGTACGGTTCGCCGGCGAGCGGGGCGGCTACGGCAATTGCGTCATCGTCGACCACGGGGATGGTACCGAGACCCGCTACGCCCATTGTGCGTCGCTCGGCGTGGCCCCCGGCACGGCCGTGCATGCCGGTCAGGCGATCGCGACCGTGGGCAGCACGGGACGGTCCACCGGCCCCCACCTGCACTTCGAGGTGCGCCGCAACGGCGCCCCGATCGACCCGGCCGCACTCCTGGCCGAGGGACACGCGCCGCTCGACTTCTGAAAAACCTTCGCAAAGCGCGCGGCCGTCGCCACCGCGCCGCACGCGGGTTTTTTCGTATCGCTACAGCCACTTGTGGCGCGCGTCCACACGGAGACGCGTGCCGCTCGCGTGCAAGGACGCTGTCGTGCGGCGGCCGATCCGCGCTACGCTGCAGTCTGTGCGGCCGTGCGCGTGCCCGTCCGCTCCGGCCCCCCTCGCAACATTTCCGCTTTTCTTCTAAACTCCCGCACACCACGCCCGATTGGGTGGACAGGCGGGCACCGCCTCGAGGAACCGCGTGAAGGTCAACTACTCTCCCACCACCATCCCCCTGCGTCCTGAGCCCGCACAGGTCGCGCGTCCCTCCGCGGACGCACGTGCCGAGCGGACCTCCTGGAGCGCCGGTCGCGACACGGCCGAGCTCTCGGGCACCGGCCGCCTCGTCTCCGACCTGCGTGCGACGGCCCGTTCCGAGGGTCGCTACGGCGGCATCCGCGAGGATGTCGTCGCGAGCGTCCGTCGCGACATGGCCACCGGCCGTTTCGGGGGAAGCGACGACGTGGAGCGCGCCATTGACGCGCTCCTGATGGAGCTCTGAGCTCCATGCTGCGGGAGGGCTTCGATCGCTGGCTCGCCGCCGCCCAGGCGCAGTTGGACGCCGCACGACGGGTCGATCCCGTCGGGCTGTCCCTCGCGACCGAGGCCCGGCGCGCCACGCAGGAGGAGCTCTACCAGTCGGACGTGGTCGGTCTCACGGGAGAGGACCGCGTCTACGCTGCCGACATCGCGCAGCGCATCCGCGCCATCGACCTGCGCATCCAGGCTTGCGGTGCCCATGTTCTCGCGGCGATCGCGTCGGTAGCCCCCGACGCGCGACCCGCGACCTACGGGCGACGAGGTCAGCTGCGCGGGGTGTAGGTTGGGTGTACTCAACACGATCGGGATCGGTCGACGTGCCATCGGTGCGGCAGCGGCCGGGATCGACGTCACATCGCAGAACGTCGCGAACGCCAACACGACGGGCTATACCCGCCGTCGGCTGCTGACCGAGGCACAGGCCCCGATCACCCAGCGCGGCGTGTTCGTCGGACAGGGCGTATCGGTGCGCGGCATCACGCGCGCCTCCGATCGCATCCTCACGCAGCGCCTCGCGACCAGCGCCGGATTGCACGCGCAGAGCGAGGCGGCCGAGGAGGCGCTCCGCACGGCCGAGATCGCCTTCAACGAGAGCGACGCGACCGGCATCGCCGAGTCGCTCAGCCGCTTCTACGACGCCCTGTCGTCCATCGCGACCGACCCTTCCAACGCCTCACGGCGGCAGGGCGTGCTCGACTCGGCGAACGTGCTGGCCAACACGGTGAGTCGGTCTGCGCGCGCGCTTCAGTCGCAGGTGGAGGGGATCGACGGCGCGCTCACCGACTCGACCGCCACGGTGAACGCCAAGCTCCGCGAGATCGCGCAGTTGAACCGTGCGATCGGCCGGAGCGGCCTGTCGACCGGTGCCGGTGACCTGCTCGACCGTCGCGACCAGCTCGTGTACCAGCTCGGCGAGCTGATCGGCGCCACCGTGGACCTGCAGGAGGACGGGCAAGCCACGGTGTTCATCGGTGGTCAGGCCGTCGTGAACAGCTTCGAGGCCCGTACGGTGAGCGTGGCGGAGGACGCCAATGGCGCCGCGCAGGTCTACGTCAACACGGGCAGCGGCCAGGTCCGGGTCACCGACGCGGTGACCGGCACCATGGGGGGACGGATCGCCGCGCGGGGTCACATCGACACCTGGCTCGCCGACCTGGACGCCTTCGCCAGCACCTTCGCGGACACGCTCAACAACCAGCACCAGCTGGGCTTCGACGCCAACGGCAACCCCGGCGGCGCCATGTTCTCCTACGACCCGGCCAACGCAGCCGCATCGCTCGCGATCGACGGCGCGCTGCTGGCCGACGTCAAGCTGTTCGCCGCCGCGGGGAGCGCCTCCGCACGTGCAGGCGACGCAGCGAACATCCATGCCCTGGCCGATACCGAGAACGCCGCCCTCTACGGTCCGACCGCGACGGACCCGTCCTCCGAGATCTCGCGCCTCGTGTCGGACGTCGGGGCCACGGTCGCCGCGGGCGCGAACGACACCGAGAGCTACGGTGCCCAGCTCGAGGACCTCACCGTGATGCGCGACAGCGTCTCCCGTGTCGACACCGACGAGGAGGCCATCCGGCTCGTCGAGTACCAGGCATCCTATCGGGCCGCGGCCCGAGTCCTGCAGGCGGGCGACGAGCTCCTGCAGGTCCTCATGTCCGTCGGAGGCTGACGATGATCCGCATCACCCGCGGCGGTCGGATGGACCGGTACATGGACCACGTGCAGCGCCGGACCGCCAACCTGGCGGCCGCCGAGCACCAGGCCGTATCGGGGCTGAAGGTGTCCCGTCCGTCCGACGCGCCCTCGACCGTGCGCGACATGCACGGCGCCGCCGCATTCGCGCGCGACCAGACCACCTGGCTGGACAACGCCTCCCACGCGGACGCGCTGCTCTCCACGATGGACGAGTCGCTCGGACGCGCCCAGGACATCGTCGTACGCCTCCGCCAGATCGCCGTGCAGATGGCTTCGGACTACCACACCGTGGAGAGCCGGGCTGCCGCGGCCGTCGAGGTGCGCAGCCTGCAGATCAGCATGCGGGACGTCGCGAACGCGCAGTTCGCCGGACGGTACGTGTTCGCGGGCACCGCCTACGACTCCGCGGCGTTCGACCAGAGCGGGGTCTACCAGGGGGAGTCGGCCGAGCCGAACGCCCAGATCGGGGAGAGCCGCTACGCGCGCACGGGCCTGGACGGCCAGCAGGTGTTCCAGGGATCGGTCGACGTCTTCGCCACGATCGAGACGCTGGCCGCCGCGCTCGAGGCGGGAGACGCCGACACGACCCGCGCGTCCATCACGGATCTGGAGGCCGCCACCGGCCAGCTGAGCCAGTGGCGCAGCGTGGTCGGCAGCGAGCAGGCCGCGAACGAGGACGCGGTGTCCGTCGCGGAGTCGCTGGAGACGCTGTTCACCGAGCGCCTCCAGACCATCGTGCAGGCCGATCCCGTCGAGGCGTACTCCCAGCTTGGCGAGATGCAGAACGCCTACTCCCAGACCCTTCAGGTCATCGCGTCGACGCGTACCCAGGACCTCTTCGACATGCTCGGCTGAGGCCAGAGTCAGGCGTTGCGGATCGCGTCGATGGCAGCGGCGCGGTCCGTGGCGCCGAACACCGCGCTGCCGGCGACGAGGACATCCGCGCCGGCGTCCTTGAAGCGGCGTGCATTGTCGGGCCGCACGCCGCCGTCCACCTCGAGGCGTGCGGACAGGCCGCGACGCACGAGCGTCTCCCGGATCCGCTCGATCTTGGGGAACGCCCGCTCGATCAGGGCCTGCCCGCCGAAGCCGGGGTTGACGGTCATGACGAGCACCACGTCGAGCATCTCGAGCACGTAGTCGAGCGCGGATTCGTGGGTGTGCGGGTTGAGCGCCACCCCGGGCCGCGCCCCGAGCGCCCGGATGGCCTGCACGGTCCGGTCGAGGTGCGTGCAGGCCTCGGCGTGGACCGTGAGCACGTCGGCCCCTGCGCGCCGGAAGTCCTCGAGGTAGCGGTCCGGCTCCACGATCATGAGATGCACGTCCAGGGGGAGCGTCGACGCACCCCGGGCGGCTGCCACCACGAGCGGGCCGATGGTCAGGTTCGGCACGAACCGCCCATCCATCACGTCGACATGCAACCAGTCGGCGCTCGCCACGCTCGCGATCTCCTCGCCGAGGCGCGCGAAGTCCGCGCTCAGGATGCTGGGGGCCACGAGCGGCGTCATCCGAACCTCTCCCCGGGCGCCACGCGCGCACCGTTCACGAAATCCGCGCCGCGCACCGCGCGCCGGCCCGGGAGCTGGACCTCCAGGAGCTCCAGCGCGCCCTCCCCGCAGGCCACGAGGGGCGCGCCCGCCGGGCCGATCGCCACGGTCCCGGGGGAGGCGTTGCGGAGGGGGCCGGCCCCCTCCGCCCCATGACCACGCGCCTTCAGCACCTTGAGCGTGTCCCCGCGGAAGGCCGTGTACGCGCCGGGCCACGGGGTCACACCCCGCACCTGCGCGTCCAACGCGTCGGACGTGCGGGACCAGTCCAGGCGGCCGTCGTCCTTGGTGAGCATGCGTGCGTGGGTGACGCCGTCCTCCGGTTGGGGCGCGGGCGTGAGGGTGCCGAGGGCGGCGAGCGTGCGCACCGCCAGCTCCGCGCCCAGGATGGCGAGACGGTCGTGCAGCGCGCCGGACGTCTCCGAGACACCGATCGGCGTCTCGGCGCGCAGCAGCACGTCTCCGGTGTCCAGCCCCTCGGCCATCTGCATCGTGCAGACGCCGGTCGTGCGATCGCCCGCCAGGATGGCCCATTGGATGGGCGCCGCACCGCGCCATCGGGGCAGCAGGCTCGCGTGGACGTTCACGCACCCGTGGCGCGGCGCCGCCAAAAGCCGAGGCGGGAGGATGCGCCCATACGCGACGACGACGGCGACGTCGAGCCCCATCGCCTCGAACGTCTCCGGGAACGGGCCGCTCCGAAGCTTCGTGGGCTGATGAACCGGAATGCCCAGCGCGCGCGCGCGCTCGACGGTCGGCGGGCTTTGCAGCTGCTGGCCCCGACCCTGCGGGCGGTCGGGCTGGGCCACGACGGCCACGACGGTGTGACCGGCCTCGACCAGCGCGGCGAGCGTGGGCACCGCGAAGGCGGGTGTGCCGAAGAAGGCGACGCGCACGGATTCAGCGCCCGCCGGCAGGGACCGCCACGCGCTCCTTCTGACGGCGCGTGAGGTAGCGGCCCTTCTTCAGTCGCGAGACGCGATCGAGGATCACCGTGCCCTCGAGATGGTCCATCTCGTGCTGGACCACCACGGCATCGTAATCCTCGAACCATCCCTGCTGCGGGCGCCCGTACTCGTCCAGCCAGCGCAGGTGCACACGGCGCGGGCGGGCGATGTCGTCGTTGAAGTCGGGCACCGACAGGCAGCCTTCCTCCCACGTGATGCGGTCGCGACTCGCCTCCAGGACGATGGGGTTCACCAGCGCCTTGAAGCGTGGATTGCGCGGGCGACCGTTCTCGTCCTCCTCCCGCCGCGCGTTGCCCGGGTCGATCACCAGGATGCGCCGGAGGTCGCCGACCTGCGGCGCGGCGAGCCCCACGCCCGGCGCCGCGTACATCGTCTCCGCCATGTCGGAGATGAACGTGCGGAGTGACTCCCCGAACTCGTCCGGCCCCACGTTGCGGGCCTTCCGCGCGAGGATGGGGTGGGGCACGGTGAGGATCTCGAGGACGGCCATGACCCCTCCTAGCCTCCCGAGGACCGACCAGCATCCGCAGGACGCCGCCGTGAGCGGGTTACCGACCCAAGGTGGATGTCTCCCGTGCGCGCGGACACCTTGCGCACGCTGCGGTCGCGGCGGGAGGCGCCTGCGTCCCGGGGATCGCGCTCGCCGTTCTCGCGATGCGTGGGCCGGAAGAC
The DNA here is from genome assembly GCA_039800105.1 of Pseudomonadota bacterium. Taxonomy (GTDB): domain Bacteria; phylum Myxococcota_A; class UBA796; order UBA796; family SXON01; genus CAMAXZ01. The sequence continues at coordinate 16,562 of JBDLRI010000054.1, forward strand.
CGCTGGGTGGCGTGGTTCCAGCTGGCGGAGCCCCTCGTGTGGGTTGCCACCGGCTGGAGCGTCTACGCCGCGGCGCTCGCCGCACGACGCGGGGTCCGGTTCATGCTGCTCGGCGTCGCGTTGGGCTGCACGCTCGGAGGGGTCTGGGCGCACCGGCCCGTACGACCGGCGATTCCGGCCGCTCCGCCAGCCTGGGCGGACCCTGTGCAACGCTGCGCACGCGCGCTCGCTCCGCCCCTCGACCCGGTACGAATCCTGCAATGGAGCCTCTCCGGGGACGAGGATGTCGCCACGCGCGTCGGGCGCGTGGTCGCCGTCGCACCGGATGTCGCCATCCTGCGCGGTGCGGTGGGACCGGCGCTCGGGCGGGCGCTCACCGAGCAGCTGGGCGGGGAGTTCGTCCATCGACCGGCGACCGAACGGGAGGATGGCCTCCTGATCCTGACACGCGGGACCTTCCACCGGTGCGGGGACGCCAGCCACTGGTCCGATCCGGTCGATGACCGGGACGGGACGACGCTGCTGTTCGTCGGCACGTCCACGGAGACATCGTGGCCCCTCGTGGTGGGCAGGCTTCCCGCGCCGTGGCGTCCCGCCCGCGACGGGCCGGGGGACTCGCGCCCGACACCGCACCGCGCCGCCGGCCTGGCCGAGGTGCTCGATGCGCCGTCCGTCGTCGTGGCGATGGACACCCCGCGCGGAACATCGGCCCGCTCCCTCGATGCCGCCATGCTCGGGGCGCGTCTTCTCCCGACGGCGGCCGCACCGAACTGGCCCGCACGAATCGGGCCTGTGCCCGCGTTGCCGTTGCATGCGTGGGATCGCGTGTGGATGGGGCCGGCGTGGCGCTTCGTCCGGAGTCACCGCATTCCCCTGCAGGCGGGGGCGCGCGACCCCGTCGTGACCGAGCTCCATCCCCAACCCGTCCCGTAGCGGGCGAGATCGTCGAGCCGAGCACTACCAGCGACCCGTGATGCCCAGCTGGTTCGGCGACACGATGAAGGTCGCGTCGAGGTACCCGAGGCCCACGCCCGTTCCGACCGTCAGCAGCCCTCCGGCGAGCATTCCGAGCGCCGCGTAGCGGCCCGTGTCGTAGCGATTCGCGAGGGACAGCGCCTCCTCGCGCGTGATGGAGCCCGGCTGCGCATTCGCACGCTGCGCGTCGTCCCATGCCGGCTCGACCACGAGGAAGTTGACGGCCACCCCCCCGAGGACCAGCCCGCCACCGGCCGCGTACAACCCGATCCGCGCGCCCTTCCCCGCCCCTGTCCGCGCAGCATCCTCCGGCAGGACCACATCGCCGCGCTTCTTCGCCGCCGCGAGCGCCTCCCGATCCGCGTCCGCCTTCGCCTTCGCGGCAGCCTGGCGATCCGCCTCCGCCTTCGCGGTGGCCACCTCGCGATCCGCCTCCGCCTTCGCGGCAGCCTCGCGATCCGCCTCCGCCTTCGCGGCGGCCTGGCGATCCGCCTCCGCCTTCGCCACGGCCTGGCGGTCCGCCTCCGCCTTCAGCGCGGCCTGGCGGTCCGCTTCCGCCTTCAGCGCGGCCTGGCGATCCGCCTCCGCCTTCAGCGCGGCCTGGCGATCCGCCTCCGCCTTCGCAGCCGCAGCCTTCCGATCCGCCTCGGCCTTCAACGCAGCCTGACGTTCGGCTTCCGCCTTCAACGCAGCCTGACGATCCGCCTCTGCCTTCGCAGCCGCAGCCTTCCGATCCGCTTCGGCCTTCACCATGGCGGCTTGACGCTCGGCCTCGATGCGCGCGGCTTCGGCCTTCAGCGCGGCTTGGCGGTCGGCTTCGGCCTTCAGCGCGGCCAGGCGGTCGGCCTCGGCCTTCGCCTTCGCCTGCTTCTCCGCCTCGACCTTCGCGAGACGCTCCGCCTCGAGGCGTTCCTTTTCCGCCCGCTTGGCGTCCTCCTTCGCCTGCTTCTCGGCGTCCTTCGGGGACGCCTTCGACGTGGCACCGCCGGCGCCGGGGTAGCTCTCGCCACGGCACAGCGCGAGGTAGTCCGGCGGCGGCGTCCCGAACTCGTACCACGTGGCGTGCATCATCCCGTCATCACAGCGGATCTGGATGAAGTGCGTACCCACGTAGACGCTGTCGGTGGCCTCCATGCGGCGCCCGGAGACGAAGATCACCGCATCGCCCGGATCCTCGGGAAGCCCCAGCTCCACCTGCGCACGCGCGGCGAACTCGGAGGCCAGGGCATAGTAGACGTCCTGCGCCTCGGATTCCGGCAGCACACGGGCGTCCGGCACGTACTCCGGCCACAGGGCCCGCGCCTTGCGCCACCATTCGAAGGTGTTGTCGGCGCGCTTCTTCGGGGGGGCGCCGTACCACTCGCACACGCCGCGGTAGAAGAAAATCTGCGCCAGCACCTGCGCAGGAATCGGCCCGGGGGCATTGGGCGCCGCCACGTACGCGGCGTCCAGGAGCTTGCGCGCGTCCGCGTACTTCTTCGCGACGATCGCGTCCGCGGCCTGCTCGACCAGCTCGGGGGCACCCGGACCGTCCTCTGCACGGGCGACGGGCGCCCCGAGCAGCGCCAGCGCGAGAATGAAACCCCCTACTGGCACGCCCCCTCCGCCACCCACGGATCCTTCTGGCCCGGGGTGTACACGTAACGACAGGTCAGGTCCACCTTCACGGGCACGGTGGAGATTCCGCTGCGTCCCCCCTTGGGCGTGAGCTTGACCCGCAGGGTTCCCGGCTCGAGATCCCGCAGGTTCAGGTACGCGGTGCCGTCCCATGCGACACGGTAGCTGCCGCCGACGAGGTTGATGTCGACACGCTCCGCCCCCGAAGGAACGGAGAGGATGACGCCGCCGCGTCCCTTCACGTTGGGGCGCAGGTCCGGGGCCGAGTCGCCACCCCGCGCGGCTTCCCCCGCCGCAGCGGTCGGCGAGGCGGGGGTCGGGGCCACCGGCGCGGCCTCGGACGTGCGACGTCCGAACGCGGCCCACGCGCCTCCGCCGAGCAACGCCAGGACCACGACCGCGGCGGCCGCCAGACGCACGCCGCGACCGGACGACGACGACGCGCCACCGGTCCCCGCGGCCGCGGGCGGGACGGCCGACGGCCCGGACAGCGACGGATGGGGCGCGGGGACGTCCGCCGGCGAGACCGGGGGTGGCGCGACGGGCGCGGGCCGCGCGGTGGGCTGCACCGAGGTCGCACCGTCATCCACGGCGTCATCGTCCGGGATCATGGTGTGCGCGGACGAGAGCGGACGGGCCGCCGGCCGCGGGCCGAAATTGGGTGCGACCGGCGGCGCCACCTCGACGGGCGGCGGCTCGGACGGCTCCGGCACGGGGGGCGTTGCGGGGGGATGCCCCCCCGCCCCCACGGCAGAGACCCCGGACACGTCGGACGGAGCATCCTCCTGGGCCCATCCACCCCGCGCGTGGACCCCGGAGGTGTCGGCGCCGAGCGTGCTGGTATCCTCTTGGAGGAGTTGCCCCGTGAAGGGGTCGTCGGGGTCCTCCTCCGGCGCGTTTCGCGCGACGACATCGCGCACGACCTCGCGGGCGAAGCGCTTGAGACCGCCGTCCCGGCAGCTCTCGGCGAAGGTCTCCATCAACTCGGTGACATCGGCCGCCCCGGGGCGCTGGCCCGGTTCGTAGGCGAGCATGAGCCGCAGCGCCTCGAGGACCTGCTCGCGGCGATCGGCGGGCATGGACGAGAGGTCCACCTGCTCCAACCGCTCGGCCACCTGGGCCTCGAACTTCTCGGGACGGACGGGAATCTTCCCGAAGGAGTCCTGCGTGAGCAACTCCCAGAGGGTGAGTCCGAGCGCGAACACGTCGGCGGCCGGCGTGTCCTCGTCCCCCATGAGCCGCTCGGGCGACATGTAGGCGGCGGAACCGAAGGCCAGCGCCTGCGTCTTCGCCTCGCGGGTGTCGAAGCTCGCGCGGGCGGTGCCGAAGTCGAGGACCTTCACGTCCCCTTCCACCGTGAGCATCACGTTGCTCGGCTTGATGTCGCGGTGGATGACCCGCAGAGGCTCCGCGGCGTTGAGCGGCACCTGGTTGTACGCCGCGTCGAGTGCATCCGCCACGCTGCCGACGGACTCGAAGGCGGCCTGGCGCGGGAAGGAGCGGCCCGCGTCGCGAAGCGCGTTCGAGATGGTCTTCAGGTCGGCGCCCTCGAGGTACTCCATGACGATGGCGACCTGGCCCTGGATCCGCGTGAGGCTCTCGACGCGGACGATGTTGCGGTGCCGCAGGCGACCGAGAAGGCGCGCCTCGTCGCGGCTGCGCATCACGACCTCGGCGTTCTCGCTCCAGCGCGCGTGCAGCAGCTTGACGGCGACGACCGACGAGAAGTTCTCCCCGGTCAGCATCTCGGCCAGGTACACCTTGCCGAAGCCACCCTGGGCGAGCTCCTTCACGAAACGGAAACGACGCCTTGCCTCGGCCATGCACTCCTCGCGGGCGGGGGTGCCCCTGCGGCCCGAGCGAACGCCCCCGAGGAAGAAGTATACCTCACTGGGCGACGCGCGACGATGACCTCAGTTGTTGCACAGCCCGCCCTCGCGGTTCGCGACCTCCAGGACGAGGTGCATCACGGCGACATAGTCGATGACGCGCTGACGGATGCCGGGGTGTTTCTTCTGCACGTCCTGCCACGACCACCCCGCGAACAGCGCACGGCCCCACGGGCTGGCGTGGTCGAGCAAGGTCTGCTCGTCGTGCGCGAGGATGGCCGCGAATGCCATGCGTACGCTGTCCTCCTTCCGCTCCGGGGCGAGGTCGGCGTCCTCGTAGACGGCCTGCACACGCGCGGCACGCGACCACGGCTGCACGGAGAGCGCACCGATCTCCTCCATGTTCACCGGGACGAGGGTGCTGCCCTGCTCCGTGAGCAGCCACGCCATCGCGGCGTAGCGCACCGGCAGGCTGGACCCGGTGCCGCAGAACGCCGTCACGAGCGCGTCGGGGTCCTCGGCGGCCTCGATGCGCGCGGAGACGAGGTCCTGGGAAGGGTCCTTCACATGCCAGCGCTGCTCCCACGCCGCCGATGCCTTCATCGCCGCCTGCACCTCGTCGGGCGCCAACCCCATCTGCTGGAAGTTGCCCTGCCGGGTCGCCGCCGTGTGCTGCATGCCGAAGAGCGGATCGGCCTGCCGCGCCTCGACCTTCGTGCGGGCGTCCGGAGGCGCGATCTGCTCGTCCATGGCGAGCACCACGTTGACCGCCGTGGCGACGACGAGCGCGAGACCGACCGAGAACAGGCGCCAGTTCATCCGCGCACCCCGGCCCGCTTCGCGATCTCGTCGCGCGTGGGGACCTTGATGTCACCGCAGAACCCGTTGCCCCGCACGTAGGTGCGCCACGGCTCGAACACCTTGAACTCGTCGGCGTAGTTGGTGGCGTAGTAGCACACGGCCAGCATGTGCTGCGCCACCACGTAGGGGACGTACATCTGGGTGACGCTGCCGAGGTAGCCACCGCAGCGGTCGTTGTGGGACTGCGCCTGGCCCTTCGCCACGCAGGTGATGTTCCGCCCGACGAAGTCAGGCGCGCGGGTCACGCGCTGTTCCTGCAGGTACTTCCGGTAGGCGTGACGGATGTTGTAGACGTTGATCCGACCCTCCTGGTACGGAGAATTGTCGAACCCGGCGTTGTGCGTGGCGATGGTCAGCTGCACGACGGCCCCCGATGCCCGCAGCTCCTCGTCCGCGTAGGCCTCGGAGAACATCTTGATGGCGCCCGCGGTGCTGCCGCGCAGCTCCACGCGGTCGTCGACCTCGCACCCGGTCATGCGACACATGCCGTTCTCGACGTACTCGGCGTTCTTCAGGACGTTGATCGGCGGCGCGAGACGCGTCGGCGTCCACGGCGTGTCGCTCCCGCGCAGCTTGCAGTTGCGGATGGCGATGCCCACGCGCTTGGCGACTTCCGGCTGGAACTGCCACCAGCCGCGCGCGCAGAGCTGTGTGTCGAAGGCGTTGCCCTTGTAGCGGCTCTCCTGGAACGGCACGGCGGCCAGGACGTCGGGGAGGTTGGCCTTGCGCAGCTCCCCGATGACGTACGCGTAATCCCCGCGGGCGTTGTCCAGTTGCTGCCAGAACATCCAGCCACGACCGTGGAGTGTCTCGGCCCGCGCGACCCACTCCATGAGACCCCGGTCCCAGCTCTCGGGCTTCTCGAGGGAGGGATCTCCCGCCGCCTCGGCGTTGGCGCGCCCCAGGAAGGCGTGGAAGGCCTGCTCCACGCCCGCGTAGAGCGCGGGCTGCACGGCCTGGTCCTTGGCGTCGTCGAAGGTGAAGCGCTCCTGCCCGTCGTCGATCGGGCCGAGCTGATCGACGTCCCGCTGGGACGCCACGAACGCCAGGATGCCGAGTCCACCGAGGAACGTGGCCAGCACCGCGAGGAAGCCGGGGATGACCCATCGCGGGGTGCGGCTTCCGGCGTCGATCTGATGGACCTCGTTCGGCGCGAACTCAGGGTCGACCTGGCTTGCGTCCGAGAGGATCGCGCGCTGCTCCCACACGCCGAGGCGACGACAGGCGACGAACACCGCCGTGCACCCCCGCTCGGGCGGTCCGAAGTGGATGGCGCAGCCGTCCGAGAGGTGGGCGGGGCCGCGCAGCGGCTGCACCTCCGACCAGCGCACGTGCTCGTGGGGCGCGAGGCGTACCTGCGCCTGCCCGACGGGCGCGAGCTCGGCACGCCCCATGTAGGTGGACACCGTCGCCTGGCGCGCATCCACGCCGCGCACCCCGTCCAGCCGCAGCCCGTCCGGTCCGGGATCCGCGCCGATGCGCACGAAGGGTCCCTGGCACACCACTTCGTCCTGCAGCGCGAGCGGGCCGTCGAGAAAGCGGAGGACGACGTCCCACCGCTCCTGGCTCATGCGCGCTCCAGGACCACCTGCGCCCGCTCCGCCGCGGGGAGGTCCTCCAGGATGGCGAACGCGGGCAGGCGCCGCCCGCCGGCCACGAGCACCCAGTCTCCCTCCGGCACGTCCAGCAGATCCCGCAGCCCGGCGACCAGCGAACCGACCGGAACGCTCGTGCCGAGGTCCACGCGCACCGCACGCCCTCCCTCGGCGCGGACCTGCACCCGGGTCAGACGGGCCTCGACGCGGTGAAGCACGAGGAGCGGGTCGGGGCCCAGCGCATCCAGGCGCGTCTCCGGCGGCAGCGGTGCCGCGACGGTGCCAAGGCGCGCCCAGCCGCCCCACCGGCCATCGAGGGCCACGGGCCACGGCAGCACGGGGCCGAAGAGCCCGGCCACCAGCTCACCGAGCGGGGTCGCACCTGCGGAGGGCGTGCCGGGACGGGTGCGATCGCCCACCCGCAGCCGCCATGCCACCAGGCGCGTCCGGGCCGGGGGCTCCGTGGCCTCGTCCACGGGATCCGGCGGTGCGACGGCGCGTGCGACCTCCGGCGACGCGGCGGGCACCGGTGGCGTCGTCGGCGTGGGCGACACGGGCGCGCGCGGCGCGGGCCGGACGAAGGCAGCCGTCGCCGCCTCGTCGACATCATCCGCCGCATCGTCTCCACCCACCGCGCCGAGGAACCGGGCCACGGGCGGCTCCACCGCACGCGCCACGGGTGGAGGCGCCATCGTGGGGGTCGTGGACGGAGCCGGCACCGTCGCGGGCGGAGGTGCCGCGGGCGGAGGCGCCGCGGGCTGAGGTGCCGCGGGCGGAGGCGCCGCAGGCGGAGGTGCCGAGGGCGGAGGTGCCGCGGGCGGAGGCGCCGGGGGCGGAGGGGCCGCGGGCGGAGGTGCCGCGGGCGGAGGTGCCGCGGGCGGAGGTGCCGCGGGCGGAGGTGCCGCGGGCGGAGGTGC
>JBDLRI010000055.1:0-6759 GCA_039800105.1 Pseudomonadota bacterium
CAGCTCGTGCGCCCGCACCCGGTCCATCCCCACGCGCCCGAGGAACTGCAGCGCCGTGGCCATCGCGATGACGCCCGGGATGTTCGGCGTGCCGCCCTGGTGCCGATCCGGCGCGCGCAGGTACTCCACGCCCGTGGGGGTCACCCGCGCGGCCGTGCCGCCACCGGGAATGTACGCGGGCGCCTCGTCCATCACCGAGCGCGGCCCATACAGGAACCCCGCGCCGAACGGGGCGTAGGCCTTGTGGCCCGCCGCCGCGAAGAAGTCGATGTGGCCGGGATCGTCCGCCGCCCGCACGTCCACCGGGGCATGCGCCAGCAGCTGGGCGCCGTCGACGCACACGAGCGCCCCGGCCTCGTGGGCCAGCCGCGCCAGGGCGTGGATGTCCGGCATCCAGCCGGTCACGTTCGCCGCGCCCGTCACCGCCACGAGCTTCACGTCGTTCGCGCGCAGCTTCCGGACGTAGTCGTCCATGTCGAGGCGCCCCTCCGGCGTGATCCCGACGCGCACCACGGCGCTCCGGCGTCGGAACGGGAGATCGTTGGAATGGTGCTCCAGCTCGGTGACGAGCACCTTCCCGGGCCGCGCCGCCATGAGGTGCGCCACGAGGTCCAGCGCCCCGGTCGTGTTGCCGGTGAACACCACGCATCCGTCGTCGAGGTTGCCGCCGATGAAGGATGCGCAGGCCCGGTACGCCTCGTCGAAGCGCAGGGTGCTCTCCCGCGCCAGCGCGTAGCTCCCGCGGTGCACGTTGGCGTAGGCGCGCTCGAGGAACTCGCTGTGCGCCCGCAGCACCGTCTCGGGCGGGTGGGTGCTGGCGGCGTGGTCCATGTACACGAGCGGGCGCTCCGCGGCGCCCGCCACCGAGAGGCGCCGGTCCGCGATCGCGAAATCCCTCCGGATGCTCGTCCAGCACGCGACGTCCACCGATGCCGCCCCTGGGGCGGAGGGGCGCTCCGCCCCCTCCGCAACGCCTCCCCCGGGTGCGCGGCGCGCCATCGGGAAGCCGAGGTGGCGCCAGCGCTCCATCCCGCCGACGAGCGTGGCCGGGCGCGCGTAGCCGAGGACCCGCAGGGTGTCGGCCGCCAGCGCGCTGCGCTGACCCGACCCGCACACCGCCACGACGAGCCCCTCCCGATCCGGCACGACCTCCGCGGCGTGGCGCTCCAGCCGCCCGCGGGCCAGCGTGACCGCCGCGGGGATGACGCCCCCGTCGAGCTCGTCCGGCTCGCGCACGTCGAGGACCGTCACGCGGCCGGCACCCTCCAGCAGTGCCAGCAGAGCCTCGCAACCGACGGACTCCACCCGGCTCCGGGCGGCCTCGCAGAGCGCCTCGTAGGTCATCGCCACCGCTGCCTCCCGCGCCCCTGCCCCTAACGCCCGCGCGACCCGGGCGTGGGGGGACGCGGCGCGCGCCCTCGCAGGATAGTCGCGCCCGAACCCCGCGAGGAGTCCCCCCATGCCCGTCCCGTCCCTCGGCATCGTGCGGCTTGAGGCGCTGCACTACTACGTCCACGACCTGCCGCGCATGCGCCGCTTCCTGTGCGACACCTGCGACTTCGCGGAGCTGGGGGAGACCTCGCCCGAGGCCGACGCGCGCAGCGGCATGCACGGCGTGGTGTTCCGCGCCGGGGAATGCACCGTCGTCGTGAGCGTGCCGCTGCGGCCGGACAGCCCCGCCGGGCGCTTCCTTGCACGGCACCCCGAGGGCGTGGGCGAGCTGATCCTGCAGGTCGAGGACGCGCAGGCGGCGTGGGAGCTCCTCGACGGCCGCGGCGGCACGCCCACCTCCCGCGTCGAGACCCACCAGGAACGCGGCGGCACCTGGGCGAGCTTCGCCATCACCACCCCCATCGGCGACACCCGCTTCCGCTTCGTGCAGCGCACCCGCTTCGAGGGGCCCGTCCCCGGCTTCGTGGCGCACGCCGCGCCGCGTGGGGGGACCAACCGCTTCGGCTACCTCTCGTGGGACCACGTCACCTGCAACTTCACCACCCTGGCGCCGTTTCTGCACTGGGCGGAGCAGGTGCTCGGCTTCGAGCCGTACTGGAAGGTGCAGTTCCACACCGAGGACGTGGCCGGCCCGCGCGACACGGGCTCCGGCCTGCGCTCCATCGTGGTGTGGGATCCGCGCTCCGGCGTGAAGTTCGCGAACAACGAGCCGCTCCAGCCGCACTTCGAGAAGAGCCAGATCCAGCTGTACATCGACGACAACCGCGGTGACGGCGTCCAGCACGCGGCGATCCTGGTGAAGGACATCCTCCCGTCCGTGGAGGGATTGCGCGGACGCGGCGTGCCGTTCCTCGACACGCCGGGCGCCTACTACGACATGCTCCCGGCGCGTCTCGCCGAGCTCGGCGTCGGCGGCATCGACGAGGACATCGGCACCCTGCGTGACCTCGGCATCCTCGTCGACGGCAGCGGACCGCGCTCGTACCTTCTGCAGATCTTCATGAAGGAGCAGGCGGGCATCTTCGGAGATGCGGGCGCCGGCCCGTTCTTCCTCGAGATCATCCAGCGCAAGGGCGACCGCGGCTTCGGCGCCGGCAACTTCCGCGCGCTGTTCGAGAGCATCGAGCGCGACCAGAAGGCCGCGGGACGGCTCGGATGATCGACCGCCACGCCGTTGGCGTGCTTCCGCCCAAGCACCACGTCGCTCTCCGCGGTCCCGACGGCGCGCTGCGCTTCGAGGAGTGCATCACCCGGCAGGGCTTCGACGGCCCGTACACGATCGCCTACCACCTCGGCAAGCCGCACACCGCGCGCAGTGTCGGCACCGTCGAGCTGTGGCCGCTGCCGGAGGACGCCGGCGGGCTTCGTCCGCTCCGGCGGCGTCACTTCCTCGGACGCGCGCTGCGCCGCGGCGGCCCCGCCATGCGGGCACGCACGCCGCTCCTGTTCAACGCCGACGTCGTCCTCTCCACGCTCACCCCGGACGAAGCCGATCCCGCCTACCTGGTGAACGGAGACGGCGACGACCTTTACTTCATCTTCGAGGGCAGCGGCGTGCTCGTCACGGCGCTCGGGGACCTGCGCTTCGTCAAGAACGACTACGTCTTCGTCCCGAAGGGCATCGTCCACCGTTTCGTGCCGGACGCCGGGGTCGCGCAGCACTGGCTCTCGATCGAGTGCCTCGGCGGGATGCACCTCCCGCGACAGTGGCGCAACGAGGTCGGGCAGCTGCGCATGGACGCCCCCTACTGCCACCGCGATTTCCGCCCACCCGCCTTCGAGGGTCCCCGCGACGAGGGACTCCGGGACGTGATCGTGAAGCGCGACGGCGCCTTCCACCGCACCGTGCACGACCATTCCCCGCTCGACGTGGTCGGCTGGGACGGCTCCGTGTGGCCGTGGATCTTCCCGATCCTCGCGTTCCAGCCCCGCGCCGGGCTGGTGCACCTGCCGCCCACCTGGCACGGCACCTTCGCGGCCCGCGGCGCGCTGGTGTGCTCCTTCGTGCCGCGCGTCGTGGACTTCCACCCCGACGCCATCCCGTGCCCCTACCCGCACGCCTCGGTGGACTGCGACGAGTTCATCTTCTATTGCGACGGGAACTTCACGAGCCGCAAGGGCGTCGGCCCGGGGAGCATGAGCCTCCACCCGATGGGCGTGCCCCACGGACCGCATCCGGGCGCCTACGAGCGCAGCATCGGCACCACCCGCACCGACGAGCTGGCGGTCATGCTCGACACCTTCCTTCCGCTGCGGCTGACGAAGGAGGCGCTGGGCATCGAGGACGCCGGCTACCACGACACCTTCATCGACTGAGGGCGCGCCTCAGGGGGCTGGCGACGGACCCCACGCGCGCTCGAGCCGGTCGAGCGCCAGCCAGAACCCTTCCCCGCCGTTCTTGTGGCCCTGCCACACCTCCGGGATGAAGGACACGCCGGGGCAGGCCTCGTCGAGCAACGCGCCCAGCTCGGCGACGTCCATCTCCCCTTCGCCGATGGGAAGGCCCTCGCCGTCCACACCGCGCGCGTCGGCGACGTGGAGGTGCGCCACATGCGGCCCGACGGTGCGCACGAAGCCCGCGAACGACCGCTGCAGGTGCGTCGCCGCAAGCCGGGTGTGGGAGATGTCCAGACACACCCTGCGCCCCTCCCGATCGCAGAACGACGCGATCTCTTCGGGGTCGAGAAAGAGGTTGTGGTACCGCTGACCGCCGAAATGCCACGGGAACGGCGGCATCGTCTGGGGGATCAGCTCGACGCCCGCCACCTGCGCGTCGCCGTCGAGCGCGCGGAGCGACGCGGCCACGCGCTCGTAGCGCGCGGCCCGCGCCTCCCGCGGAAGGAACCCATCCGGCGAGAAGCCGCCCACGTTCGTGACGATGCGGATCCGGTCCGCACGATGGAAGTACGGGCGCAGCCGCGCCGCGACGCCGATGACGCGCCGCATCTCCGCGAGCGACCGCGCATGCGTGGCGTCGTCCGCGGCGCTGAGATCCAGCAGGTGATCCCCTGCGAACAGCTCGGGCGCGTGCACGACGAGGTCGAGCGCGTGGCCTTCGGGCCGCAGGAACCCGGCGGGCTCGAGGTCCAGATCCCGGTAGCTGAGGTGGAACTCGACGAGATCGAGCGCCGTGCACCCCGCGAGCGCCGAGACATCGTGATGACGCACCGGAACGCCGAACGGCCGCCGGAAACGGTACGGCCGCGGCGCAACCCCGGCGGGCGCGAGGTCGGACGGGAAGAAGCACGCCCCGGCCTCCATGTCGCGCCGCGCGACCGTGTCGATCAGCTCGCGCTTCCGGTAGGGCGGGAGGCCCTGGCCGGGACTGCGCACGGCAAGGTGGGCCTCCGTGAGGCGCTCGCCCGCGCGCACCGCACAGGCCGCCACGACGCTCTTTCCGAGCACCTCGCGGTTCATCATCTCGCCCTGCGACACGCGACGCGGCTCTGCCGCGCCGAGGGATTCCTCCACCTCCCGGATGCCCCGCACCATGGCCGCGAATTCGTCCGGCTGCAGGCTCACGCGATGATCGTTGCCCTCCATCGTCCGGTCGAGCGTGAGGTGCTTCTCGATGATCCGCGCCCCCATCGCGACGGCCGCGATCGCCACGGCGATGCCTCGCTCGTGCCCGGAATACCCCACGACGCAGCCGCCCCCGATGGCCTGCAGGCGCGAAAGGTAGCGCAGGTGCACGTCCTTGAACGGTGCCGGGTACGTCGCATTGCAGTGCAGGAGCGCGAAGGGCGCCCCGTGTCGACCCAGCAGCCGGGCCGACTCGACGATCTCGGTTTCGGCCGACATGCCGGTCGAGCAGATCAGCGGCTTGCCCGTGCGGCAGAGCGCCTCCAGGAGGTCATGGTTCGTGAGGTCCGCGGACGCGACCTTGTACGCGACCATGCCGTAGCGCTGAAGGACCTCGAGACTCGGCAGGTCCCAGGGGGTGCACAACGGCACGACGCCGCGCGCCGCGCAGTGGTCGAACGCGCGGAGCATGTCCTCGTCGGAGAGCTGGAAACGGGCCAGCAGATCCAGCGTGTACTGCGTCCCCAGGTCACCCTGCGCACGCGCGCCGTTCGACGCCCCGTAGAGCGCGGGCAGGTGCCGCATCTGGAACTTCACGCCGTCCGCTCCCGCCGCCACGGCCTCGTCGATCAGGCGGTACGCGAGATCGACCTGTCCGTTGTGGTTGTTGCCGATCTCGGCGATCACGAAGGTCGCTCCGTCCTGCGACACCGTGTGCGGCCCGATCCGCAGGGTCGCGCTGCGTGGAAGCGCCACGGCGACCACGCGACGCTGCGCGTCGAGCAGCGGGATGTACCGGATGCGCTCGCTGAACGCGCGTGCGATGTCCTCGCCCGGCGTCTCGACGGACAGCGCGTGGCACGCCGCGTTCATCGCCGCCGCCACCGGTGCGTGGAGCTCCACGCCGGGTGCGCGAAGCAGCCAGCGACGCACGTCCCCGTCCGTGAGGACGCCCTCGAGGTGGCCCCGCGCGGACACGGCGAGCACGAAACCCTTTCGGTTCTGACCGATTTTCTGGAGTGCCGTGGCGACGGTGTCTTCGGAGGACACGAGGTATGGCGCCACGTTCCGTTCGAGGATCACGGGCCGTTCCCCCGGCCGACGGACGCGCGCGGCGTCACGGCAGCTCCGGCCAGGTCGCCCGCATCAGCGCCTCCACGACCTGGAAGTCCACTGCGGAGTCGATCTCCCACGATTCCTCCTCGCGCATGGGAAACAGCAGGACCCGGCCCGCGAGCCTGCTGTGCTCCCGCAGCAGCGCCGCGGTGCGCGTGACGTAGATCGACCCGTTCTCGCGGTAACGCACCGCCTCGGGCGGGATGTCCTGCCGGCGCGGACGGTTTCGGACGTCGTAGGATGCCGACGGCGCGGAGGGGTTCGTCCAGAAGAACGCGTGGGACGCGCAGACGGACACGAGCGAATCCGCGTCCGCGTCGCGAAGCGAGGACGCAGCCGCGTCCAGTGAGCCCGGGAGCCGCAGCGGGGATGTCGGCTGCAAGAGCATGGTGAACGTCGGCAGGCGATCGTGGCACCACGCGGTGAGCGCATGGACGAGCACCGGCTCCGTCGGCGTCGTGTCCTCGGCGAGCGAGGCCGGACGCAGTCCGGGCACCTCGGCGCCGGCACGCCGTGCCACCTCGGCGATCTCCGGCGAATCGGTCGACACGAGGACGCGGTCCACGCACGCCGCCGCCAACGCCTGCTCGATGGACCACACGACGAGCGGCTTTCCATGCAGGAGACGCACGTTCTTGCCCGGCAGCCCCTTGGAGCCCCCCCGCGCGG
>JBDLRI010000056.1:0-46085 GCA_039800105.1 Pseudomonadota bacterium
GGGGGGAGGTGGGCGTGCTGGAGAGCCTCCCGGGGTCGACCGGGACGGGCACGGGAACGCCCACGGACACGTCGACCGGGACGGGCACGGGGACGCCCACGGACACGTCCACCGGCACGGGTACGGGGACGCCCACGGACACGTCCACCGGCACGGGCACCGATCCGGACCTCGGCCTCGCGGACCACTGTCATCTCCAGCACCCGCGCGCCATGCAGGGCGTGCCGGGACGACTCTCCGAGACGGTGTACGCGTGGGTCTTCGAGGATGGTGTGACGGGCGTCGAGGGCGGCGACCCGCGCGTGCGCGTGGAGCTCGGCGTCGGCCCGCGCGGGTCCCTGCCGGACGCGGCCGTGGCGGTGTGGTCCTGGGTGCCCATGGACTGGGCGGATGACACGAGCGCGATCCTGCCGGCCGACAACGACCAATACGCGGGGGAGTTCGTGCTGCCGGTGGACGGGGCGTGGGACTACGCCGCCCGCGTGACGCTCGACGACGGCGCCACATGGTCCTACTGCGACGGCGACGGTCCGGACTGGCCCGAAGACGCGAACGGCAGCGACGACGGGTACGACCCCGCCGACGCGGGTCAACTCGGCACCGGCGGTGTTCCCGTCGACTACTGCGCGTTGCAGTGGCCCCCCACGATGTCGGTCGCGCCGGAGCTCCAGTCGGATGCCGTCTACGTGCGTGTCTACGAAGCCGGCGTGACACCGGGAGTTGGCGCGGGTGCCGGGGTGCAGGTCCAACTCGGGCTCGGGCCACGCGACTCCACGCCTGGCGACGGCTGGACCTGGGGGCCCATGACCTACTTCGATGATCGGGACGGGCTCGGAGCGGGGGATGCCGCCAACGATGAATACAGCGGCACGTTCACGGTCCCCTCCTCCGGCGCCTGGGACTACGCGGGCCGCGCGAGCGCGGATGGCGGCTACACGTGGACCCTCTGTGACGGTGGACCCGAGAACTTCCCTGGAGGCCAGGGCAGCACCGACGGCTACCAGGTGTCGCACGCCGGCAAGCTCTCCGTGATCCCCCGCTGATGGCGGACGTCGACTTCGTCGCGCTCGCGAAGTGCCATGACGGGCCGCGCGGCCCGGTGGAGGTGCTGCGCGGAATCGACCTGCACGTTCCGGACGGCGCCTTCGTCGTGCTCGTCGGGCCGAGCGGGTGTGGCAAGAGCACCTTGCTGCGTTGCGTCGCCGGCCTGGAGACCCCGTCGGGCGGCGAGGTGCGCATCGGGGGCGTGCGCGTCAACGATGTGCCGCCGGCCGCGCGGGACGTCGCGATGGTGTTCCAGGGCTACGCGCTCTACCCCCACATGACGGTGCGCGAGAACATGGGCTTCGCGCTCCGGCTCCGCAAGGATCCGGACACCGACGCGCGCGTGGAGGAGGTGGCGCGCATGCTGGGCCTGACCGGCTTGCTGGACCGGTTGCCGCGCCAGCTGTCGGGCGGTCAGCGCCAGCGCGTGGCCATGGGGCGCGCGATCGTGCGTCGGCCGCGCGTGTTCCTGTTCGACGAGCCGCTCTCCAACCTGGACGCGGCGCTCCGGACACAGGTGCGGGCCGAGCTCCGGCGTCTTCATGCGCAGCTCGGCGTCACGACGCTGTACGTCACGCATGACCAGGTGGAGGCGATGACCCTCGCGGACCGGATCGTGGTGCTGCAGGGTGGCACCGTGCAGCAGGAAGGCACGCCGCAAGAGGTCTACGACGCGCCCGCCAACCGCTTCGTCGCGGGGTTCGTGGGTACGCCGGGGATGGCCTTCCTGGCGCGGCTGGAACCGGGCGCGGTGGTGGGGGTTCGACCGCACGCCGTCGTGCTCGGACGCGGACCGCATCGCGGGACCGTGCGCTTCGTGGAGCGTCTCGGCGCGGAGGCGCTCGTTCACCTCGAGCGCGAGGGGGAGGCGCTTGCGGCGCGCGTGGACGGTCCCGGGCTCGCGTCCCTCCCGGAGGTGGGGGCCGAGGTGTCGTTCGGTCTGGACGCGGTCCATCGGTTCGACCCGGCGACAGGGGCGAGGCAGGCGTGAGCGCCGCGCGGCTCGGACGATGCCTGTCGATCGGGATCGCCCTGCTGGCGCCCGTGCGGGTCGACGCCGCCGACGTCACGCTGTGGCATGCCTGGCGAGGGGAGGAGCGCGCCGCGCTCGAGACGCTGGCGGCGCGTTGGACGGCCGCGCACCCCGACGCGCCGCTCCGTGCGACGTTCGTGCCCTACGACGCGCTGGCCGGCAAGATCGAGGCGGCCGTGCCGCGCGGCAACGGGCCGGATCTGTTCGTGTACGCGCACGAGAAGGCAGGCACGTGGGCCGCCCGCGGCCTCACCCTGCCCGTCGCGCCGACGCCCGGGGCGTTGCCCGTCGCCGCCGCCGCGCTGGCGGACGGGGAGCGCGCCCGGGGCTGGCCGCTGGCCGCGAAGGCCCTGGCGCTCTACCGGGACCGCGCCCGCGTCCCGGACGCGCCCGCCGACACCGACGCGCTCCGGACGGCCGCGCGCCGCTGGACCCGCCCGGCGTCCGGCACGGCGCCGGCGCAGTGGGGGCTGGCGATGGAGACGACCAGTGCCTACGCGGTGGCCCCGTGGCTGCACGGGTTCGGCGGGGGCGTGTCCGACGGCGCGCGCCTGCGGTTCCGACGGCCCGAGAACGTGGCCGCGCTCGGGTTCGTGCACGCGCTCGCACGGGAGGTCGTGGCCCCCGAACTGTCCGGGGCGATGCTCGTTCGGAGCTTCGACGACGGGCGTGCGGCCATGGCGATCAGTGGCCCGTGGATGCTCGGCGAGCTGCGCGCGCGCGATGCCGGCGGCGTGGACTGGGCGGTGTCGCCGCTTCCGGTGGTGCGCGCGACGGGGCGCCCGGCCGCGCCCTGGGCCACGGTGGAGACCCTGTTCCTGGCCCGCGAGGGCCCCGATGCCCGCGCTGTCGGGGCGTGGCTCGCGGGCGAGGAGAGCGCGGCGTGGCGGGCGCGTGCCGGGCGGCAAGTCGTGGCGCGGCAGGGCGTGGGCTACGACGACCCCGCGCTGGCTGCATTTTCCGCGGCCCTCGAACACGCGGTGCCGATGCCCGTGGACGCGGTGTTCGCGCTGCACTGGGAACCGCTCGCGCGGGCCCTGCGACGCCTCTCCCGCGGGGACGCCGGCCCGGAGGCGGTGCTGGCCCAGGCGGACACGGACGTGGCGGTCCTCGCACGGCCACCGCCGGCGCCGGTTGCGCCGGCACCCTGGCTGGCGGGGACGGCGTTGCTCGCCGCGGCGGGGCTCGCGTACGGCGCGCGCGGGGCGTGGCGGGCGCGGTCGGAGATGGCACGCGCGGCGCACGCCTACGCCTGGATGGCCCCGGCGTTGGCGGGCGTGGGGCTGCTGGTGGTGCTGCCGTTCCTCGTCGGCGCGGCGGTGGCGTTCTTCGAGACCGACGGGACCTCCTGGACCTTCGTCGGTGCCACGCACTTCCTCGACATCCTGCTGGCGCGGGACTGGGGGCTCGCGAGCCCGCTCTCGCTGTGGCGGACGCTCGCCGTGACGCTGCTGTGGACCGCCGCGAACCTGGTGCTGCACGTGGTGCTGGGGGTGGCGCTGGCGCTCCTGCTGCGGGAGCCGTGGGTGCGCTTGCGCGGGGTCTTCCGGGCGCTGCTGGTGCTTCCGTGGGCGATTCCGAGCTACCTCACGGCCATGGTGTGGAAGGGGCTGTTCCATCGGGAGATGGGTGCCGTCAACGCCATCCTGGCGGCGTTCGGCGTGCCGGCGGTGGGCTGGTTCGACCGCTTCGCGACGGCCTTCGCCGCGAACCTGGCCACGAACGCCTGGCTCGGCTTCCCCTTCATGATGGTGACCACCCTCGGGGCCTTGCAGGCGATGCCGCGGGAGCTGGAGGAGGCGGCCGTCCTCGACGGGGCGACCGGCGCCCAGCGCCTGCGCCACGTCATCCTGCCGCAGCTCGCGCCGGCGCTGCTGCCGGCGATCGTGCTGGGCAGCGTGTGGACCTTCAACGCCTTCAACGTGATCTACCTCGTGAGCGGCGGGGAGCCGGACGGCACCACCGACATCCTCGTGAGCCAGGCCTACCGCTGGGCGTTCAGCCGTGGGCACCGCTACGGCTATGCGGCCGCCTACGGCATGCTGATCTTCGGGATGCTCGTGCTGTACGGACGCGGTGTGGGACGCCTGCTCGGCGGGGGCGTTGCGGGGGGTGCGCCCCCCGCCCGGGAAGACAAGGCATGAGGACGCCGCCCCGCTGGAACGTCGCGCTGGTGCACCTGATGCTGGTGATCGCCACCGCCGTGACCCTGTTTCCGGTGCTGTGGATCCTGGCGATGGCGGTGTCGCCGGGCTCCGTGGGGCCCGGTTCCGCGCTGCCGGTGCCGCAGGGCGTGTCGTGGGAGCACCTCCGCGCCGTGGTGGGCACGCGCGGGGCGGACGGCGCGTGGCTGTTCGGGCGTCAGCTGGCGAACTCGCTCGTCGTGAGCGTGGCGACGGCCGTGCTCGGGACGACCCTGGCGGCCACCTCGGGGTGGGCGCTCTCGCGGTGGACCTTCCCGGGCCGCGGGGGCATCGCGGGCCTCATCGTGCTCACGCAGGCGTTCCCCGCGGTGGTGATGGCCGTACCGCTGTACCTGCTGCTCGACGCCCTCGGGCTGCTGGATTCGCGGACGGGACTGGTGCTGGTGTACGGGACCACCGCCGTTCCGTTCTCCACCTGGAACCTCAAGGGGTGGTTCGACACCCTGCCGCGGGAGCTCGACGAGGCCGCGATGCTCGACGGCGCCGGCAGGTGGACGACGTTCTGGCGCGTCATCCTCCCCATCTCCCGCCCGGCGCTGGCCGTGACGGGGTTGTTCTCGTTCCTCGGGGCGTGGAACGAGTTCGTGCTGGCCGCCACCCTGCTCGGCGACGAGCGCGCCTGGACGCTGCCGGTCGTCCTCCAGGGCCACGTCGGGGAACACGGCGCGAACTGGGGCGAGTTCTCAGCGGGCGCGATCCTCGTGAGCGTTCCGGTGGTCGCCCTGTTCTTCCTTCTTCAGAAGCAGCTGGTGGAGGGGCTCGCCGCGGGCAGCGTCAAGGGGTGAACGACCCGTCGCACGCCAGCCAGCGGCGCAGACGGGCCCGGTCCTCGGGGCGCGTGGCGCCGGTGGGCGGCATCGTGGGTGGCTCCGCGGCCGCGCGCGCGAGGATGCGGGCCGCGTGCCGACGGACCTCGGCCTCCGTGTCGAAGTGGACGTCCGGGGGCGCTCCGTGGCGGTCGACGGCCGTGGAGGCATGGCAGACCTGGCACTCCTGACGGATGAACCCCTCGCCGAAGTTGGCCCAGCCATCCACCTGGGAGTCGCAGGCGGCACTGTCGGCGGCGGGCTGGCCACACGCCAGGAGCGTCAGGAGGACGAGCGACACGGAGGGGCCCTAACGCGCGTGCCCGCGCACGCCTTGACGTGCACGCACCCCCGGGCGAAGATCGGGGCGTGCTGTCGGTCCTTGCCGTGCTCGCGTGCCACGCCGCGCCGGACGCGGGCCCGGAGCCGGTGGCCACGCCGTGGCACTACGAGGAGGACCCGTCCGCCGTGGTCCCGCTCTCCGGGACGGAGCTCGCGGGGGCACCCGATGCGATCATGGCGACGCTGACGGGGATCGATCCGCACGACGTCTACGATGCGTGGACCGAGATCGGCGACGCGTTCGACGCGGAGTGTCCGGTGCGCGGGGATCACAACGGGCAGCCGCTCTTCGAGGGCGACTGCACGGCCGCGAGCGGCGCGGCGTTCTACGGCTACCAGCTCGTCAACCGGATCTTCGGCTTCTGGGTGGAGTTCCCGGGGATCGACGGCTTCCAGCACGAGTACTCCTGGATGACGGGCAACAGTCGTGCGGAGCTGGCGGACGGTCGCGTCGTGACGTTCGGGGGAGACGCCCTGTGGTCCAGCCGCCAGGACGGGGACGGCTACGAGGCACGCACGCTCTACCTGTACGGAAACTTCGCGTGGGAGCGCCCCACGGAGGCCCCGGCGTGGATGGACGCGCGGCTCGAGGTCGAGCTGCACCTCGAGGCGGCCGACCTGCCGGACGGCACGCGCGCCGTGGCGTGGAACGGCGGCGTGACGGGGCTCTCCGGCGTCGTGACGGCCTTCCGGATGGAGGACCTCGCGCTTCGCGACGCCCGCGTGGACGACGTGGTCTCGCCGGCGTGCACGCTGGAACCGACGGGCGCCCTGTCGTTCCTGGGCCGGGACGGACGCTGGTACGCCGTCGTGTTCGACGAGATCTGCGACGGGTGCACGCGCGTGACGGGCGCCGGCGTCGAGCAGACCGTGTGCGCGGACTGGAGTCCCGTGCTCGGGTGGGGGGACTCGCCGTGGGAGCGTTGATCGCGGCGCTGTGGGGATGCGCGGCGGCCGATGCGGGGCCCGACGCCCTGACGGTGTTCGCCCGGGCCAGTCTCGATCTGCGCGGCGTCCGGCCCTCGGCGGACGAGGCCGCGTCGCTTCTGTCCGACCCGGCGTCCCTGGACGCCCGTCTGGACACCCTCCCGGACGACCCCCGCTTCGGCTGGAACCTCGCGCTGCAGCTCGCGCCGGTGTGGCAGACGCGCGCGGACGAGTCGGATGCCTTCAACCGGCTCGCGGCCGTGGAGAACCGTGCGTCGTTCCTCGCGTCGATCGGAGAGGAGCCGCTGCGCCTGGTGGCGTGGATCGCCGACCACGACCTGCCGTGGACCGAGGTGGTGCGCGCGGACTGGACCGTCGTCGATCCGACCTTGGCGGACGCGTGGCCCGTGGACTACCCCACGGGGGCCACGGGGTGGCAGCAGGTCCCGTACGTGGACGGCCGGCCGGCGGCGGGTGTGCTCGCCACGAGCGGGCTCTGGTGGCGCTACACCTCCACCTACGGCAACGCCAACCGGGGTCGCGCGAACGCGGTGAGCCGGATCCTGCTGTGCAACGACTACCTCGAGCGCCCCGTCCCGTTCGACCCGGCGCTCGACCTGACGGACGAGGCCGCGGTGGGGGAGGCCGTCCAGTCCAACCCGTCCTGCGTCGCCTGCCACGCCGCCGTCGATCCCATGGGCGCCCATCTCTGGGGCTTCTACGCGGAGTTCACGGACGTCACGGGGGAGGTCGCGCGCTACCACCCGGAGCGCGAGGACCACTGGCGCGCGTTCGGAACCCCGCCGGGCTACTTCGGCGTACCGGCGGACATGGCGAACCCCGGCGCGCTCGGGCTGTCGGTGGCGCAGGACCCGCGCTTCATCCAGTGCGCGGTGCGTCGGACGTGGGGGGCCCTCGTGCAGCGCGAGCCGCAGGCGTCGGATGCGCGGGCGCTGCTGGTCCATCGGGAGGCCATGCTGGCCGGTGGCGTGACGCTGCGGGCGCTCGTGCGGTCGGTCCTGCGCGATCCGGCCTACCGCGCGCTGGACGGGGACGCGGGCGCCTGGCGTCTCATGGCGGCGGACACGTGGGCCAGCGCCGTCGAGGACCTCACGGGATGGCGGTTCGCGGTCGCCGAGGGGGACGTGATGCGGGAGGACCGCTTCGGCGTGCGCTCCCTCGCGGGGTACGTGCGCAGTTCGGGGATCGTGCCCCGCGGGCCGTCCCCGACGCAGGTCGAGGTCCACGAGCGGTGGGCGCAGCAGGCCGCACGCCACGCGGCGCGCCACGACGCCGACGCTCCCGAGGACGCGTTCCTCCTGCGTGACGTGCCGGTGGCCGAAGAACCCGACGAGGACGCGCTTCGCTCGCAAATCGTGGCGTTGCACCTCCGCGTCCTGTCGCAGGTCGTCGCCCCGGACGCCCCGGAGGTGGACGAGGAGCTCCAGCTCTGGAGGGCCATCGTGGCCCGCACCGCGGGGGACACGGTGGAGGCCTGGGCCGTCCTCATCGAGTACCTCCTGCGCGACCCCGCGTTCGTGGTGTACTGATGGCGAATCCGGGGATGTCCCGTCGGGCGCTGCTCGGGTCGTTGGCCGCCGTGGCCGCGGGGGGCGTGCTGCGGCCCGCCCGGGCCGCCGTGGCGTCCCCGGCGGATCGCAAGTTCGTGTTCGTGTGGGCATACGGGGGATGGGACCCCACCGTCGCGCTCGCGCCGTTGCACGCGGCGCCCGCCGTGGCATGCCAGCCCGGTTCCGAGCCCGCCACGTCGGGGGATCATGCGTGGACGCATCACCCGGACCGTCCCGCCGTCGACGCGTTCTTCGCCCGCTACGGGGCGCAGGCTGCCGTGCTCCACGGAATCACCATGGCCTCGGTCGGACACGACACCTGCCTGAAGCTCGCGTACACGGGCGACACCACGGGGACGAGCCCGGACTGGGGTGTGCGGCTGGCGGCGGCCGCGGCCGATCGGTACGCCTTGCCCCAGGTCGTGGCGCGCGGCCCCCAGTTCCCCGGACAGCACGGCGCGCTGGTGACCCGCATCGGAACGAGCGGCCGCGTGGAGTCGCTCCTGCGTGGTGCGTTGCTCGCGAGCGGGCTCGACGGTGTGCCGGTCCCCTCGCGCGGCACCCAGTCCGCGCTCGACGCCCTCGTCGCGTCGCGCTCCGCGTTCCGGCGCGAGGGCGCGCGGGGTGCCCGGCAGGCTGCGCTGTTCGACGCGCACGCCTCCTCCGTCGCGGGAGCCCACCGCCTTGAGGAGGTGGTGGGGGACGTGCGGTGGGGTGAGGACTCGGCGTTGTCGACCCAGGTCGACCTCGCGCTCGACTTGATCCGCCTCGACCTCTCGCGCTGCGTCACGCTGGCGTACGAACGGCTGGAGACCTGGGACTCGCACGCGGACAACTTCCGGAAACAGGGCGAGAACCAGCAGGCCCTCTTCCAAGGGCTCCTTCGGCTGCTCGACGGACTTGCCGCGCTGCCGGGCCACCGCGCGGCGCGGGCGCTCGACGAGACGGTCGTGGTGGTGGCCTCGGAGATGGGGCGCACACCCCAGCTCAACGGAGGCGAGGGCAAGGACCACTGGGGCGTCACCAGCGTGTTGCTCATCGGCGCGGGCGTGCGCGGCGGGCGCTCCTTCGGGGGCTACACGCCGCACATGTACGGCGCGACGCTGGACTTCGCGACCGGGGAACCGGACGCGGAAGGCCGCACGCCGGTCGGTGCGGATCTGGGTGCCACCCTCCTGTCGCTCGGGGGGCTGGACCCCGGGGAGGTCCGCACCGGTCGACCCATCTCGGGCATGCTCGTCTAGCCGCCCAGCCGCTCGCGGGCGTGGCGCAACGCCATGCTGGCGTACCACCGTGGCTGGAAGCTGAGCGTGGTGCGCACGCAGGTCTCGAAGGTGCAGTAGCAGCCGGTCTCCTTCACCCACCTGCGATGGTGCTCGGCCATCCCGCTGCGCCAGACGGCGTCGAAGTCCCAGTCGGCCGCGCGAAGATTGCCGAAGACGGTGTCGAGGATCTCGCACGGCCGTACGTCGCCGCGCTCGGACACGATCGCTGTCAGGGTGCCGGCCTGGCAGCCGGTCATGACCGCGTTGCCGCGGTGGTGCTCCGCGATGATCTCCCGCTCGACCCGCACGCGCTGCGCGAGCATCTGCTTGAGGACGTCGTCACCGGCGCGCGCCCGCTCCGTGGCCTGGAGGAGGTCGGTCGCCTTGCGGTACAGGTCGAGGTCGACCTCCCCCCAGTAGTCGTCGTCGATGGTCTGCCTGCGTACCAGCACCATGTCGAAGTAGGGGTTGCCCAGCTCCTGGGTGACGAACCGCCACGTGGGTTCGAAGTGCGCCTGCGTGCGTCGCGAGAACGTGAAGTTGAAGCGGATGCGCAGCCCCGCGTTCGCGTCCTGGATCGGCCGCAACGCCCGGTAGGTCTCCATGAGGCGGGCGAAGGCGCCGCGCCCGCGCACGGCGTCGTGGTCCTCGCCGACGCCGTCGATGGACAGCTGGAGCTCCAGGAACAGGTCGGGCCGAGGCGGAAGGACGCGCTCCACCAGGCCCACGATGCGGTCCGTGTGGACCCCGGCGGTCGGAATCGTGATCTGCCGCGCCCGCGAGGCGTTCTCGTAGAAACGCTCGGTGATGTCCGGCAGGTCCTCGCGCAGGAAGGGCTCGCCGCCGGTGAGGATGAGCTTCGGGAAGTGCGGCAGCCGGGACGTCATGCGGTCGAACTCGTCCAGCGTGAGCTCGTCCTTGCCGCGCCCGGCGAGCAGCTCCTCCCGGTAGAAGCAGTGGCCGCAGTTCAGGCCGCAGCGCGCCGTGACGAACACGGTCAGGAACAGCGGCTTCTTCGTGCCGAGTCGGCTGGCGAGGCCCTCGCGCGCGTACCGCAGGGCGTAGGACGCGAGCGGCGGCTCGTGCGGGCGGTCAGGCCTCGACATCGCGGGGGGCCTCCATGCGAAGGGGGATGCGCAGCACGCCCAGGGCGAGGCCGGCGAGCAGGGCGTAGCCCTCCAGGGCGGCCAGGGGGATGGCCAGCGGCGCCCGCAGCGGGGAGTCCTCCCGGGCCAGCCGGCGGACGAGGCCGAGGTTGGCGATGACCCACGCGAGCGCGAAGCCGAGCGCGAGCGGCGGGACGGACCGGGTGTCGTGCGTCGCCGCGAGGGCCGCGGGAAGGCTCGCACCTGCGAGCGCGGCATGGAGCGGGTACCGGAGCGCGAGCACGCTGCGGCCGGGCCGCGCGCGGACGGCGTCGCGGTTTTCCCGGAGGGACGCGAGGAAGTGGAGGCCGATGTTGGCCCGGTGCCGCAGGAGACCCCGCAACGTGACGCTCTTGTGGTGCAGCGCCTGAGCCGTGGGCACCTGCAGCAACGCGTCCGGCGGGAGATGCCACCGCGTGGCGACGTCGTCGCCGTAGCGGCTGCTGCGTCGCGTGTCCCAGCCCCCCATCGCCACGAGGGTGTCCCGACGGAACACGCAGAGCGCGGTGAACGCCGTTCCCACGCGCGGGCCGTGGGCCTCGAGCTGGTGTCGGAGGCTGGCGTTCACGAAGTGGTCGACGAAGCCGGCTGGGGGTTCGAGGGGCGCCAGCGTACCGTTCGCGCCCACGTGGCGTTCCTCCGTGAGCGCCGCGAACAGACGCGCGAAGGCGTCGGGGCGCACGGCGACATCGGCGTCCACGAAGGCCACCCACGCGGTGTCCGCGGCCCGCCACCCGGTGTTGCGCGCGGCCGAGGTCCCGCGGTTCTCTCCGTGCGGGATGACCTCGGCCCCGAGCGATGCGGCCAGCGCGCCGGAGCCATCGGGACAGCCGTCATCCACCACCACCACCCGGGAGGGGCGCGGCAGGCTCGCGTCGAGCGCACGCAGGCACGCCGTGAGGGTCGCGCAGGCCCGAAAGGCCGGAACGACGACGGTGAACGGCGGAGCGGAAGCGGCGAGGGTCACGGGTGCAGGATCGCACGTGGGGCGGCCCCTGTCACGCGCGCGCCGGCGGATTGGCGCGGCGGCGGGTTCGGGCGTACGTTCCGTGCGTGTCCGTGGACGTCCTTCCCGCACCCTCCGTGCGTACGCGCGTGCTGCCGCGCCTCGGGCCGATGCCCGTCGGGTGGCCCTGGATCGTGGTCGTCGCCGTCCTGGGTGCCTGGATCGCCGGTTATCCGGCGAGCGCGGATCCGTTCGGACGGGTGCCGGGTGCGGGACCGCAGGCGGACATCGCCCACCACGCGGTGCTGTCGCTGGCGCGGGACGGGTGGCCCGCGACCCTGCACACCCGCGCTGTCGGCTTTCCGACGATCCAGAACCTTCATGCGGATTCGGGCGCGCCGTTCGCGGGGCTGGCCCTTGCGGGTGCGGTGCGCCTGCTTGGTGCGTCCGGAGGCCTCACCTTCGGCCTCCTGGCCCTGGTGGCCCTGTCGGCCACGGGTGTCGGCGTGCTGGCGGCGCGGTGGTGGCGCTCGTCCGTCGCAGGCGTGACGGCCGCGTGGGTGGTGGTGACCTCGGGACCCGTGTCGGCCGCGCTGTCCACGGGCGCGGCGGACGGGCTGCTCGCGCTCGCGGCGGCACCGCTGGCGATGGCGTGCGCGATGACGGCGCTTCGGGTGGACCGGGGACGTTGGGGCGCGGCGACCGGCGTGTGCCTCGCGTTCGCGCTTGGCGCGGGCGTGGTCCACGCCACGTGGGTGGGCTTCGGGCTCGCCGGCCTCGTCGCGGCCGCGGTCCTCGAGGGGCTGGCGGAGGGCGGCTGGACCCGCGGCGCGGCGGTCCGCGCCGGGGGGCGGGTGGTGCGCTTCGTCGGCTGGAGCGCGCTGGCGCTCGTGGTGTTGGCGTGGGGCCCCTGGCTTGCCCTGCACGCGCACATCGGCGTGAGCCCCGAGGCGGTGGGGGTGTCGTCCGTCCGTCCTTCCCCTCCCGGGACCCCGTACCGGTGGTTCGCGGTGACGCTCGGAACGGCCGGCCATGCTGCCGATGCGCTGCTCGCCGCGTTGTCCGTCCGGCCCATGTTCGTCGTGCTCGCCGCGCTCGCGCTCCGGGGGGGGCCGGCGCGGCGCGTGATCGTACCCCTGGGGTGGCTCGTCGTGGGTTGGACGCTGGCGCTCGGACCCGCCGCGGAGGAGACGGTCGTGTATGCGGACCCGCGTGGCTACACGCTGCTGTCCGTGCTGGGCGGAGCCGTGCTGGCGGGGGGTGGGGCGGCGCGCGCGCACGGGTGGCTGCGCACCTGGCGCGACCACCCGGTCGCGCCGCGCCTGGCGTGGGCGGCGGTGCCGTGCCTGCTGGCCCTTCTGTGGGCCGACGCGCGTCCGTGGCGCGGGGGAATCCCGGTGCGGCCGGGGACTCCGGGCCCGGTCGCACGGGCGGCGGCGGCCGCCGCCGGGCCGGTCCTCGTGCTGCCGCTGCGCACGCCCGGCGACGCGCGCGCGCAGGGTGCCTGGCCGACCGACCAGGTCCTCGACCAGGCCTTCCACGGTCGTCCGACCCCGATCGCGCCGGCGGAGCCCGGCCGGGCGGGGGCGTGGCCCCATTACGACGACAGCTGGGGCGGCGGACTCATGCGCGCGCTCGCGGCGTGCGAGGGACGCGAGCACGAGGTCGTCGTGGACGCGGCGCTGGTCGACGCGCGCGATGTCATGGCGCGGTCCGGACTGCGCGAGGTGCTGGTCGATCCGGAACGTGTGGGGGGGGGCGAGGCGGCGGACGCATGGCGTGCGTGCATCGCCCGCATCCTGGGCGAACCGGTCGGCACCCGGGGGCCATCGCAGGTGTACCGCCTGCCGGAGCCGGCCGGCTAGCGACGCCACGCGCCGAGCGCGGCTACGTGCGCGGATTCAGGATGAACAACGGGCAGCGGCCGTCGAGCAACCGGGCCAGGACATCTTCCGGTTGCCGTTCGTCGGGTGCGTCGAAGGCCATGACGTCCGTGACGAGCACGGCGATCGGGTCTCCGCCGTGGAGCGCGAGGGCGGCCGCCTGTTCGTACACCTCCTCCGGCAGGACGCCCGCGACCAGCGGCACGGTCTCGCCGAGTCCGTCCGGGGTCGGGCCGACCACGACCCAGCGACGTCGGGGGTTCGCCGCCACCCACGCATGCAGCGCGTCCGCATCGGCGAGCACCGTCGGCCGTGCGTCCGCGCGCCCGGTGCCGCGGTCCGTGCGTGCGTGCCGCCCGAGCGCGAGACCAAGCCCGAGGAACAGGCCGGCCCCGGCCGTCATCCATGCGAAGAAGGAGGCCTGGAACACGGACACGTACGCCTTGTCGCTGGTGGTCGTGCAGGAGCCGGAGGCCGTGGGCGACGGCGGCGTCGCCGGCGTGGCGCTGTCGGGCTTGGCGTCGGGGATGTGACGCGGGGCGTTCGGGTCGCCCCCCGGGGGCGCGACGGTGGTGCCGTCCGGCAGGGGTCCGGCACCCGGCATCATGGTCAGGCTCACCCACAGCTGGTTGTGGCCGGCGACGCGTGCCTCCTCGTCCCACGTCCGCGCACCGCTGCGCACATGGACCCGAACGGGCCCGCCCGCCCAGCCGCTCAGCGTCACGGAGTGCACGCCGTCCCCGGCGCGGACGTCGGGAAGCACGCCGTCATCGCGTGGGCGCATGGGACCGGTGAAGCCCTCCACGTCCACCAGGAGCGCCTCGGGCGCGAGACCCTGGGGATCGTGGACGCACAGGGTCGCGCCGGTGGCGCGGTCCCCCGCGAGCGGGACCGTAGGCGCGGCGTGGGTCGCGTCCGGCGCGGTCCTGGTGTCCGCGCGCGCCGGGGGGCTGGCGGTGGGTGCGGGCGGCCCGGCCGATCCGTCCGTCCCCGGGGCGGCGGGAGGCGGGGCGGGAAGCGGGGAGGCTGCCCGTTCGCGCGCCACCTGGCGGATCACGTCGCCCACCAGGCCGGAGCCTGCCGCGGGGGCCTCGGCGTGGGCGGGCGCCGCGGCCGACAGCCCGAGCAGCAACAAGATCATGGCACCTCCCCGGTGAGGGCGCGCAGGGCCGACACGCGGGCCTGCGGGGAGCCGCGCAGCGGCGCGTCCGAGACCACCCAGAGCTCGATCGTCTCGCCGCCGTCGTGCGACACCGCGCCGGGCGGCCCGAGAAGGGTCGTGAGGCCCTCGCGCAGGCCCGCGAGCACGTGCGGTGGGTACAGGTGGGCGTGCACCGTCACCGCCCCGATTCCGAGGGCGTCGAGACGCGCGCGCACCTCGGCCCCGTCCGTCGTTCCGTCCGCCGGCGTGGACGGCGTCGTGGCAGGCACGCCCGCATCCGCCTCGGCGTCGCTGGCGGAGAGTGCGGAGGCGGTGAGCCAGTCGGCGACCGCACGGCGCGTGTCCCCGGCGTTCCAAATCGCCAGCCCGCTGGAGAGCACCGGGCGTCCGTGGAACGCCGCGTAGCCGACCACCCGACGGGCGATGCGCAGGTCCTCGCCGACCGCGGACGTTCCCACCATGCGCGGCCAGAGGTCGAGCACGGCGCGGCGCGGCGGGGCTGCCGCGTACGCGCTGGGCGTGCTCCAGGGCAGGTGGCCTGCGCGCAGGGACACGGCGGAGCCCGCCAGCACGTCGACGATTCCGGCCCCCAGTAGCGCGACCGCGCGGCGTGGCCCCGCGGGGGCCAGACCGGTGAGCACCACGGCGCCGGCCACGCCGGTGACGAGCGTCACGGGGAGCAACAAACGCTCCGGAAAGCGCAGGAACGCGCCCGCGCCGGCCCTCGCGAGCGGCGCCAGCACCCAGGGCGTGCCCGGGTCGACGAGGAAGAGCCGAAGGCGCGGTCCGAACGCCGCGAGCGTCAGGAGGGCCGCAGTCCAGCCCAGCGCGCCCAGCCCGGCGGCGCGTCGGCCGCCGTCCGTCCGCGGCAGCGCGGCGAGCAGGGCGAGCACCACCGCCGTGGTGCCGAGCAGCGCGCCCTGTCCGTGCAGCAGCGCATCCGTCCCGGGCGTGCGCCACAGCAGGGTGCCGAGGCGGACGGATCCGGTCTCCATCATCGTGATGGACGTGGCGAGCGGGGTGGGGTCGCGCCGGGCGCTTTCGGGCGCGGAGAGGAACACGCCCGCGTACGCGAGGCCTGCCGCGAGGCATCCCGTCAGCAGCGCGACGAGGCCTGCGCGGCCCGATCCCCAGCCCGCCGACGGGTCGAGCCTTCGGCGCGCGCCGTCCAGCGCCACGGCGACGATCAGCGCGGTGGCACCGATGCCCGCGTAGGCACTGGTGCCGAGCGTGAGGAGCCAGGCGAGGGCCCCTGCCATGCCGTCCCGCGCGCGTCCGCCGGGCGCGCAGGCGCGCAGGGCGAACGCCACCGCGAGCGGCATCCACGGGTCGAGGACGTTGAAGGCGTAGCCATCGAGGATGGCCGTGGCCATCACGCCGGAGAATCCGTAGGCGAGTCCGGCCAGCCACGCCCACGGGTCCCGCGCGCCGAGCGTACGCGCGAGATGGGACGCCGCGAGCGCCGAGAGCACCGGTCCGGCCAGCGTCACCAGGGCCACGACCGCGGAGGGTGGCGCGGCGGCGCACAGCCGCGCGAGCGCGAAGTAGACGAAGGAGTCCCCGCGCACGAAGGACTGCCCCTCGGGCCAGCCCAGCAGCAGGCTGCGGCCTTCCGCGTCGAGCCGCAAGGACGCGGCGGCCATGCCGAGGGTGTTCGGTCCGTCCGTGTTCCGCGCGAGATCCACGCCGAGGGGATCGGTGGCCAACGGCCATGTCCACGCCACGACCAGCGCGGTGTACAAGGCGGTTTCGGCGAGCCTGCTCCATGGGGCGGGGGGCGGCTGCCCCCCGCAACGCCCCCCGCCGGGCGCGGCCTCGTCCGGGGCGGTGTCCGGCACCGTCACCAGCCGATCCCCCGGCGGCGCGCCGCGTGGGCCAGTCCGGCGGCCAGGACCACCACGACGCACGCCCAGCCCGCTCCGACGTACACGTGCGTGGCATCCGGCAACGCGGCGGCCGCCCCGGGCCACGCCGACACGACGGGCGCGGCCGCGTAGCCCGTGCCCGTGCGGCGGACCTGCCACGACAGCACCGCCGAACGGTCGTCACCGGGGTGCACCAGTCCGGTGAAGAGGACGTACTCGGTCCCGGAGAGGTCCTTCATCACGATCCGTGCGTTCACGTCGCGCACGAAGGCGCCGGCGTCCGTCGCGGTCCAGATGCCGTCCCAGGGCGAGTCGTGCGGCT
The DNA here is from genome assembly GCA_039800105.1 of Pseudomonadota bacterium. Lineage (GTDB taxonomy): Bacteria > Myxococcota_A > UBA796 > UBA796 > SXON01 > CAMAXZ01. Next base: position 16,516 of record JBDLRI010000056.1, read on the forward strand.
GGGTGCCGTCGTCGACGAGGACCAGGGTGCGCGCCTCTCCGGCACGTGTCCACGCGAGTTCGATGCGGGAAACGTCGCCGGTGGCGGGGCCGGCCACGGTGAACACCAGTTCCTGCATGGGGGTGGATGCCACGTCGTTCGGCTGGCCTCGAGGCATGCTGTAACGTGTGCGTCGCGGGGCGCGCGCCGCGCGCTCCGATGGCGCGCGCCGCGCGCTCCGATGGCGCGCGCCGCGCGATCCGACGGCGCGCGCCGTACGCGACGTCGGGGGTGCGCCCCTCTTGCTGCGACGGGAGCGCAAACCTGTTCGCGGTTCCGGTTGCATCGATTTTGTCAAGCTTTGTGAGCGTCGGTCCGCGTGGCCGACGGGGCGCGACGCGCCGGGACGCGTACGGAAAATGCGTCGAACCGCGCGCATTCACGCCGTGTTCGTGGTACGGTCGGGCCGAACCCCCGGGGTACCTGCGGATGTCCACCGAATCCACCAAGCTGTCGCTCCGCTTCGACGCTGAAGCCAACCCGTTCCTGACCGTCGAGGCGCACGACTTCCGTATCGAGGCGCCGATCTCCGAGCTGGCCCCGGTGCTCGCGCACCCCGGTGTCGTGCTGCAGATCTTGGGGTACGCGATCGCGAACCTCCATGAGGTCGCGCCGGATCCCAAGGTCCGTGGGCAGATGCTCGACGCGCTCCGCACGGTCGTGAAGGCGCTCGAGGCCCAGAAGTAGCAGCGTTCACGCGGGCGCGGCGCGCCCGCGTGCCACGGCACGCACCACGCCCCGCAGCAGGCGGGCGCCGTGGCGCGTGCCGATGCTTTCCGGGTGGAACTGCACGGCCTCGATGGGCTCGGCGCGGTGGAGCAGGCCCATGATCTCCCCGTCCGGGGTCCACGCCGTCACGCGAAGGTCGGACGGCAGGGAGGCCCGCTCGGCGGCGAGCGAGTGGTAGCGCGTCGCGCGCATCGGGGACGGCAGGTCGGCGAAGCACCCCGTCCCGTCGTGGTGGACCGTCGAGGCGTGGCCGTGGACGATCTCCCGCGCGGGGACCACCCGGCCGCCGAAGGCTTCCGTGATGGCCTGCAGGCCCAGGCAGACCCCGAAGACCGGTGCGAGGCCGGCGCGGGCGATGGCGGCGTTGATCGGGCGCTCCGAGGGGCGACCCGGGCCGGGCGACAGCACGACGAGGTCGCGGCCACGGGCGTCCTCCACGGTGACGGTGTCCCACGGACGCCAGTCCACGCGCGCGCCGTGGGCGCGCAGCAGGTACGCGAGCGATCCCGTGAAGGAGTCGTCGTTGTCGACGAGCAGCACGTCGGGCGCACCGGACGGGTTAGGGGGTTCGTATCGCATCGGGAGGTTCACCATGTCGGACGCCATCCAGCTCGGAAACGCCACCGTGATGCCGGCGACGGACGTCGCCGTGCCCGTGCTCACCCTGACGGAGGCCGCGAAGGAGCATATCCGGCGGCTCCAGGCCGAGAACGGCATGCACGGCTACGGCCTGCGCTACGGGCTGCAGGGCGGCGGTTGCTCCGGCTACACCTACCAGCTGGACTTCGAGGAGGCGCCGCAACCCGAGGACGAGGTCCTCGCGTTCGACGACGTGAAGGTGTTCATGAACCCGCTGCACGTGATGTACCTGCGCGGCACCGTGCTGGACTACTCCGACACCCTCATCGGCGCGGGGTTCCAGGTGCGGAACCCGAACGTGAAGCGCCAGTGCGGCTGCGGGTCCAGCTTCGACGTCTGATGCACCGGGTCGTCGTGGACGGGGTGGGCGTGGAGGTGCCGTCGGGCGTCACGCTCCTCGAGGCGTGCGACTCCCACGGCCTGCCGATGGAGACGGCGTGCGGCGGCTTCGCCGCGTGCAACTCCTGCCGCGTCCGTGTCGTGTCGGGGGTGCTGTCGGACGTGGACCCCGCGGAGACGCCGTTCCTCGACCGGCCCGAACACCGGCTCGGCTGCCAGGCCCGTGTCGTGGGCGACGTCGTGGTCGTGCTGGACCCCGGGACGTGAGGTGCCGGGGGCGCGGCACGGTTGACAGGGCGCCTGCCTGCGTTACGTGGGTGCCGTTCGGCCGGGTAGCTCAGTTGGTAGAGCAAGGGACTGAAAATCCCTGTGTCGTCGGTTCGATTCCGACCCCGGCCACCCTCTTCGACGCATCGTCTCGGCGCCCGCGGACACGCAGGCGCCGTTCGTCGTTTCGGGACCGGGCGGCAGCCTCGTGAGCGTGGCGCTGCTGCTCGCGCTCGGGTGCGTCACGGACCCGTGCCGCGCCCTGTGCGTCGATCTGGCGGCCTCTGTGGAGGGTTGCCTTCCCGGGTGGGGCGTGACCTGGCCCCAGGTCGGGGCGGACTCCCGGCGCGCCTGGCGCGTGGCGTGCCAGGACGAATGGGCCGCCACGCGCGCGTCCATGGAGGTGCGGCAGGTTCCGGCCGCGGAGGATGCGTGCGCCGACGCATCCCGCGCGCTGGAGGCCGCGAGCTGCGACGACGTGGCGGCCATGCTGCCGACGCCGCCGCTGCCCGAGGACAGCGGCTACCCGTAGTCCACGTCGCGGCGCACGATCCCGAGGCGCTGGATGCGCTGGTGGAGGTTTCCGCGGCTCACGCCGAGCCGGCGCGCGGCCTCCGCCTGCACGCCCCCCGCGGCCCGCAGGGCCGCCACGATGCGCGCGCGCTCCCACCGTTCCAGGGCTTCCGGAAGCGGCAGGTCCGCGAGGGACTCGGGGTCCGTCGGCACCGTGGCGGCGGGGGAGGCGTTGCGGAGGGGGGCGGGCCCCCCACCGCCCGAGGAACCCGAACCCGACGACGCGTGGGAATCCGTCGCGAAGGCCGATGGGCCCAGCAACACCACGCGCTCGAGGAGGTGCTGCAGCTCCCGCACGTTTCCCGGCCAGTCGCGGGCCTGCAGCGTGCGCAGGGTTGCGGCGTCGAGCGTCGGCACGGGCCGGCCGTGCCGTGCCGCCAGCCGACCGGCGAAGTGCTCGGCGAGCAGCGGGATGTCCTCCCGTCGCGCGCGGAGGGGAGGGACCTCGATGCGCACCACGTCGAGACGGTAGTAGAGGTCCGCCCGGAAGCTGCCTGCCCGGACGGCGGCCTGCAGGTCGCGGTGGGTCGCGGCGACGACGCGCACGTCCACCTGCACGGGCTGTGTGCCGCCGACGCGGGTCACCGCGCCGTCCTCCAGGACGCGCAGCAGGTGGGCCTGGACCGTCGCGGGGATCTCCCCGATCTCGTCGAGGAACAGCGTGCCGCCGTGGGCCTGTTCGAAGCGGCCTGGATGGGTGCGCACGGCACCCGTGAACGCGCCGCGCTCATGGCCGAACAGCTCGGTCTCCAGCAGGCTTTCGGGCAGCGCGCCGCAGTTCACGCACACCAGCGGCCCCCGCGCGCGTCGGCTGCGCTGGTGCAGGGCGCGCGCCAGGAGCTCCTTGCCGGTGCCGGTCTCCCCGAGGAGCAGCACCCGTGCGGAGGTGTCGGCCACCGCATCGAGCCGCGCCCGCACCGCCTCCATCGCCGCGCTCGAGCCGATCAGCTCGTCGTTCGCGGCGTGCGCGGCCACCTCGGCGCGCAGCCGGCGGACCTCGTGGCGCAGCGCGCGGGCCTCCACGGCGCGGGCGAGGACGAGCACGAGCGCCTCGCGTTCGAAGGGCTTCAGCAGGTAGTCCGCCGCGCCGGCGCGCACGGCCGCCACGGCGTCCTGGACGGAGCCGGCCCCCGTCATCAGCACCACGTGCGTATCCGGCCAGCGGGTGCGGATCGCATCCAGCAGCGCGAGGCCCGACATGCCGCCCATGCGCACGTCGGTGACCACCGCGTCCTGCGACGTGCGCTCCAGGGCGACGAGGGCGTCCTCGCCGCTCGTCGCGAGCGTGACGGCGCAGCCGGCCCGCGCGAGGTTCACCCGCAGCGCAGTGCGGACGGCGGGGTCGTCATCGACGACGAGGACACGCAGTCCCTCCAGTGCGCCCTCCCGCACGGCGGGGTCGGCGGGACCGCCGGTCACCGGACCGTCACCTGCCACGGGGACCACGCGAGCACGTGGGCGTCACGGAGGGCCTGGGCGGCGCCGAGGGCCCGCAGCTCGGGCGGGAGCGCGACGGCGGGAACCAGCGCGCGCACCAGCCGCCCGCGCACGCCGTCGCGGTCGCTGGTCCACGGGTCGAGGCGCACGAGTTGCCAGTCGTCGGCGCCGAGGCCCGCCTTCGCGCGGGCCGCCTCCACGGCGTCGAAGAACCCGCCCGTCTTGTCCACGAGGCCCTGGCCCACGGCGCGTCGCCCGCTCCAGACCCTGCCCTGGGCGACCTCCTCGACGCGGTCGGGCGCCATCGCGCGGCCCCGCGCGACGCGGTCCTTGAACTGTCGGTACCCCTCGTCGATGAGGCGCTCGAGCGCGGCGCGCTCGGTGTCGTCGAAGGGGCGGCTCGAGGTGTACATGGCGGCGTTGCGCCCGCGCAGGTTCCGTTCCGTCTGGATGGACACCTTGTCGAGCAGGCCGCCCATGCTGAACTTGCCGCCGTAGATGCCGATGCTTCCCGTGACCGTGGACGGAAGCGCCCAGATCTCGTCGGCGGGCGCGCTCACGTAGTACCCGCCGCTCGCGGCGTAGCCGCCCATGCTCACGACGACGGGCTTGTCGGTGTCGCGCAGGCGCTGCACCGCGCGCCAGATCTCGTCCGAGGCGAAGGCCGACCCGCCCGGGCTGTCCACGCGCAGCACCACCGCCTTGACCTCGTCCGCCTCGCGCGCCGCGTCCAGCGCGCGCACGACGGTGCGGCTCCCGGTGGCGGCGCCCTCCAGGAGGCCGCCGGGCGTGCTCTCCCCCCCAGCGATGACGCCGTCCACCACGACCACCGCGAGGGTGCGCCGCGGCGCCCAACCGGATTCGTCGGGGTTGGCGCCGTAGTCCTCGTCGCGCTCCCAGTCGTCGGGAAACACGCCCTTGAGCGCACCTTCCAGCTCGTCGGGGTAGGCCGTTCCGTCGACGAGTCGCTGCGCGACGGCCTCCGCCGCGGTGAATGGCCCCGTGTCGACGAGGGCGCGCACCGCCTCGGTCGTCATGCCGCGCCCGGCGGCGATGCCGTCCACCATGACGGCGTAGAGGTCGTCGAGAAGCGCGTCGCCCTGCGCGCGCGACGCCTCCGAGGATCCCGTGGCGAGGAAGGTCTCCGGCGCGTCCTTGAACGCGCCCCGCCGCGCGTACTGGGCCTCCACGCCGATCAGGTCGAGCGCGCCACGCAGGTATTGCCGTTCGGCGGCCAGGCCGATCACGTCCAGGGTGGCGGCCGGGTGCACGTAGACGCGGTCGCAGGCGCTGGCCAGCAGGTAGGCACCATTGCCGGCGTCCTCGCGGAGGTACGCCACGACCGGCTTCTTCGCGGCGCGCGCGGCGGCCACCGCGAGCCGCAGCTCCTCCACCTGGGCCATGGTCCCGGGCGTGGCGCCGATGTCCAGCAACAGCGCCGGCACGTGCGGATCGGCGCTGGCGTCCCGCAGGCGTCGGAGCAGGCCGAGGTAGCTCTCCTCCGGCTCCCCGAAGAGCGAGGGCGCAGGCTGGTAGGGGACGTCCCCGTCGAGGGAGAAGGTCGCCACCCGACCCTTCGGCGCGGTCAACGCATCCGTGACGGGAGCGGACTGGACCCATCCGCCGCCCCGCACCATCCCGTCGGCGCCGGCCGCCACGTGCCCGCCGTGACCCCGGCCGCGGGTGCGCAGCTCGAGCGCGAGCCCGTAGGTGCGACGCTGCGTCGCGACGAGATCCTGGTCCACCCATCCACGAAGCCAGACGCCGGCACGCGGCCGGGTCCGCAGGCTGCCGACGACGCGCGGTTGCGCATCGCCGCCCGGCGGCATCCGCGAGAGCCAGTCCACCCCGAGGACGAGGCCGTCCTCGAACGGTCGCAGCGCGACGCCGGTCCCGTACTCGGTGACCACGCCCGACGCGGGCGCGGGGCTTCCGACGTTGCGCACCACGCCGGCGAGGCCGAGCCATGGCGCAGGTCGCCAGCCGGCACCGACGTCCCACGCGACGAAGTTGTTGTCCGCCCCCTCCGGAAGGTTCCAGTGGGCGGTCGTCCCGAGCGTGAAGCGGGAATCCGCCCGGACGGCGAGGCTGCTTCCGAGCGTCCACCAGCCGCGGCCGTCGACCTGCCGGTGCGCGAAGGTCGTCCCGAGGCCCCCGCCGGTGGCGGCGAAGGCAAGGTCGTGCGTGACCCCGCCGTCGCCGGTCGCGTAGTACACGCCGCTGCCGCGGTCGCGGTCGAAGCCGAGCAGGGCCGGGTTCACCCATGCGGCGGGCGTGCCGTCCTCGCTCGCGAGCGACGTGAACGGCAGCGTGGGGCGTTCGGCGGGCGCCGCCGCGGCGAACGGTGCGGACAGCGCGAGGGCGACCAGCATGGCGCAGGCTCCGGAATGAAGCGCCATAACGGACCCCGCTCGGGCGCGCGGGCAACGCGGCGGCTGGAACGAGCACGAGGACTCTCCCGGCAACCCCGCACGCGCGCGGACAAACTTGCGCGAACCGCGCGGACGGTGAATGATGGAGGGGTGCGCGCACGGATGCGATCCGCGCGCGCGGTGTCCAGACTCTCGGCGTCGCGGGTGGTCCATGTCCGTGTCCAGATGGCTCGTGCTTGCGTCCGTGGCGATCGCGCCGGCCCGTGCGGCGGACGCGCCTGCGCCGGTGCTGCCGGTCGGGGCGCCGCACGGGGCTTCGGTCGCCATGCGGGGAGCGGGCGCGCTCGCGCAGGCGCTGGTCGCGGGCGAGCAGGACCCGCTGTACGGGTCGGCCCGCGTCGGCGTGCAGGTCGTGAACGTGCGCACCGGCGAGGAGGTCTACGCCCACGGCGACGACGCCGGCATGATGCCCGCGAGCGTGGCGAAGGTGCTCACGAGCGCCGTGGCGCTCCGCGAGCTCGGGCCGTCGTACCGCATTCCCACCTGGGTGCTGGCCGACGGGGACCTGGGGCGGGACGGCGTGCTGGCGGGAAGCCTCTACATCAAGGGGCAGGGCGATCCGACGATGATGGTGGAGCGCCTGTGGAGACTCGCCTTCGATCTCCGTCTTCGCGGCATCCGGGAGATCCGTGGCGACCTCGTGCTCGACGCCGCGTACTTCGAGGGCGGCGCGTCGCTCATTCCGGGCTGGAACAACAAGGACGACCTCGCCAACCCGCCGACCTATTTCCCGATGCTCGGGGCGCTGTCGGTCAACCAGAACCTCGCCACGATCACCGTGCGTCCGGGTGTGGCGGTGGGTCAGCCCTCGCTCGCGGAGGTCGAGATTCCCTTCGCCGGGGTCACGCTGGAGAACGACGTCCGCACGGGGACGCGGAGCAGCCGCCCGTGGCTCAAGGTGGATCGCCGCGTGGACGAGACCGGCAAGCTCGTGACGTTCCGCGTGTCCGGGAGCCTGCCGCTCGACGGAGCGTCGGAGACGTTCTACCGGCCCGTCGCGGATCCGCTCGCCCAGTATGCCGCCGCCCTCACGGCGGTGATGGAGCAGCACGGCATCCGTCTCCGCGGCACGTGGCGCGCCGGCACCACGCCGACCGGCGCCCGGCTGGTGTTGCGCGCCGAGTCGGTCCCCCTCGCCGACATCGTCTCGCAGACGCAGAAGCACTCGAACAACTTCTACGCGGAGCAGCTGCTCCGGATCGTCGGCGCCGAGCGCCGAGGGCTGCCGGGCACGACCGAGAAGGGCGTGGACGTGGCCAGCGCCTACCTCGCTTCGCTCGGCATCCCCCGGGCCGAGTTCACGGTCGCGAACGGGTCGGGGCTGTCCCGGGACACGCGCCTCCGGCCGAGCCACGTCAACGCCGTCCTGATCGACATGGCGCGCAACCCCGACTGCGGGGCGGAGTTCCTGGCCGGGCTCTCCGTCGCCGGTCGCGACGGCACGCTGTGGTCGCGCTTCCGCGACGAATCGATGGAGGGCCGCGTGCGTGGAAAGACCGGCACGCTCGCCGGAGTGTCGACGCTCGCGGGCTACGTGCGCGGTGCGGATGACGAGCTCTACGCCTTCACCTTCCTGGCCAACGACATCCAGGGCGTTCCCGGCCGCGCGCGCCGCGCCCACGACCGTCTCGTGACGACGCTGGCCGGCGCCGCGCCGTCGGCTCCGGACGCGCTCGCCGCGGAGGGCGGCGCGGGTACGGGCGCGGCCGCGCTGCCGTAGGTCCCGGGCATGGCGCACGGGCCGCGCCTGCGGTAGAGTCGGGCGGTCTGGAACGGCTGCCGGTACGGCAGGGGGGTCGAATGGGTCGTTCGCTGCGCACGTGGATGATGGCTGGGGGCGTCGCCGCGGGCGCGTTCCTGCCGGCGGCGTTCGCGGCCGATGGCACGGCGGCGCCTGCGGCTCCGGCGGCCCCTGCGGCTCCGGCGGCCCCTGCGGCTCCGGCAGCCCCTGCGGCTCCGGCGGCCTCTGCGGCTCCGGCGGCGCCTGCGGTTCCCGCGCCCACCGCGACCACGACCGGCGCCGCGGTGGCGACTCCGCAGCCCGCGAAGACCGAGTTCAACCGGGAGCTGCTCGGCGTCGAGGACCAGGTGGAGGCCCTGAAACAACGGGTCTTCCAGAGCCGCGCGACCTTGCAGTACCTGCGGGAGATCGTCGTCCAGGGGGGTGCCGCCGGCGCACGCCTCACGGTGTGGCACGACAACCGCCTGAGCGTCGGCTACCGCCTGGAGAGCGTCACCTACCAGCTCGACGGGCAGACCCGCTTCGCCAAGGTCGATCCCGGCGAGGGGCTCACCGAGAACCGCAAGTTCAAGATCCAGGAGGGCACGGTGCCTCCGGGACGCCACTCGCTCACCGTCGACATGACCGTGCGGCCGACCGGTTTCGGGATCTTCACCTACGCGAAGGGCTACACCATCGGGGTGAAGGGCACCTACGCGTTCGACATCGACCTCGGGCAGTCGTGCAGCGTGGTGAGCGCCCTGTCCGACCGCGGCAACGTCGCGAACACCTTCGAGGAGCGTGCCCACATCGACTTCGAGTGGAAGTGCGAGAAGGTCATGGATGCGGACGTCCGCTGAGCGCTGGGTGCGCGTCGGGGTGCTCGCGGGCCTGGTGCTCGTCGGGTCCGGGCGCGCGCACGCGGTCGACCGGGACACCTCGGAGCGCCTGACGCTGGTCACCGACAAGCTCCTCCAGCTGGACACGGACGTGTCCGACGTGCGGCGCAACAATGCGGAGCGCGGCGTGCTGATGGGGTCCGTGGACGCCGACCGTCGGTACCGCGACGCCATGTATTTCTACATGCTCGGGGAGTACGCGAACGCGGCGCAGGCGTTCTACGTGCTGCACCGCGCGCGGGCCCTCCGCGACGAGGCGGCGAACAAGGACGTGGAGTGGTACCTCGCGGAGTCGCTGTACGGCATGGGCGACGTTCGGGGATCGGAGTCGTGGTACGCCGCGATCGCCGGCCGCGGCGTGCGGGAGCCGTACTACGCGGATGCGGTGCGCCGTCTGTTCGACGTGTACGGACGCCTCGGGAACGCCGACTCGTTCGACGCGACCTACGAGGCCCACGTCGTGTCGGGCCGCGTGAAGGCCGACGATGCGGTGAACTACACGTTGGCCAAGGGATTCTGGCGTCGCGGGGACCACGTGCGCGCCAAGTCGATCTTCGAGGCGATCCCGGCCGGAAGCCCGGTGTGGGCGCGTGCCCGGTACTTCCTGGGCGCGATGATGGTGCAGGAGAAGAACCTCGTCGCGGCGATCACGGAGTTCAAGAAGGTCGACGCACTCCAGGTCGCCGAGGACGCGACCGACGACCAACGCGTCAAGGAGTACGCCCGGCTCGCGCTCGCGCGGCTCTACTACGAGAGCGGCGACTTCGAGCAGGCATCGACCTGGTACGCCACCATCACCGATCGCTCCCCGCACTTCGTGGAGAAGAGCTACGAGAGCGTGTGGGCGTTCGTGAAGCAGGAGCGCTGGGACGAGGCGCTGGCGCAGATCGACACGTTCCTGCTCGCGTTCCCCGAGAACAGGTTTTCCGCGGACATGCGGCTCCTGCGCGGCAAGATCCACCTGAAGACGGGACAGTACGACTCCGCGCGGGTCTCCTTCGAGGAGGCCTCGGCCCTCTACGCGCCGACGGTGGAGCAGCTCTCCGCCGCACGAGGCACGCAGGCCGAGCTGGAGACGCTGCTCGAGGGCGTTGCCGGCACCCTCAGCGTGCGCCTTCCCGCCTACGCGATGGAGACCCTCCGCTCCCGCGACGAGGTCGTGCGGGCCTCGGCGCTCCACCGGAACCTGAACGCCCAGGAGGCGGAGCTGGCCGCGAGCGAGGCCATCCTGCAGGAGGTCGCTCCCGTCCTCCAGGCGAGCGGCCCGGTGCTCGGCGCGTTCGCCACCTCGCGCGAGGAGCTGGACCGCACGGCTTCGGTAGCCATGTCGCTGCGCGGGGAGATCATCGAGATCGAGGCGACCTACATCCGCGGCATGGTCGCGGCGAGCTATCGGTCGGAGCTGGACGCCATCCGGCGGGAGCGCACCTCGCTCGTCGGGCAGCTGGCCCGGGACGGGGACGAGACCCGTGACGGCGTCGGCACCCGCGAGCAGGCCTACGACGCGCAGGTGCGCCAGGTCCAGCTGATCGCGGCGCGGCTCACGCAGGTCGTCCACGCCCAGCAGGACGAGGCGCGGGCCATCGCCGACCAGCTCGTGCGCACGAACCTTCCTGCCGCCGACGCGCAGATCGTGCGGGACGGACTGGCCGCGCAACAGGCCGCCCTGGACGCGCTCGCGCGGGAGTTGCTGGCGGTGCAGGGCGATGGACTGCGTCGTCGCATCGTCACCCTGGCGGGTGCTTCGGAGGTGCGCGGTGCCAGCGACGTGCGGTCCGAGCTGCTGCCCCGGTTCGAGGCCCTCCGTGCGCGCGTCCTCAAGTGGCGTCACCACGCGGTGGACCCCGATTCTCCGGCGATCTTCGCGCAGCTCGACACCGCATGGGGCGACGTGGCGCGCATCGAGGCCGCCGCCGTGGAGGCGCGGCGCATGCTCGACTCGCGCGAGATGACGGAGACGCGCCTCGTCCGAGACGTGTTCTCGCGAGTCGTGGCCGACGTGAAGGCCTTGCGGACGACGTTCGATGCCGGGGCGCCCGCCGCGCGCCGTACGGCCTACCGCGCCGCCGCGCTCGGCATCGAGGCGCTGGAGCAGTCGTTCCGCACCCAGGTGGCGGAGGCCGAGGGGGGCGTGCTCGACGTCTACTGGGAGCGCAGCTCGGCGGCGGCCGACCGCTCCGCGTCCCTGAAGAGCGACCGCAGCGCGTTTTCCGAGGCGCTCCTGCGTCGCTACGGTCTCGTCGAGGACACGCTGGGCAAGGACGGAGGCCGCCCGTGAACGTGCGTCTCTCCTCGCTTGCGCTTCTCTGGGCCGGTGTGGCCGTGGCCGCCGAGCGCGTGGCGCCGACCGACGAGGACCTCGCCTACCTCCGCGAGGCCGCGTCGCGCATGGGGGAGCGGGTGGAGGAGCTGCGCGCCGACGTGCGCCAGCGCCTCGTCGACCAGCGGGACGACGAGCGGCGTCGCCTGGTCGCCGCCTTCGACGCCGCCATCGCGCGGGAGGACCAGGTGGCTGCGACGGCGCGCGAAGCGGCCATGGCGCGCCTCGAGATCTTCGTGCAGCGCTACCCCGACGCGCCGGGCTACCCCGAGCAGGCGGTCCGCCTCGCGAATCTCTACATGGCCCGTGAGGACGCCGCCTACGTCGTGAAGAACGACGAGTACGTCCGCCTCCTCACGAACCCGACGCCCGACATGGAGGAGCCGCCGCCGCCGCAGCGTGACTACGGGCGTCCGATCGCGCTCTACGAGTCGGTGCTGGCGCGGTTCCCCGACTATCCGCGCCGTGCGACGGTGATGTTCAACCTCGCGCTCTGCTACCACCGCGGCTTCACCACGGAGCAGGAGCCGCCGCCCGTCGTCCAGTTCCACCTGGACAAGGGTCGTGACCTGTTCCTGACCCTTCTGGCGCAGTATCCGGACGCACCCAACGCGGCGGACGCGTCCTTCTGGCTGGGCCAGTACTATTACGACCTGCAGCCGCGCAGCGCCGACGCCGCCGTGGCGGGCGAGGAGCGTCGCCAGAACCTCCGCAAGGCCACGCAGTACTACGAGCGGGTCCTTGCCGCCGGGCCGACGGCGCGCCCGTACCGAAATGCCCTCTACAAGCTCGGATGGAGCTACTACAAGCTCGACGAGTTCACCGCGGGCCTGAAGTGGCTGGCGCAGCTGACCGAGGTCACCGACGCCGAGTGCCGCTCCGGGGGTCAGGACGCGGACACCGCGTGCTCCCAGCAGAACGAGGCGCTGGAGCTGATGGCGGCGACGTACGCCGAAGCCTCCCAGCGGCCGGGCTCGCCCGGGGCGCTCGCCATGGCGCGCACCCACCTGGGACAGTTCGGGGATCGCCCGTGGGTCCACGACGTGTACGTGCGCCTGGGCAGCACCCTCTGGGACGCCGCCGACCCGCAGACGCTCGACGTCTATGCCTTCCTGCAGGAGCAGTGGCCGAACCATCCGGACAACCCCACGTACCAGCAGAACATCGGTCTCATCTACCTCGGCAGCGCAGTGGACGCGCGTGGGGCGACCCGCGCGCCCTTCCCGTCGGACCCTGCCCGCGCGCGGGAAGCCTGGCGCACCCTGTCCGACCGCTACTTCGACCCGGACCGAAAGAAGCCCTGGGTGCTCGCCAACAAGGACAACCCCGCCGCCCTCAAGACCGCCGAGAACTACGTCGAGCTCTCGTACGCCGACGTCGTGGGCGACAAGTACAACGCGGCCGTGGCCTCGGGCCTGCCCGAGCTCAAGCTCGAGGCGGCGGACGAGATCGAGCGGCTCCTCCGCTTCTTCCCGCTGAAGAAGGACGCCGCGAAGTTCGAGAAGGCCCGCGCCGACCTGCTCGTCCAGGCGTCCGCCTTCGGGCGCGCGGTCGAGGCTTACGAGGCCATCGCCCAGAATCCGGGGTCCGCCTACCACGACGAGGCGATCTACCTGCTCCCCGCCATCCGGGAGCTCGCGCTGCGCGGCACGTACGGCGGCCCCGAGGCCGGCCTCGTGTCCGACGCCACCGGCATGCCGCTGCCGCCCGCGGGCGCCGTGGTGGAGAAGGTGCAGACGAGCACCTTCGGTGCCTCCACCACGCGGTACCTGCTGGCGGACGATCATGCGGCCTACATCGCCGCGTGCGATCGGCTCGGCACGACGACCTTCGACCCCGCGCACACCCTCGTGGGCGGGGACGGGAAGGCCGTGTCGATCGCCTCGGTCGTCAACGACTACCTGCCGAACTGCCGGTACCGCGCGGCGCGGGTGGAGCTGGCGCACGGGCGGCTCGCGGAGGCGCGCACGCGTCTCGAGGCGCTCGTGGCGCGCCACCCGACCACCACCGAAGGGTCCAACGCGGCGATCCTCCACGTCCGCACCTACGAGATGGAGGGCGACTTCCTCGCGGCCGCCAAGGCGGCGGAGCGGTTCTCCGCGATGGCGCTCGCCTCGGCGGCGCAGCTGCGCGAGCAGACGCAGAACGCCGAGCTGAACCTGGCGGCGCGCGCAAAGGACCGCGGCGACCGGAGCGCGGCGGCGGAGGCGTACCTGGCGTTCGCCCGAAAGTATCCGAAGTCCGACAAGGCGGAGCAGGTCATGCTCGCCGCGGGGGATCTCTTCACCGAGGCGGGCCGCTTCGACGATGCCACGCGCACCTACGAGGAGTTCCTGAAGACCTACCCGCGCAACACCAAGGCCGCGGACGTGTCGTTCGTCGTGGCCGCCAACTACGCGCGGGCCCTCGAGACCCAGCGCGCCGTGGACGCGTTCGAGGCGTTCGCGCGGACGTACCCGCGCAGTCCGCAGGTGGCCTCCGCGGTGCTCAACGCGACCATGCTCCGGCGCAGCCTTCCCGACGCCGCCGCGGCCGCGAAGGCCCAGGAGCGCTACGCCACGACCTACCCCGACAGCCCCGACGCCGAGGGCATCTTCTGGTCCGCCGGCGATTTCTGGGGCCAGGTCGGGGACGCCCAGCAGCTCGAGTTCTACGGGCGGTACCTCAAGCGCTACCCGGACAAGAATCCCGACCACGTCATCGAGTCGCTCTACCGGCAGGCGAAGGCCCAGGCCGCGAAGGGGGACGCGAAGAAGGCCGCGGCCACGTGGTCCCAGATCGACGCGACCTACCAGGCGGCCCTGGATGCCCAGACGCCGCTGGCGCCGCTCTCGAAGCGCCGCGCGGCGGAAGGCGCCATCGCGGAGCTGCGCAAGCGCGTCGAGGCCTTCCGCGTGATCAAGTGGACCGACACCGGGCGGACGCAGGACCTGAAGGCGAACATCCTCGCGATCAAGGCGAAGAGCGACGAGATGGCCGTCTCCACCGACAAGCAGCCCTCCATCGTGGCGCAGGTCGAGGCGCTCCGCACGCGCTACTTCGAGGTCGAGGCCTACACCGCGGCGACCGTGCTGCTCGGCATCGCCCAGTACCAGTACGGCGACTTCATGAACGACATGCCCTTCCCCGGGGACGCGGACGGCGACGGCGAGGAGTACACCGAGGCGGACCTGGGCGTGGAGGAGCAGATCCGCAACCGCCTGAGCCTGCGTCCCGAGGACGTCGAGGCGCAGCGCGGCGCGGGCCGTGCCACGCTCGAGGCGGCCATCCAGTTCGCGGCGAAGGCCGGCTGGTCCTCGTGGGCGTCCATGGCGCAGGACGAGCTCGCCCGCGTGGGTGCCCCCGGCTACGGCTACGATCGCCCCGAGACGGTGGCGGTGCCCACGGCGCTGGATCTTCCGTACGGCATGGCGAGCGCCATCCAGCTCCCCGCCGCGCCGGAGACGGCGCCGGTGGAGTCGACTCCCGTGACGCCTGGGGCGGTGGGGGACACCCCCTCCGCAACGCCTCCCCCGACGGCGCCGGCGGACATCCCGCCGCCCGCGGCACCCACGCCCGGAGGTGCACCGTGAGGTCCCTCCCGGCATCGATGCTCGTCGTGGCGTTGCTCACCGCCTGCGGCCCGAAGAAGGCGCCGGCACCGCCCGTGCCCGCGGCGGCCCCGGTGCCCGCGGCGCCGGTCGCGCCCGTCGAGGTGGCGCCGCCCGCGGCGGTGGACGCGCCCCCGGTCGACCCCGTGGCGCCCGTGCGCGCGGCCCCGCCGACAGTGGAGCCCTTCGCCAGCGCGGAGGAGCTGCGCGACGCCTCCGACGCCGTGGCGATGCTGACCACCACGGACCCGGACCGGGCGCGGTCGGCGCTGGAGCGGATGCTGCCGCTGCTCGACCGATACCCGCGCAACGCGTCGCTGCTGTACCATGCGGGCCTGGCGCACGCGAACCTCCGGCAGTTCGACGAGGCACGCGCCCGCTGGACGGCGTGCGTGGAGGTCGAGCGCACCTACGGGGCGTGCTGGCGCAGCCTCGGCGTGCTGGCCATGCGCACCCAGGGCGCCACGGCCGGGCTGGAGGCGCTGCGCAAGGGCGTGGCGGCCGTGCCGACGGACGTGGGGCTGCGCATGACGCTCGTCGGTGCGCTCCGCGCCGCGCGGCAGTACGCGGAGGCGGAGAGCGTCGCGAAGGACGCCTTCCGGCAGTCCAACGCGGAGCAGGCGAAAATGGCGGCGTACACGGCGCTCGCGCGGGTGTACCTGGAGCAGCGGCGCATGGGTGCCGCCCGCTACGCGTTGGTGGAGGCCACCACGCAGGACACGGCGGCGCGCGCCGGCACGTGCCCCGCGAGCAACGGGGAGCTGCTGCTGGCGCACGCGCTCCTGCGCCAGGCCATCAACGAGGAGGATGTCGCGCTGACGGTGTTCGACTGCGTGCTCGCGGTCGAGCCGCGCTCCCTCGCCGCGCTCACGAGCGCCGCGGACATCTACCTGCGCAAGCACCGCTACGAGAGCGCGGTGACCATGCTGGAGCGCGCCCGGGACGTGGCGCCCGGCGACCCGGCGCTCCACAACAACCTCGGCATCGCCTACCGCGGAGTCCGGCGCTTCGACGATGCCCGTGCGGCCTACGCCAAGGCGCTGGAGCTGGCGCCGAAGAACCCCGATCCGCACCGCAACCTGGCCGCGCTGTACGGGTTCCACACGGGCAGGTTCGAGGACGCGCGCAAGGCGCTCGACGCCTACGTCGCCGGCGGCGGCACGGCCCCCGACGTGAAGGCATGGCGCACCGAGTTCGACACGCTCGAGGCCAGCGCCAAGCTCGCCGCGGAGGCTGCCGCCGCCGAGGCCGCCGCGAAGGCGGCGGACGCCGCCCGCGCGGCCGCCGCGCCGCCGCCGGAGGCGGCACCGGCCGCGCCGCCGCCGGACGGTGGCTCCCTGGAGCTTCCGCCCGCCCAGACGCCGTGGGGCCCCGACGCTCCGACGGAGTCGACCGTACCGGCCGTGACGCCGGCGGAGCCGTCCGTGCCGGCCGTGACGCCGACGGAGCCGTCGCCGCCCGCGCCGTCCCCGGCGCCGGCCGGGCCGGGGGGCGTTGCGGGGGGTGAGACCCCCCGCCCCATGGAGAGCGTCCCGACACCCGCGCCTTCGGAGACTTCGCCGGTTCCGCCTGCGACACCGACGCCCGCGCCGCCTCCCGCGACGGAGCCCACGGGCCCTGCGCAGCTGGTCCCCGAGAGCAACCCCGAGAGCGACCCGTGGGGCGCCGGAGGTACGCCGTGATGTCCATCGTCCTCGCGACCGCGCTGTTCGGCGCCGTCACCGGCCGCGCCCACGCGGCCGATCCGCCCCCGGGAGCCGTGCTCAGCTTCGAGGTGGAGGAGGTCAAGATCACGGTGCGCAAGCCCGACGCGGAGCGCCTGTTCAACATCGACAACCTCCGCCCCGAGTACAAGCTCGAATTGCGGGAGAGTTTCCTGCCGCGGATCGTCGAGGCGCTGGATACGAAGCCGTTCTAGGACCCCGGAGGCGTCGTGGAGATCGGCGAATGGATGAGCAAGGGCGGGCCGTTCATGTGGCCCATCCTGCTGTGCGGCATCGTCGGGGGCGCCGTCGCCGTGGAGCGCGCGATCTACGTGTGGTTGCGGGCCGGCATCGATTCGCGGGCCTTCATGGCGCGGGTGCAGCGTGAGCTGCTCGACGGCAACGTCGAGGGCGCGGTCCGCGCGTGCAACGCCGACCCGGGCGCCGTCCTCCCGCGCGTGGCCAAGGCGGGGCTGGTGCGCGCCGAACGTCCGGACGCCGAGGTGCGCGCGGCCCTGGACGAGGCGCAGGCCGAGATCTTCCCGATGCTCAACCGACGGCTGGGCCTGATTCCCATGCTCGCCAACGTGGCGACCCTGCTCGGCCTGCTCGGCACCATCCAGGGCCTCATCATGAGCTTCCACTCGGTGGGGGAGGCGTCGGCCGACGCGCGCTCCACGGCCCTCGCCGAGGGCATCGCGGTGGCGATGTACACCACCTTCTTCGGGCTGCTCGTGGCGATCCCGCTGCTGGTGGTCCACGGCCTCGTGTCCGGGCGCGCGAACCTGATCCTCGACGAGGTCGACCACGCGGCGCTGAAGCTGGCGAACCTGCTCGAGGCGTGCCGGACCCCGAAGGGGCGCGGGGGACCGTCGGTGGTGCCCTTCCCGGAATGAGGCGCGGCAAGCGGATCGAGGGTGACTCGGAGCTGGACGTGACGCCGATCCTGAGCCTGATCGTGCACCTCATCCCGATGATCCTGCTCGCCGTCAACTTCCGTGCGTTCGCCCAGGTCACGGCGGACGGCCCGGTGCTCCCGACGGAGGACGCGCCGTCGGCGGGTGCCCTGAAGGAGCAGTCCCGACAGGTCGTGTCGGTGCGGGTGCTCCCCGACGGGTTCGAGGTGGGCGGCGCGGGCGACGCGGCCTCCGCCGTGCCGTGCCGCGGCGCGTGCACGGTCGACACCTACGACTACGTGGGGTTGCGGTACGCCTTGCGCGCCGCGAAGGCGCAGCATCCCGCGGAGACCCGCGTCGTCGTGGCGCCCGCGCGGGACGTCCCGTTCGCCGTGATCGTCCGGGTGATGGACGCGGCGCGGGAGAGCCGTGACCCGAACGGGGTCCGCACCCCGCTGTTTCCGAGCCCGCTGCTCGCCGCGCCGCCGCCGGCCCCGGAGACGCCGTGAGGCGGAGCCTGCGCCGGTCGCGCGTCCGGGACACCCCGCCGCTCCTCATCACCTCGATGCTCGACATGTTCACGATCATCCTGGTGTTTCTCATCACCTTCCTCGACCCCGACGCGCCGACGGCGAACGACCCGATCAACCTGGCCCCGTCGAGCGCCGAGGTGGTGCCGGTGCGCGAGGGGGAGGTCGTGATGTCCGTGCTGCGCGACGCGGTGAAGGTCGGCGAGCGTCGGATCCCCGTGCCGACGTCGGCGGAGGGTGATGGTCCGCCGTCGGAGGTGGCGGATGCGCTGCGCGCCGCCCGTCCCGCCGGCCTGGCCGAGGATGCCACCCCCCCCCTGCGCGTGCTCGTGGACCGTACGGTGCCGTGGGCGACGCTCTCACCGCTGCTGCGGGCCGCGGAGGACGCCGGGTACGGCGACTTTCGCTTTGTCGTCGTGCAGGAAGACGGGTAGACTGCAAGCGACCGTGCCACGCCCGCGAGGATGGAAGGATGAGCGCCGAAACCAAGCCCGCCGTCAGCAAGCCGACCGTGAAGGTGCTGCGCATCGGCGTCGTCGTCGACGGGAAGATCGCGCAGGAGCGCCTGATCCGCGCGGGTGAGCCCGTGACGATCGGCGAGGGCCCGCGCAACACCTTCGTCCTGACGGGGACCAAGCTCGGGGCGAGCCACACCGTGTTCGCGCCGCGCCCGGCCAACGCCTACGTGCTGTCCGTGCCCGAGTGGGTCGACGGCAAGATCGCGACGGGTGCGTCCGCGCAGGAGCTCGCCGAGCTGCGCCGCGCCGGAGCGACGCGCGTCGGGGACAACTGGGTGTACCCGCTCACCGAGCAGTCCCGCGGCAAGGTGACCGTCGGCGCGGTGACGGTCCTGTTCCAGTTCGTGCCCGCGCCGCCGGAATCGGTGCGCCAGGTCAACTCCGGTGACTTCCGGCCCACGTGGGGCGGGCAGGACGATCCACTCTTCCTCGCGATGCTCGGCATCTTCTCCGTCGTGGGAAGCGTCGCGCTGCTGTGGGCGCTCACGACCGAGGTCAAGGTGCAGGTCGTGGCACCGGACGCCGAGTACCTCAAGGGCGTCCTCTCCGCACCGCGGGTCGAGCCTCCGCCGGAGCCGGAGCCCGAGCCGGAGCCGACCAAGGCGGAGGCGCCGCAGCCCGAGGCCCAGGAGAAGCCCGCGGAGGAGGCACCCGCCGAGGCTGCCCCGAGCGACGCTGCCAAGCCGGCCCCGTCGGCGGCGCCGAAGACCGCGGAATCCGGTGCGAAGGCGGCGGACGAGCTGCTCGCCAGCATCGGCATCGAGGCGCTCCCTTCGGTCGGGAACGCCTCGGGTCCGGGCACCGCCTCGGGTGCGAACGTCGAGGCCCTCGTGGCGTCGATGAGCGCGTCCTCCGGTCCTGCGGGCGGAAGCAGCCTCGGCACCGGCATCGTCGGCGGCAACGGCACCGGCTCGACCAACGTCGCGGTCGGCAGTGGGCCGAAGGTCGCGGCGACGGCCGAGAAGAAGGTCGCGACGAGCGCGCCCGTGAAGATCGAGACGACCGTGGCGCCCGCCGGGCCCGCGACGGTCACGACCACGTCGGGGACGGGCTCCAACGTCGAGGACTGGATCAAGAAGAACAGCGCGCGCATCAAGTCCTGCGCGGATGCGTCCGCCAAGGCGAACGAGAACCTCAAGGGCATCATCGGCGCGAGCTGGATGGTGACGGCCGGCAAGGTCAGCGCCGTCCGGATCACCAAGAACGAGACGGGCGACGCCGCGCTCGAAGCGTGCGTGGTCAAGGCCGTGGGCTCGTTCCGGTTCGACTCGTCGATCACCGCCCAGGTGGGCGAGTACCAGTGGCGCGTGGGCAACAAGTAGACCATCCGGCCGGCCGCGGCGGATGAGGGGAGGCGAAGCGTCATGTTCCTCATGCTCATGCTTCATGGCGCGCTCGGAACCGCCGTCGCCGCACCTCCCGCCCCTGGCGTCTCCGCCGCGCTGGAACAGGCGCGGACCACCACGCCGCAGGACAAGCTGGCCTACGGCGACACCGCCGTCACCGACATCGACGCGTGGGTGAAGGCCATCGACGTGTCGCTGGCGGCGGCGCAGAAGACCGGGGACGCGCAGCGCGTCGAGTGCCTCGAGCGTCGGGTGACCCCGATGCGCGTGCTGCTCGAGGTGTCGCGCACCGCACGCGACGCCCTCGCCGGGCACGTCGTCCGAAACGACGGCCTGCAGGGGGACCGGGAATGGCGCAAGATCGCCGTGGCGCACGGGAAGGCCGGACAGCTGCGCCAGGATGCCGCCGCCTGCACGGGCTCGGCGGACGTGAACCGCTCGTCCAGCGGGCCGCAGGCGTCGCTCAATGGCTCCGCCGAGGGCCTCGTGGACGCTCCCCCGGAAACCGTGGTCGTCGATACGCCCGACGCCTCTCCCAATTGACGCGCTGCCGCTCTTGCGCCCGGCCCGCCGGCAGGCGAAACTGCGCATTCGTCGCGAGCGTGAGCGCGCCGTGACGGGCTGCCCGGGAGTGCGATGAAGCTGGAACGGTCGATGACGCAGGCGGGGCGCGCAGCCTCGGTTGTGGCGCGGCCGCTGGCGGTGGGGCTGCTCGTGTCCGCGTTCGTGCCCCACGCGTCGGCCGGGCCGGGCGATCACGTCCGCATCGGCCCGAGCGAGTGGACCCCGGGAGTCAGCTCCGGCGTCGAGTACCACAGCAACGTCTTCCTCGCCGACGGACTCCTGAACGAGGAGGAGCCCGGCGTCGCGTTCCGTACCGTGCCGAGCGTGAAGGTCGCGCTGGACAGCCGCGCCGTCGCGATGGCGTTCGAAGGCTCCTGGTTCCTGCGGAAGTACCTCGACATCACGCCGGACAACGGGCTCGAGGCCACCAACCTCGATCGCTACCGGGACGCGCAGGCGCGGCTGGAGCTGCTGGCGCTCCGTCAGCACCGCGTGAGCCTTCGCGTCGACGACCGGTTCCAGATCTCCAGCGCGCCGGGGCAGCTCGAGAGCGCCGTGGCGGGCAGCGACGCGAACATCAGCCTCCTCACGAACGACCTGCGCGCGGGCATCTCGCTTCGTCCGGGCTCCGCGCTCGACGTGAGCGGTCTGTTCGCGCTGGGGACGAACCGCTACGACGTTCCCGAGGGGCTCACCTCCGACGGTCAGGCGAACCTCAACGACCGGCTCACCTACGGGCCGCAGGGCGACGTCACGTGGAAGTTCCTGCCGCGCACGGCGTTCGTGCTGCGGGGTGGCATGCACTGGCTCGACTGGGACCAGAACATGGTGCGCACGCTCGGTGCGTCGGCCGGGGCGGGCAGCTTCGGCACCTACCTCGCGAAGCCGGACGCCACGAAGTGGTGGAGCAGCACCGGATTGCGCGGCAACATCACCGACCGCCTCGCGATCACGACCGAGTTCGGCTTCGGACAGATGACCTACGACGAGGCCTCCGTGCTGGATGCGGCCCAGGGCCTCGGCCCGGACGCGGTCGCGGAGGCGCGTTCCGCGTCGGCGGCGTACGCCAGGGACCTCGACAGCGTGTGGGACGGCGTCACCGCGGACCTCAAGGTGGCCTACGCGATGGGCGCGATCGAGGACGATCGCGGGCAGACGGTCAGCGTGGGATACCGCAAGGACTTCCGGGACGCCTTCTTCTCCAACTACGTGGTGTCCCACGCGCTCAACACGCGATGGGACGGGGACTTCGGGCGTGTGCTCGGTGCCCACGCGGCGTTCGACGTGCGCTCCGACGCGTACGTCGGAGAGATCACCCGGGACGATCTCCTTCTGTCCGCGGAGGTGGGAGGATCGGTGACGGTGGCCGACTGGTTCGCGCTGCAGGGTGCCGCGGGCTGGCGGCAGCGCGCGTGCGGGGACCCCACCTGCGAGGACGGAAGGTTCTACGGGATCCAGTACGACGATGTGTACGCGCAGTGCAGCCTCTCGGTGTCCTACTGAGGACGCGCCGTGAGGGCGTCGCGCGCCGCGCGTGGGCGGTCGAAGACGCAGCCGGCCCGCGCGTCGGATACGTGAGGGAAGGAAGGGGGCGCGCGTGACGACCTGGTTGCTCGCGATGGCGCTGGGATGGGCCGCCGACGAGAGCGCGGCCGACCTGAGCTACCCGATCGGGCGGGGAGACGACCTTGCCGTGGAGGTCGTCGGCGAGGCCGCGATGAGCGGCACGTTCCGCGTGGGGCCGGAGGGGGCCCTGGTGCTGCCCTACGCCGGCGCGGTGCGCGTGGAGTCCCTCACGGTGGAGGCGGCGAGCCGTGCGCTCACCGAGCACCTGGGTCGCACGGTGCTGCGGCATCCGCAGGTGGTCCTGCGCGTGGTGCGGTCGGAGAGCCGCCAGGTCGAGGTGGCGGGCGCGGTGGCCAAGCCGGGCCAGTACGCGCTGCGCGGCGCGACCGTGACGGTACGCGACATGCTCGTCGTGGCGGGGGGGCTCGGAGACCTGTCGTCGCCCCGCGCGGAGATCCATCGGCACGAGGCCGGCGCGCTCACCGTCGTGCGGGTCGACCTGGAGCGGCTGTACAACGGCGACACCACCGCCGACCTGACGCTCCAGCCGGGGGATCGGCTCTACGTTCCGCCGGCGGAGCAGGTCTACGTGGACGGGCAGGTTGGAAAGCCTGGCGCCATCGCCTACCGGGACGGCATGACGCTCATGCAGGCCATCACGCAGGCCGGCAGCACCCTCGCGACGGCGAAGACCGCGTCGGTCCACATCGTGCGCGGAGACGAGAAGATCGAGGTCAATGTCCGCAAGATCCAGCGGGGAGACGCGCAGGACGTGGCCCTGCGTCCGAGCGACCGCATCTTCGTGCCCCAGTCGGCGTTCTAGCCCTGCAGGTGACGCGTCAAGACAGACGCAGTAGGCTTGGCGCGACAGGAGGCCGTCTTGGCGCGCGCCCGTTCCCGAACCACGTCTGACGAAGCCACCGAATCCACCGCCGCCGCCCCCGTGGTCGTGCGACCCCGCGCAGCCGGGGTGGCGCGGCGCAAGCCGGCGGAGGATGCCGGCCGCGCGCCGCGCGCCCGTGCGGAGGCCGCCGGTGGTGCCGGGCCGCTCGCCCAGACCGTGTGGATCGGCGCCATCGCCGGCGCGTTGTTCTCGGGTGTGGCCCTGGCCAGCTGGCATGCGACCGACCGGTCCTTCTCGGTGGTGTCCTCCGCGCCCGTCCGGAACGCGGGGGGACCGGTCGGGGCGCATCTCGCCGACGCGCTCTACCAGGGATTCGGCCACGCGGCGTGGATGGTGCCGGGCCTCGGCGTGGCGGCGGCGCTGCGCCTGGCGGGACGTCCCGCGTCGTCCCTGGGCACGCGGTTGCTGGGACTCGCCGGATGGCTGCTCGGCTGCGCGACGCTGGAGCACGCGATCCACCGGGTGGGTGCCCCGTATCCGCCGGGCGGCGTGCTCGGGCAGGTGCTCGACCGGTGGATCGTGTCGGGACTGGGCACCACGGGGGGGGCGATCCTGCTCGGAGCGTCCCTGCTCGGCGTGGCGACGCTGCTCTTCCGCATCAATTGGCAGCCGTTGGCGGCCAAGGCGGTGGACGGGGTGCGCGCGGGTGCGCCGGCCGCCGCACGCTCCCTGGGAAGCACGGGCGCCACCGCGTTCCGGGCCGGCGCGGCCGGGCTCGGGTCCCTGCGTGAGCAGTTCCGCGCGCCACCGCCCGCGACGACGGACGACGACGGTGAGGACGACCCCGCCGCCGACGAGGGCTGGGACGACGCCGACGCGGCGGAGCAGGCCGACGCGGGTCCCTTGATGCCCGCGCCCGAGGTCGCGCCCGCCGCGAAGCCCGCGCCGCGACCGGCGGTGCCGGCCGCCGCCCCCGCCGAGACCGCCGGGGCCCCGGTGCGCCGTGAGCCGGAGGTCGTGCCGGTGCGGATGCCCATCGGGGATCCGGAGCCGCGCCCCATGGCGCGACCGATCGTCGACCGCGACGCGCCGACCCACGTGGCGCAGCGCACACTCGTGGAGGTCGAGCTGGAGCGGTCCACGTCGACGTCGGCGGGTCGCCCGCCGGCCGTGCCCGTGGCCGCGCCGGCCGCGAGCCCCGCCGCACCGCCGGTGACCGCGTCCGCGCCGCCGCCCGCGGCACGCGGAGGGGAACGGCTCACGCTCGCGCCGGGGGAGCGGCGTCGCGCGGGGGAGGCCGATCCCGTCGACGGGTACGGCGCCGCCGCGGATGCACACGTCCGCGCCGACTCCGAGCGCGGGACGACGGCCGTGCGGCGCACGGCGGACCTCGCGGTGCCGGGGTTCGACGCACCCGCACCCCGGACGCCCGCGCCGGCGGCCATCCCGCCGGAGCGCACGACGGAGCCGGGCGAGCCGGCCGGGGCCCTCGATGACGACGACGAGGACGACCTGTTCGAGGAGGACGACGACCCCGACGAGGAGACCGGCGACGCGACGTCCTCCGCCGCGGGGTCTGCCGGCCCGGCGGGGGGCGTTGCGGGGGGCGCGGCCCCCCGCCCCACGAGGGAGGTGGAGCCCGCGCCACGCGTGCTTCCCGGGGTGGAGCTCGAGGTGGACGACGCGCCCGTGCGGCCCGCCCGCGCCCGTCGCGCCAACGCCAGCGACGTGGCCGTGCTGCCCGGAAACCTGCAGAGCGGCGGTTCCCGGGACGACGGAAGCGCGGTGCGCCAGGCCCGGGCCTTCAAGCTCCCGCCGCTGTCACTGCTCGACGACCACCCGCCGGTCATCGCGGGCACGGACGAGGGCGCGCTCCAGGACACCGCCCGCAGGCTGCTCCAGACCCTCAAGGAGTTCCGCATCGAGGGACGCATCTCGGCGATCCGCCCGGGACCCGTGATCACGATGTACGAGTTCGAGCCGGCGCCCGGCGTGAAGCTCGCGACCATCGTCGGCCTGCAGGACAACATCAAGATGGCGCTGCGCGCCGTGTCCGTGCGCATCGTGGCCCCGCTTCCCGGCCGCGGTTGCGTGGGGATCGAGGTCCCGAACGAGACGCGCCAGACCATCTGGTCGCGCGACGTGTTCGCCTCGCCGGAGTTCGCGAAGGCGGAGCGCGTGCTCCCGATGATCCTCGGCAAGGACACCGAGGGGCGTCCGTTCGTGACCGACCTCGCGCGCATGCCCCACCTGCTCATCGGCGGCACGACCGGCTCCGGAAAGAGCGTGGGCGTGAACGCCATGCTCTGCAGCATGCTCTACGTGCGCCCGCCGGAAGAGCTGCGCATGATCCTCATCGACCCGAAGATGCTGGAGTTCGCGCTCTACGAGGACATCCCGCACCTGCTGCACCCCGTCGTGACCGACCCGAAGTTCGCCAGCGCCGTGCTCAAGTGGGCCTGCGACGAGATGGACGATCGCTACAAGCTCATGGCGCGCTGGCAGACGCGCAACATCGAGAACTACAACGCCAAGGTCGAGCAGGAGCTCAAGGACTGGACCCCGGAGAAGGCGCGCCGCTACGCGCCGCCCGACTGGCCCGAGGGCGACCTGCTCCCGCAGCCGCGGAAGCTGCCGTTCATCGTGATCGTCATCGACGAGCTCGCGGACCTCATGCTCGTGGCGAGCAGCGACGTGGAGACCAGCATCTCCCGCATCGTGGCGAAGGCGCGCGCCGCTGGCATCCACCTGATCGTGGCGACGCAGACGCCTCGGCGCGACGTCATCACGGGTACCATCAAGGCGAACATGCCGTCGAGCCTGAGCTACCAGGTGCGCAGCGGGCTCGACTCGCGCGTCATCCTCGACGAGATGGGCGCGGAGACGCTGCTCGGGCGTGGTGACCTGCTGTTCCGCCCGCCCGGCACCGGCGTGCCGATGCGCATCCACGGGCCCTTCCTGAGCGAGGGCGAGGTGCAGCGCATCGCGGACTTCCTGCGCGCGCAGGGCCGTCCGGAGTACGATGATCGCATTGCCAGCGCGGCGAAGACGACCGGCGGCGACGCGGAGATCGAGTACGACGAGAAGTACGACGAGGCCGTGCAGTTCGCGATCGAGCGCGGCAGCATCAGCACCAGCATGCTCCAGCGGCACCTCGGCATCGGCTACAACCGCGCGGCGAACATCGTGGACGTGATGGAGCAGGAAGGCGTGGTGGGCCCCGCCGACGGGGTCAAGCCGCGGAAGGTGCTCGTCGGGGGTCACGGCTGAAGAAACGCGTGGCTGCCGCGTCTGACCGCCGTGGACGACGCTTGCGGGGCCCTTGACCGCGACATACGGCGGCGGTCCCGGAGGTACGGTGCAACGTGTCCTGAAGCTCCTCGTCCTCGGTCTGGCCGTCCTGCTCGCGGGCGGCCACGCCCATGCGGGCACGCCGCCCACGCCGGCCCAGGTCATCGCCGGGGTGAAGGCCCGTTACCGCGACGCGACCAGCGTGCGCGCGAACTTCGTGCAGGTGGTCCACAACAAGGCGCTCGGGCAGTCCAGCCGCGAGCAGGGCCGGATCGCGCTCGAGCGGCCGCGCAAGATGCGCGTCGACGTCGGCCCCCAGACCATCCTGTCGGACGGCAGCCGCCTCTGGCTCTACGATCAGAAGGGGAAGACCCTCATGCAGGTGCCCGACGCCGGCGGCAGCGGGTACGCGGCCCTGCTCGACGATCTCGGCCGCCTGGACGAGGTCTTCGAGGTGTCGGTCCTCGCGCCCGCGGGGGTCAAGGCCGGAAAGGCGTGGGACCTGCACCTCGTGCCGCGCGCGCCGGGGCAGTTCAAGTCCCTCGACGTGCGGGTGAGCGGCGGACAGTACGAGCTGGAGCGCCTCGCGATCACCGACCCGCTCGACAACGTCACCGCGCTGACCTTCCGGGCGGTTCGGATGAACCAGGACATCCCCGACAGCGAGTTCCAGCCGCCGGCTGGCGCGCGGACGCTCCCGTGAGCGGGCCCGGTGTCGGCGGTGCGCCCGAGAAGGTGCATCTCGTCAGCCTCGGCTGCCCCAAGAACCGGGTCGACTCCGAGGTGATGGTCGGCAAGCTGCAGCGCGGCCCCTTCGAGCTGGTCGACGATCCCGCGTCGGCCGACGTCATCGTCGTGAACACCTGCTCGTTCATCCAGCCCGCGACCGAGGAGTCGGTCAACACCGTGCTGGAGATGGCCGGCTACAAGGACACGGGGCGGTGTCGCAAGCTCGTCGTGACCGGGTGCATGGTGCAGCGCTTCGGACGCGCGCTGGAGGACGAGCTTCCCGAGGTGGACCACTTCCTCGGCACGGGGGAGTACCACCGCATCGACGAGGTGCTGCTCGCGCGCGCGGGCCAGGCGCCCCGCAGCTTCGTGGACACGCCGCTCTACATCCACGACGAGCTGGCCCCGCGCATCAACTCCTGGATGCCGCACAGCGCGTACCTCAAGATCTCCGAGGGTTGCGACCACCGCTGCGCCTTCTGCATCATCCCGCAGCTGCGCGGCAAGATGCGCTCCCGCACGGTGCCGTCGCTCGTCGAGGAGGCGCGGCGGCTCGCCGACTCCGGGGTGGTGGAGCTCAACCTGGTGTCGCAGGACAGCACCGCCTACGGCCGCGACCTCGGGGATGACAGCGATCTGGGCGTCCTGCTGCGCGCGCTCGCGCGTGTCGACGGCATCCGCTGGATCCGGCTGCACTACGCCTACCCCATCGGGCTTCCCGAGAGCCTCCTCCGCGCGATCGCCGAGGAGGAGAAGGTGGTGAAGTACCTCGACATGCCGCTGCAGCACGCGAGCGGGCCGATGCTGAAGGCCATGCGGCGCGGCGTCACCCGGGACGGGCAGGAGCGCATCCTCGAGCGCGTGCGGCGCTTCGTGCCGGACATCGCGGTCCGCACCACCTTCATCGTCGGGTTTCCGGGCGAGACGGAGGAGGACTTCGGCGTCCTGCGCGACTTCGTGCAGGCCCAGCAGTTCGACCGCGTCGGGGTGTTCACCTACTTCCCGGAGGAGGGGACGCCGGCCGCCACGCTGCCGGATCCCGTGCCGGAGAAGGTCCGCCTGGCCCGCCAGAAGGAGCTCATGAAGCTGCAGGCGCGGATCTCCAAGGCGCGCAACCGCACCTTCGTGGGGCGCGAGGTCGAGGTGCTCGTGGACGGGCCGTCCAAGGAATCGGAGTTCGTGCTGTCCGCACGCCTGGCCACGCAGGCCCCGGACGTGGACGGGCAGGTCTACATCGTGTCGCCGCCCGAGGACGTGCGCGCCGGACAGTTCCGTCGCGTGCGGGTCACGCGCGCCGCGGAACACGATCTGGTGGGCGAGATCGTGGTCTGACGCGGACGCACGCGCGTCCGTGCCGAGCCTTTTTCGCATCGTACGCAACGAGGAGTGGACGGGCAGCCGCGCTCGCGTGTTATCCTCTCGTCCGACCATGTCTGCCGCCCGTGTGCGGCGTTGGGAGTGTCCATGAGCATCAACGGTTTCATCCACTACGCCCAGCTCAGCCCGGTCTTCGTGATCCTGCTCGTGGGCATCCTGGTGTGGGTGGCGGCGCGTGTGGTCCAGAGCACGGTGGCGCTCCAGAAGGCGGACATCAACGAGGCCGAGTTCGTGCCTGCGGTGAGCCGGTACCTTGCCGCGGGCAACATCGAGGCGGGTGCCAAGGAGTGCGACAAGCGCTCCGAGGCGGCCATGTCGCGCGCGACGAAGACCCTCCTCAAGCTCCTCAAGATCGGCTGCGAGAGCCCCATGCTCGCGGTGGAGGAGTCGATGGCGAGCGTGCGCGGCCGCGTCATGAACGGCCTGGACACCCTCTCGGCGCTCGCGAACCTCGCGACGCTCGTGGGGCTCGTCGGCACGGTCGTCGGCCTCATCGGCGCGTTCAGCGCGACGACGGGCATGGACGCGCAGAAGAAGGGCGAGTTCCTCTCGGCGTCCATCTCCGAGGCCATGTACAACACCTTCTCCGGGCTGGCCGTGGCGGTCATGGCGCTCTTCGCGCACATGCTGCTCTCGCACAAGGCCAAGAGCATCCTGGAGCGTTCCGAGGCTGCGCTGTTCCAGCTCGTGAACGTCCACGCCCAGTACAAGAAGGGCTACCGCCCGCCCGAGACGGCCGCCAAGGCCTGAAACGACCGTAACGGACGCAGGAGGGCAGCATGGCCGGTGGTGGAGGGGAGAATGAGATCAACCTCATTCCCTACATGGACATCATGCTCAACCTGGTGATGTTCATGCTCGTCATCACCACGCAGGATTTCCAGATGTCGGAGATCCTGACGCCGGCCACGAAGCAGGTCGGTGGGGGGGGCGGCGCCGGCGGCGGCGAGGCCAAGCCCAAGATGAACATCGTCCTGAAGCGGGACATGATCGTCGTCGACGTGACGAACCCCGAGCCGGGCGTGGCGCGGCTGCCGCCGTTCGCGTCGGGCGAGCGTGACTGGAGCGCCGTGGCGAAGATCGTCGGCGACTACAAGGACAAGTACAAGATCGAGGACGTGCAGATGCCCGTGTCCTCGGACGTCGAGTACCGCGAGGTCATCCAAGGCCTCGACGCCCTCCGGCCGCACTACCCGAGCATCGCGCTCGCGTCCGCGACCGG
>JBDLRI010000057.1:0-10446 GCA_039800105.1 Pseudomonadota bacterium
GCCGCCGACGCCCCGTGGTTCTTCCGCGTCGTGAAGAAGAAGCAGCCGCTCTTCTACAACAACCTCACGGCCGAGGACATGCGCCGCCTGCTCGAGGACGCCGGCTTCGTCGACGTGACGATGACGGAGACGGTGCAGTGGGAGGACATCGACACGTGGATCGACACGTGGGAGACCCCCGCGATGCAGCGCGCCCAGATCCGCGACCTCTACCACCACGCCCCGGCCGAGGTCCGCGCGGCGCACCCCTTCGAGATCGGCCCCGACGGCCGGATCCGCGACGGGTGGCGGTGGTGCGTGTTCTCGGGGTTCAAGCCGTAAGTCCTGGGGCGGGGGCTCAGGCCGCCCCCGCAACGCCCCGGCCCGTTACCTTGGGGCGAACACCTGCCTCCGAGGACCCCATGCGCGCTCCGTTCCCCCGGATCTCCTCGCTCGTCGTCACGCTCGCGGCCGTGTCGGGCTGTGCCACACGGACGAGCATCGCGGGGGACAGCGCCGCCGAAGCAGCACCCACGCCGCTCGTCGCCACCATCCGCGAGCCCGACGGGGCCAACTGCGCGCACGGGGGCACGCGCATCGACGTGGGCCTGGACGCCGACGCGGACGGCGTGCTCGATGCGGGCGAGGTGACCAGCACCGCGTATGCCTGCGACGCGGCGGTCGACGGCGATTCGGGCGGGAGCTCCGGCGGCACCTCCGGCGGAAACGACGGCGCCTCCGCGCTGGTGCGCACGCAGGCCGAGCCCGCCGGCGCGAACTGCGCGGAGGGCGGCGTGCGTCTCGACGTCGGGATGGACCGGGACGGGGACGGCATGCTCGACGCCGACGAGGTCACGTCCACCTCGTACGTGTGTAACGGTGCCGACGGGCAGGACGGCGCCCCCGGTGCGGACGGCGCCCCCGGGCGCGACGGCGCGGACGGCGCCCCCGGACGCGACGGTGCGGACGGCGCCCCCGGGCGCGATGCCGTATCCACGCTGGTCGTGGCGACCGACGAACCTGAAGGGACGAACTGCGCGAGCGGCGGCACCCGCTTCGACCTGGGCCCGGACACGAGCGGCGACGGCGTGCTCGGCGTGGACGAGATCACCCAGACCACGTACGCCTGCGATGGCACCGACGCCGCGGGTAGCCTGCTCGCGTCGGCGCCGGAACCCGCGGGCACGAACTGCGAGGCGGGCGGCACGCGCTTCGATTCGGGCGTGGACGTCAACGACGACCGTGTGTTGCAGGTCGGGGAGATCGATCAGACCATCTACGTGTGCGACGGCGTCGACGCAGCGCGGCCGGGGCCGGTGGTGCATGGGTATGTGTACGTGTACCACAGCCTTGAACTTGCCATGCTGGAGGGTGTGGTCGACATTGAGGGTGATTTGGTAGTAGATATTTCCGACGGGCAGATTCCGTTGGTTGAGCTCTCGTCGCTCGAACGGGTCGGTTTTTTGCGTGTGCATTTGGACTATGCGCACTACGCGTACACAGGACATCGCGTTCCCGTCTCCTTTCCCGCCTTGCAGTATGCAGACCGGGTAGAACTCAGCGGTGGGGCGGGAAATATCGCAAGCGCCCGGCTGGACGCGCTTCTCGAGGCTGGGGCGGTAGAGGTCTTGGGCGCGCAGTCTGTCGAGGCTCCGCTCCTCGCCTCTGCGTCCTACGTGGGCATCATTCGGTGCGGCGTGTCTTCGATGGACTTTATGGCCGGCCTCCGCACGGTGGGTGCAATGTATTTGGCTGAAAACGCGTCGTTGTCATCTTATGACGCGCTGTACAACATCGATGTGATGACCGGCCGTTTGGACGTGCAGACAAACCTCGCGCCCATGCCCTGCGCCGTCCGTGATCACCTCGTCAGCGTGGGTGGCACCTGGGGCGGCGGCACCTGCCTCTAAACACCTACCCCCGCCGCAGAATCCCCGTCGCGCAGCCCATCCCGCCCGCCGCGTCGACGTAGGCGCCGACCTCGGCCTCCACGCACGCCACGCCGTGCGCCTCCAGCCGCGCGCGCGTGGCCGGGCAGCCGGTGGGCATCAGCACGCGCCGCGAGCGCAGCGTGACGAAGTTCATCGCGCGGCGGTCCTTCACCTCCGCGTCCGGCGCGAGCTCCAGGAGCGTGCGCCCGCCCAGCGCCGCCCGCAGCTCCGGCGTGAGCGCGTCGGTGCGCACCGCGGCGAGGTCGGCGTCGAGGAGGTTCACCGCGCCGAGCAGGTGCTGCACGCAGGCGGCGAGCGGCACGGGGCGCACCGTGACCCCCATCGTCGCGAGGAGGGCGGTCAGTTGCGCCGCGCCCTCCGCGTTCGTGCGCCGCCCCACGCCGAGCAGCACCGTGCGTTCGTCCAGCCAGAGGGCGTCGGCGCCCTCGAAGGTGCCGCCGCCGCGGATCGTGAGCAGGATCGGCACGCCGGCGTCCGCGAGGAACCGCGCGGCGTGGGCCTCTTCGCCGGCGCGCTGGCGTGCCGCCATGCGCCCCACGACCGCGCCTTCGGGCGTCATCCACCACGGGTCGCGCTGGAACAGGAAGTTCGGTGGCGGCGGGGGGGCCGGGCGCACGCGGTGGACCGTGATGCCCTCGCGGGTGTAGGCCGCCGCGAGGGCCTCGTGCTCGGCGCGGAGACGCGCCGGGTCGGGGCGCGCGTCCATGAGCCACGCGGCGGGATCGTCGAGGGCGTCGAACTCCGGGCCGGGCACCGCGAGCGCCACGGCGCGCAGGGGCGCCACCTCCGAGGCGACCCCCACCTCCGCCCAGGTCCAGCCACGTTCCTCGGCGAGCGTCGTGACGCGTGGCTGCCATCCCGGCCCGCCGAGCGTGGAGGGGACCGCGCGATCGCCGTCCCCGCCGGGGGGCGTTGCGGGGGGTGGAACCCCCCGCCCCAGGGAAGGGTCACATCCAGGTGGAAGGGTCGGGGCCATAGCCCAGGGCCTCCATCAGCACGTGGTTTTCGGGGTCGTTGAGCACCGGCGCGAGGGCCTCTGCGCGGTCGAACCAGCGTCGCGCGCGGGGCGGGGCGGTGGCCATGACCGGCGGCAGGGCGCCGGCGGCGTCGGGAGAGAGCGCCGGGTCGCCCGGGATGCCCAGGAAGTCGGCGAGCCCGGCCAGCGAGGAGCCGCGGTGCGGGCCCCACAGGTCCTCCACGTGCACCCGATGGACCCGCATCGCGGGATCGGCCGCGCAGGCGTCGAGGAGCGCCCGGTGCGCGCTGCGCCATTGGAACGCGCAGGTGGCCTCCAGCGGCCCGCGGGTCCAGGCCTCCCAGCCCGGCGGCAGGTCGAACTTCCACCAGCGGTCGCTGCCCGGCAGGTGCGCGGTGCCCGTGAGCGCCAGCGTGCCCGGCGGCAGCGCGTGGGCGTGGAAGCCGGGGTGACGCCAGCCGTCCCACAGCCCGTTCACGCTCGCGGCGACGTTGCGCGCGAGGTGCACCAGGTCGATGCGGGCGTTGGGGAACAGCGCGCGCAGGAACGGCATGCGGTAGGCGTTGCCCGGGGTCTTCACGACGAGCGGCATCGTCGCGAGCGCGTCGGTGTTTGCGCGACGCCACGGCCGGATCGCCACGAACGGCGGCTCCTCCAGGACCAGGTCCGTCGCCGGTCCGGCCCAGGGCGGGAGCCCGGGGAACGCCGCATCGACGCGCGTGCGGTCGAGATCGTAGGCGTACGGATGCACCTCGGGCCACCGGCACCGCAAGGCGTCCAGGAACCCCACGTGGAGCGCCGTCGGGTCCTCCGCCGCGCGCGCCCCGATCCGCGCCAGCGCCTCGTCCACGCACGCGCGCACGTGCGCGGGGGAGATGTCCAGCGTCGGCCACTGCAGGCCCGCGCGCACGGCGAGGTCCGCCGCCAGACGCGCCACCGCGTCCCCGGTGACGGGCGCGTCCTCCCTCACGCCGCACTCCCACGCGAGCGACTCGCCCACCGCGTCGAGCACCGAGACGGGCACGTCGGCGCCGAGGGCGTCGGAGCCGGTCGCGTTGTCGGGCCAGCCCAGTCCGTGCAGCACGAGGAAGGGGTTGAGCTCCGCGCGCAGGTGCAGCAGCCGCGCGCTGCCGCGCAGCATCTCCGCCACGATGCTCGACCCGCCGCGGGAGCTGCTGCCGAGCACGACCACGTGCCGCACGGCGTGGCGGAAACCCTCGACCGGCGGCGCCTCCCGGCGGGTGGCGTGGACGGCCGCGATGCGCGCACGCGCAGCCGCCAACGCGCGCCGTCGGTCCTGCGCCTGGGGCGGGGGGCTGGGCCCGCCCCCCTCGCGGCCGCCGCCGGGCGCGGTCATCCTCCTGCCGGCACGAGGCGTCCCACCGCCGCACGGGCCTGCAGCTCCGCGAGCAGGAGCGCGCGCTTCCAGCGTCGCCCGACGTTGCGATCGCGCTGGAGCGAGCGCGCCTCGAC
Source organism: Pseudomonadota bacterium (assembly GCA_039800105.1). Classification (GTDB taxonomy): domain Bacteria; phylum Myxococcota_A; class UBA796; order UBA796; family SXON01; genus CAMAXZ01. The sequence goes on from JBDLRI010000057.1 coordinate 4,381, forward strand.
GCGAAGGCGCAGGAGCTGCTCCTCGAGGGCCACGCGCGCGGTGACGACCGGGCCGAGGTCGACCGCATCCAGCTCCGCGTCGTCGTGGGTGAGCGCGTAGCCCAGCCGCGCCATGGGCTCCCGCGCGATGGCCTCGACCGCGCGCAGGTCGGCGTCGGTCAGCGCCTCCTTCCAGCGTCCGACGGAATCGGCGCGGATCGGGTAGGCCGTGTTCTGCCAGCTCTCGGCGAGGGAGGCGGACTTCCGGGCCTCGTCGCGCTCGAAGAAGAACAGGATGCGGGAATCCCACGGCTCGTCGAGGAAGGCGCACAACGACCGCAACGTGGCCTCCGGTTCCGCCACGAGGGTCTCGTAGCGCACCAGCCGGATGCGCTCGGGCGGCAGCGTGTCGAGCCAGTGCAGGCCCGTGCGCTGCTGGTCGCGCCAGAGCTCGGCCGTGCGCACCGGGTGGAACGTGCTGAACACCGAGGTCTTCGAGGAGAGCGCCACGTCGCGCGGGTCGCGCACGAGGAACAGGAGCTTCGCGTCCGGCACCCGATCCAGCACGTCCCGGACGTGGTCGATCATGAAGGTGCTCTTGCAGGCCCAGCGGGGCTTTCCGACCGCCTCGCGGTGCTGTGCGTAGAGCGCCAGGTACAGGCCCGTCACATCCCGCGTGGGGGCCTCCCGGACGAGGCGCTCCGCGTCGATGGGCATCTCCCACCGGTAGATGTGCGTGTCCATGAGCCGCACGACGTCTTGCGCGAGGGCACGGAACGCCGGGTCGCGCCGCAGGTCCCCGTAGGAGTGCTGCAGCGGTGCGAAGTAGCGCACGACGTGGGGCGGGTGCGGGACGGTGATCGACGGATGCGCGTCGAGGATGAGCCGCAGGAGGTTCGAGCCGGACCGCTCGGTTCCCAGGATGAAGATCGGGGCGCCCGCCATGGTCGGGGACTATCCCGCGCGCGCGGCACACGGCGGAGGCGCCGTGCTAGGCTTGCGGGCATGCCTCGTCGCCGTGCATCGTCGCGTTTCCCCGGCCGTTCCGACGTGCCGTGGCTCGTGCTTGCCGTCGCGGGCGCGGGCGTGCTCGGGTGGGGCTTCTGGGGGAACGGTGCCGAGGCTCCGCCCCCGGCGGAGGACCTCCGCGCCGCGTCGGAGGACCCGTCGTCGCCCACGCCCGTCGCGCGCGTGCCTGCCACGGCCGGAACACTCCCGGTGAGCCCGGGCACCGTGTCGCTGGACGGGACCGCGCCCGAGGCGAAGGTCGCGCCCGACCGGGCCGCGCTGTGTCCGGGCTGCGACATCGTCGTGATCACCGTGTGCTCGTTGCGCCGGGATCACGTCGGCGTCTACGGGGAACACCCGGGGCTCACGCCGGCCCTCGATTCGCTCGCTGCCGACGGTGTCCGGTTCACCCGCGCCTACGCGGCCTCCAACTTCACCCTCGCCAGCCTCGCCGCCGTGCTGACGGGCCGCTTCGGCAGCCACACGGGGGTCACGGGCTGGGACAAGGGCCTGACGGCGGACGTGCCCACGCTGCCCGAGGTGCTCGGCATCTACGGGTACCGCACCGCGGCCTTCACGGTGGATGCGCCGTCGGGGTTCCGTCCCGACTACGGGTTGCACCGCGGCTTCCAGCGGATGGAGATCATCCCGCCCCCGCGCGACACGCCGGATGGGCGGTTCCTGCAGGGCGACCCGACGCCGCAGGGCGCCACCGCCGGCCCGCTCGTCGGGTGGCTCGGAAGCCAGGACACGTCGCGGCCGATCTTCGCGATGATGCACACGCGCACCGCGCATTACCCCTTCGTGCTCGCGCCCCCGGCCGACGGGGAGGACCCGACGGGGATCCGCACGTTGCTGTGGGAGGCGGGACGCGCGGCGCCGACCGGCGCCAAGGGCGACCAGGCGATGCCAGGCATGGCGGGCGGGACGGCCCAGAAGGGCGTGGTGTCGATCGCGGGGCCGGATCCGCTGCAGGTGCAGGTCAGGAAGGGCGGGGCGCCCGCTGTCGCCGCCTGGCGCCAGGCCTATGCGGAGGCCGTCACGCGCATGGACCTTGACGTGAAGCGCGTCCTCGACGCCATCGACGCGCGCGGCCGCAAGGACCGCACCATCGTGCTCGTCGTGGGGGACCACGGCGAGTCGCTCGATGACCACGGCGAGCTGCTCCACGGGGATGCCTACTGGGATTCCGTCGTCAACGTCCCCCTGCTCCTGCGCGTGCCCGGGCTGACGGGGCGTGATCAGGTCGTGGACGCGCTCGTCTCGCAGACGGACATCCTTCCCACGCTGCTGGACCTCGTCGGGGCGGTCCCGCCCGCGGGAATCGACGGGGTCTCCATGGCGCCCCTGCTGACCGGCGCGAAGGCCCGGGTGCGGGAGACGACGTTCGTGGAGGGCGGCGTGGCGCGGCAGCACAGCGATGTGCCCCGCGGCGCCGTGGTGACGGCGGAGTGGACGCTCCTGCGCCAGGACCGCGGCTGCGCCGATGCACCCGGGCGGGACGCGCCGCGTCGTCCCGGTGAGCCCGCCACGTGCCTGTACGCCCGGAGCACCGATGCGTCCCAGGCCACGAACGTGGCGCGCTCCCACCCCGACGTGGTCACCGACCTGCTCGGGCGATGGGACGCGTTCCGGGCGGCGAACGCGTCCGCGGCGGCGGCGCTCACGCTGGACCCCGCCTTCGTGAAGAGCCTGCAGCAGAACGGCTACGCCTTCACGCCGGGGCCGGCGGTCCCGGCGGCCGCGGGCACGCGCGCGCGACGCCCGTCGGGGGGCGGCGGGAGCGCGAAGTGAGCCCCGCCGCGTCGCCGCACCCTGCCGCGCCGTCCTCGCGCCTGCTCGCCGGTGGCGCCGTCCTGGGCGCGCTGGTGGGACTGGGGCTCGCCTGGGCGTTCGGCGGGCGGTTCGCCGCTCCGTCTGCGGTGGACGGGACGCGCTGGACCATCGTGTCGCCCGGCCGGGACGCGGCGGTGGACACGCCCGCGCTGGGTCGCGGCACGCACGTGTCCGACGGCGCCCTCGTGATCCGGGAACACGCCTTCCAGCGCGCCGACACCCTCACCCCGCGCGTGCAGACGCCCGTGGCGCGGCTGGTGATCGACCTCGCCCCGACGAGCGGGACGACGCGCATCGTGTTCCGCGGCGCAGCCGGCGAGACCGCGCTGATGGTGCGACTCTCGCCGGAGGCCTATGCCAGCACCCCGGGACCGCCCGCGTCCTACCCGCGCGAGGCGCCGGGGCCCTGGGACCTCCGCATCGAGGAAGGCGTGGCGCGCATGCACCACGGGGGTCGGGTGCGCGCGCTCGGACCTGCGCGCCCCGGACTCGTGGACATCGGCACCGCCGGCGGCGAGACCCGCATCCGCGGACTCGAGCTTCGCGACGCCGACGGGAACCTGATCGTCGAGGACCGGTTCGATCGCTCGGGTCCGGGCGGGTGGATCCTGGCGGCGGGCGCGGTGCTCGGCGCGGTCGCCGGGGCGTGCCTGGGCGTGCTTCGTCGCACGGCGCCGTCGCCCGCGGAGGCCCTTCCGGCCGCGGTGTTCCTGCTCACCCCGGTCGGCACGGTGCTGGCGACTCCGTCCGCGAGCTGGCTGTACGCCGTGGAGCGGCTCTACCTGGTGCGCACGCCGGCGTGGACCTTCGCCACGCTCGCGCTCGGGTGCTCGATGGTGCCCCTCGTCGGGGTCGCCCTGCTGCGAACGGGGTGGCTGGCGCCGCGGCCCGCCGCGCGACGCGACCGCGACGTCGAGGCCTGGGGTGCGGCCTCGCTCGTGTCGGCCCTCGCGGCGGCCTGGATGGACGCGTCCCCGGCGTGGTCCGTGGTGCCGGGGGTGGCGTTCCTTGCCCTGCCCGGCGGGTTGGCCCTGCGGAGCGGCACGGACGCGCGGCGCGCCCTGCTGCTCGACTCGCCGGCGCTCCTGGCGTGCGCCGGGCTCGGGTGGGCTCCGGGCGTTCTCGTTGCGACCCTGTGGAGGATCGTGGTGGCCCTCGCGGGCGTCCGGACCTACCTCGCCGGCGCGGCGCGGCCCGCCGTGGACCACCTCGCGATGCTCGCCCTCGCCGTGCCGATCGGTGCGGAGGTCGCCGCGCGCGGGAGCTACCTCGACGTGGCGTGGGACGCCGCGCGGCTCTCCGGCGAGGCGGCGGCCGGGGCCACCCCGGGCCTGCCCGCGGGCGAGGGCCACGAGGCGCCCGCCGTGGACGCGGCCGACTGGCGCGACCCCCTCCCGTTCTGGACCGGGACGTGTGGCGGGGCGTCCGCCGACGCGGTCGGGGTGGTCTACGTCGGGGGGTCGTCCACCGGCGGCGCGTACCAGTTCCAGGGCGAACCCACCGCGTTCTTTCCGGCGCAGGTCCACGCGCGGCTCTGCGAGCGCCCGCCGGAAGGCCGCCGGCTGGTGTCCGTCAACTATGGCGGAGGTGGCCGTGACACCTGGACCATCCGCCAGAGCCTGGCCCGGACGCTCGCCCGCACGCCCGCGCGGCTCGTCGTGGTCTACACCGGGGTGAACGACCTGCTGACGTCGAGCGGCATGACCCGCAAGGAGCGGGAGGCGCGCACCGCCGCGTGGCGGACGTCGCTGGAGGGAGCCGGCGCGCTTGCGGCGCGCGTGCGGCTCCTGACCGGCGCGAGCCTGCTGCTGCGGCCGCTGCACGCGATGCGCGCCGACCAGGTGCCGGACGTCCCGTTGCCTGACGCCGAGGAGAACCTCACGGCCATCGCCGCCATCGCCCGGGACCATGGGGCGGGCGTGCTGCTCGTCCCCGAATACGTCGTCACGGCCTCCGCCCCGGCGATGGAGGGCTACGCGGCGATGGAGCGTCGCGTCGCGGCCGCCCATCCCGACGTGGGGGTCGTGGACCTGCGCGCCGCGCTGGCGGGCACCCGCGACGAGGAGCTGCTCGTGGACCGCAACCACCTGTCGCGGGCAGGCGCCGGGCGCGTGGCCGAGGTGTTGGCACCCCGCGTGGCCGATGCGCTCGGGCTCCCGCATCCCGCCGACCCACGCTCCCCGTGAGCAGCCCGAACCCGCGCCGTCGGCGCGTCCCGACGGGTCGGACGGCGCGCGTTCCGCGGGCGGTGCTGGGCGTCGCCATCGCCGCCTGCCTGCTGGGGGTCGCGGAGCTCGCGGCGCGGATGGCGGGTGTGCTGCCGGCCTACCAGCCGGAGCGCATGGGTGGATGGCGCATGTACGCGGTGGACGTCGATCGTGTCGTGCGCGCGCCGGACGGGACACGGTTCCGGGTGCGCACCAACGCGGACGGCCTCCGCACCACGCTCGCCCGCGCACGGACGCCCGGAATCGGGCGGCTCGCGTTTCTCGGCGATTCGACCGCGTTCGGCTGGGGGGTGGACGAGGGCGGCACCTTCGCCGACGGCCTCGCGACACGGCTCCGGGAGCGCGGCCTCGCCGACGTGGAGGTGCTGAACGCGGCGCAGCCGGGCTACTCGACGGTGCAGGCGGTGCGCCTCTACGAGGAGGTCGTGGAGTCCTACGCGCCCGACCTGGTGGTCCTGTTCCTGCCGCTGCACGACCACAACCGGGTCACGGTCTCCGATCCGGAGTGGCTGCGGGGCGGCCGGGGTCCGCTGGCGGTCCTGCGCGTCCAGCTGGCGACCCGAAGCCGCCTGTACGAGGGGCTCCGTCGTGCCGTGGTGCCGCATGCGGACGCGCCGTTCCTGCGCCCCGACCAGGCAGCGGGACTGGACCTTCGGGTGCCCCGCGTGTCCGATGACGAGCGCGACGTCGCGTTGCGCGCGCTTCTGTCCCTCGTGTCCGGCGGGGGAGGGCGGCTGGCCCTCGGGCATTTGCCGTTCCGGGCGGACATGGAAGGGCGGGGTGCTGCGCCGCGAACGGGTCTGGCATGGGCATCCGCGTGGGCGGACGCGCACGGGGTGCCGGTGGTCGACCTCCGAGGCTGCTGCGACGGCAAGGCTGCGGACTACGTGCTTCCCCATGATCCCGGGCACCTGTCGGCGGCCGGAAACCTCGCCGCGGGGGCGGCCGCCGCGGAACGGCTGGAGCCGCTGATTCGGGGGGGGGGGGGGGGCGCCCCCCCCCCCCCCCCCCCCCC
>JBDLRI010000058.1:0-7239 GCA_039800105.1 Pseudomonadota bacterium
CGGAGAGGTTGCCGCCATGTGGATTGCCCTGCTCGCCCTCGCGTGCGTCCCGAAGAAGCTCCCGCCCCCCCCGCCGCCGGTCGGGTGGCACGATGTCGGCAGCGGAGCCTGCTATGCCCCGCCGGCGTGGGAGAAGCTGGAGACGAGCGCGCGCAAGATGGCGCGGCAGGCCTCCCTCGAGGCGATGAAGGCCCAGTGGTCCGGCCAGAAGGGCGAGGACATCGTGTTCGAGGAGGCCGTCGCCGAGAACCTCGAGATGCTCCTCCTCTCGAACCCGGAGAAGATCGAGGCGGTGACCGCCGCGAACCACGAGGCCTGCGTGGCGTACCGGTCCGGCGGCTCGCGCGACGCGTGGGAGGCGACGTTCCGGGCGCTGCCCGGCCGCATCACCGCGGGGGAGTGCCTGCAGCCGATGCGCGCGACCACCTTCGACTACCTTGTCATGGGAAAGCCCTGGCAGGGCGGGGTCGAGGTCTGCAAGGGCAACCGCGTGTCCATCGACGCGTCCTCGAAGGATCGCTTCCGCCTGCGGGACGGCGGCCCGTGGATCACCGTCCTCGGGGAGTCGGGCACCGCGGGCACCGCCGGCTTGCCCTGCGTGGCGTCCAACTGCCCCCGTGGCCTGCTTCTCGGCAAGTTCGTGGCGACCGACGGGACGGAGACGCTCTTTCCCATCGGCGCGGGCGCCATCTTCACCGCGCCGGCGCACGGGACCCTGAGCTACGGTCTCAATGACGACACGTGGGCGGACAACAAGTACTTCAAGAAGGGCTCCATCGAGGACAGCGTCGCCATCACGCTCAAGCCCGCGGACTGAACGTGGCGCTCCTCCGTCGGCTCCTCTACGGCCTCGTCGCGACCGTGCTGATGCTCGGCGCGGCCGAGGTCGCCCTGCGCGCCGCGGACTGGCCGCCCCCGGGAGAGGTCGGCCCGAACGGCTTCGTGCATCGGAGCGTGTACTGGGTCGAGCCGCCCAACCAGCAGCAGAAGCCCCACGATCACAAGGAGACCGGCGGCGCGTTCACCGTGACCACGGACGAGAACGGCCTTCGCGCCCCGGTTCACCCGGAGCGCAAGCCCGAGGGCGCGTTCCGCGTCATGACCCTCGGGTGCAGCACCACCTTCGGCTGGGGCGTGGACGATGCGGAGAGCTACCCGGCGCGTCTCGAGGTGGCGTTGGGGGAGGCCGGGAAGAAGGTCGAGGTCATCAACGCCGGCCAGCCCGGCCACACGAGCTTCCAGGGGATGTGGCTCTGGGACGGCATTCTGGCGCGCTACAAGCCGGACATCGTCGTCTGGGGCTACCTCGTCCAGGATGCGCGCAAGGTCGCGTACACCGACCTCAGCCAGGCGGTGCTGCAGCGCGAGGGGGACTTCCTCAAGCGCCACTTCCTGTACAAGTGGCGCCTCTACGTGGCGATGAAGGCCCGGATCGACGACATCACCATCGTCGCCAAGGACAACCCCGACCGCGACGGCGTCCACCGCGTGCCCCCCGCCGAGTACGCGGCGAACATCCGCGCGCTCAAGGCGAAGACCGACCGGGCGGGCGCACGCTTCGTGCTGTTCGGGTTTCCCCTGGAGCAGGAGGGCTACACCGCGGACCACCGGCGCATCCTCCACGCGGCGTCCAAGGTGCTCGACGTGCCGATCTTCGACCCCCAGCCCGAGATGGCCGAGGCGTCGCGCGCGCAGCCGTTGTACTTCCCGCAGGATCGCGGTCACGCGAACGCCGCCGGGCTGGACTGGATCGCCCGTCGCATGGCGACCTTCCTCGTCGACAACGAGCTGATCCCGTGAGCCGTGCCCCGCGCGACTGCGCGCTCGTGCTGCTCACCCTCGACGAGATCGAGGGTCTTCACGCGCTCTGGGAGCGGCTGCCGGTGGACCGTTTCCGCGAGGTCGTCGCGGTGGACGGCGGCAGCACGGACGGCACGGTGGCGTTCCTGGAGTCGCGCGGGGTGCGCGTGCTGACGCAGCCCGTCCGGGGTCGCGGCGTCGCGTTCCGTGTCGCGGCGGAGGGCACCGTCGCCGATCGGCTGGTCTTCTTCAGCCCGGATGGCAACGAGGACCCGGATGACATCGAGCGGCTGGACGACCTGCTGCTGGGTGGCGCGGATCTCGCCATCGCGCGGCGGTTCGGCCCCGGCGCGGTGAACGAGGAGGACGGCGAGCGCCTGCGGCTGCGCGCGCGCGTGAACGCGGCGTTCTCCTGGACCGCGAACGTGCTGTTCCACGACGGCCCGCGCGTGCTGGACACCATCAACGGGTTCCGGGCGCTCCGTCGCGAGGCGCTGCTGGCGCTCGGAACCACCGTGAAGCGCTTCCCGATCGAGTACCAGATCACCCTGCGCGCCATGCAGCGTGGCTGGACCATCGCGGAGCTGCCGACCCGGGAGGGTCCGCGGATCGGGGGGGCGCGCAAGGCCCACAGCATGCCCGTCGGCATGGACCACGTGAAGGTCCTCCTCACCGAACTCCCCGGGGCGCGCTGGTGGAGGGGGCGGTGACGGACGCCGTGCGCGAGGAGCTGGCGCGGCTCCTCCGCGCGTCCATGCCCGAACTCCCCGTGGAGGCGCACGATCCCGAGGCCGGGATGCCGCTCGTCGTCACCGGCTACGGCGCCGACGAGGTGATCGAGGCCCTCGACGCGCTGGTCTCGACGCAGGTGACGATGGGGGTGCGCACCCGCGCCTTCGAGACGGACTGGGCGCGTCGGTGCGGCCGCCGCCACGGCGTCATGGTGAATTCGGGGAGCAGCGCCAACCTGCTCATGCTCGCCGCGCTCGTGGAGGTGGGCCGCCTGTCCCCCGGCGACGAGGTCCTCGTGCCGGCCGTCGGGTGGAGCACCACGCTCTTTCCGGTCGCGCAGGCGGGGCTGGTTCCGGTGCTCGTGGACGTCGACCCGGCGTCCCTGTGCATCGATCCCGTCGCTGCCGCCCGCGCGCGCACGCCCCGCACCCGCGCGGTGCTGGCGGTCCACCTGCTGGGCCAGCCGGCGCCGTTGCTCGACGCCGCCTTCGATGGTCTCCTCCGGCTGGAGGACGCCTGCGCGGCGCACGGGGCCTCCGTGGGTGCGCGGCCGGTCGGGGGACTGGGCGACGCGGCGAGCTTCAGCTTTTTCTTCTCGCACCACATCACGACCATCGAAGGCGGGATGGTGGTGACCGACGACGACGCCGTGGCGGACGCGCTGCGAAGCCTGCGCGCGCACGGCTGGATCCGGGAGCGCAGCGATCGGGAGGCGCTCGCGGCGGCCCGTCCGGGCTGCGACCCCCGGTTCCTGTTCGTCAGCCCGGGGTGGAACCTGCGCCCGACGGAGGTCCAGGCCGCCTTCGGGTTGGTGCAGGTGGGCCGGCTGGATGGCTGGGTCGCCCGGCGTCGCGCCAACCACGCCGCATGGTGCGCAGCCTTGTCGGGAATGCCCGGCGTGACCGTGTTCCCGGAGATGTCGGGCACCGCGCACGCGGGGTTCGCGTTTCCCTTCCTCGTCGACGGGGACCGGGCGCGGGCGCAGCGTCACCTCGCGGCCCACGGCATCGACAGCCGGCCGATCTCCGGGGGCCATCTGGCGCACCATCCCGCCTGGGAGGCGCTGGGGCGCGCCTGGCCGCATGCGGCCCCGCGCGTCGCGGGTCCCACCCCGGTCGCCGATCGCATCGACGCACACGGCGTCTTCGTCGGAAACAGCCATGCCTTCGGGCCCGCGCACGGGCTGCGGCTCGCACGGGTCCTGGCAGGGCGGGAGGAGGTCGCATGAGCGCGCGCATCGTGGTCACCGGCGGTGCCGGATACGTCGGCAGCGTCCTTGTCCCGCACCTGCTGGAGCAGGGCCACCAGGTCCACGTGGTCGACTCGCTGCGCTTCGGCGGCGAGGGCCTGCTCGCCAACTTCCTGCATCCGGCGTTCACGTTCACCCAGGCCGACGTCACCGACCCGGGCGCGGTGCGCGGCATCCTGCGGGAGGCCGACGCGGTCGTCCACCTGGCGGCCCTCGTCGGCTACCCCGCCTGCAAGAAGTGGCCGGACGAGGCGCGAAGGGTCAACGTGGACGGGACGCGCGTGGTGCTCGACGCCCTTCGCCCGGACACGCGCCTGATCTACTTCTCCACCGGCTCCAACTACGGCGAGGTGGTGGGGGTGTGCGACGAGGACACGCCGCTCAACCCGCTGTCGCTCTACGGCGAGACGAAGACCTCCGCGGAGGCCGCCTGCATGGAGCGACCGAACAGCGTGGCGCTCCGCTTCGCCACCGCGTTCGGGCTGAGCCCCCGCCTCCGCCTCGACCTCATGATCAACGACTTCACCTACCAGGCGCTCGTGAACCGCTACCTGCTGGTGTACGAGCGACACTTCCGGCGCACGTTCATCCACGTCCGGGACATGGCGCGGGTCGTGCCGCACGTGCTCGACCGCTGGGAGGAGGCGCGCGACCGCAGGCTGAACGTCGGCCACGAGAGCATGAACTACACCAAGGAGGACATCGTCCGGCTCTTGCAGTCGAAGATGGACTTCCACCTGCACTTCGCGGACGTCGGGACCGACGAGGACCGCCGCGACTACGAGGTGAGCTACGCCCGCATCCGCGGACTCGGCTACGCGACGAGCGTGGACATCCACCGCGGCATGGACGAGCTGATCCGCGGGCTTCGCCTCGTGCGGATCCGGAATCCCTACGCCAATGTCTGAGCCCGCGCCGGATCTGCACGGCGCACGGGTCCTGGTCACGGGTGCGGGCGGCTTTCTGGGTCGTCACCTCGTCGCGGCGCTCGCGGCGGCGGGTGCGACCGTGCTCGGGCCCCGTCGCGCGGAGCTGGACCTGCGCGATGCGGCGGCGACGCGCGCGTGGATGCTCCGGCACGGACCCAGCCACGTCGTGCACGCGGCCGCGGTCGGGGGCGGCATCGGGTGGATGGCGGCCCATCCCGCCGACTCGCTCCGCGACAACCTCGCCATGGCCGGCAGCGTGCTCGACGCGGCCCACCATGTCGGCGTGAAGCGGTTTGTGGGGGTCTCGAGCGCCTGCGCGTACCCGGGTGCCGCCGCGCAGCCGATGCGGGAGGACGCGATCTTCGACGGGCCGCCCGAGCCGACGAACGGCCCGTACGGCCATGCCAAGCGCGTGTTGCTGGTCCAGGGCGCCGCGATGGCCGCGCAGTACGGGTTCTCCTGCGCGTTCGTGGTTCCGACGAACCTGTACGGTCCGGGCGACGACCTGGACCCCGCGCGCAGCCACCTCGTCGCGGCGCTGGTCCGCCGGTTCCTCGAGGCCCGGCGCGACGGCGTGCGGGAGGTCGCGTGCTGGGGCACGGGGCGCGCCACGCGGGATCTGCTCCACGTCCGCGACGCAGCGGCGGGGGTCGTGGCGGCGCTTCGGCACGCCCCGGACGCGCGCCCCATCAACCTCGGCAGCGGTCAGGAGCGCACGACCCGCGAGATCGCGTCGGCGGTGGCCTCGGCCGTGGGGTGGCACGGCGAGATCCGGTGGGATGAAACCCGCCCGGACGGGATGCCGCGCAAGGTGCTGGATACGCAGCGTGCGCGGGAGGTCCTGCGGTGGACGCCCACGACGCCCCTCGACGTGGGGCTGGAGGAGACGGTGGCATGGGCGCGATCGCAGGTCTAGCGCTGGTGCTCGGGGGGTGCCTGGAGCGCGTGACGGATCAGCCGATCCCGCTGGACCCCCGTTTCTACGCCGGTCGCACCGAGGAGGCGGGGGCGGCGGGCGCGGGGGGCTCCGATCCGTGGCCCGGCTACGAGGGTGAGATGCACGCGCTCACGCTCGTCGTGCGCTCCGCCACGCGCAGCGGCATCCAGCTCGACCTCGGCGAGGAGGATCCATCCTCGCCGGGAGGGACCAAGCGCGCCGGCGTGGTCACGCTCGAGGGGCCCGGCACCTACGAGCTGCGCGTGCCGGTCACCGTGCGGAAGTGCCAGCTGCAGGCCTTCCAGGACGTCGACGGAAACGGACCCTCCGAGAAGGACCCGTTCGCGAGCGCCGACGTGCTGCTCGACGGTGGGCCTCCGAAGGACCCCGTGGTGCTCGAGCTGGAGGTGGGCAAGCGCGGCGGGCCGGGCGGAGGAGGCGGTGCCAGCGTCGGTTCCGGCGGCGTGGCGGGGATGAACACGCTGCCGCCACCGCAGCCGCCCGTGGTGTCGGTCTCGGGCACCGTCTCGTCGGGGCGCGCGCTGCCGGTGCTGCTCGACGTGTTCCAGCTCGGCACGAAGGAGCGCGGCGGGCGCACCTACCTCGGCCGCGTCACGGTGGCCGTCGGCACGTTCCGCGTGGACCTGTCGCAGTCGCTCGGCCGCGTCGCGCTGGAGCCGTACCAGGACCTCACCAACGACAGCCGCACCGAGGACGATCCGGTCGCGAAGGTCGTCGAGGTGGACCTGACGGCCTCCACGATCCCGTCCCTGCGGATCGCCATTCCATGATACCCTCGGCAGGCGTCGCCTGCTGGCGTCGCGCACGCGCATGACCCGGAGCTGCGGATGCTCGTCCTGACCCTCTCGGCCTCCCTCGCGCTCGCCGCGCCGCCGCCGGCCCGGCCCGGCGACATCACGATCACCGAGTTCATGGTGGACACCGAGGGGGACGGTTCTCCCGCCGTCCCGGACTACCGCGGCGAGTGGTTCGAGGTGCACAACAACACCGACCACACCCTCGACCTCCAGGGCGTCACCGTGTCGAGCGGCTACGCGAGCGGGCGCGGCAACGTGCTGTACTGGGGCGCGCGCGAGACGTGGCCGCTCACGTCCGTCCCGCTCGGGGCCACGGCGACCCCGGTGGCCACCGCGCGTGCCCTCCTCACCAGCACGGACACCGATCCCGCCGTGCTCCTCGCGCAGCAGGTCGTGTGCACGCGGTTGAACGTCGCGCTCGGGTTCACCCTGTCGGCGTCCGTCAACACGGCGCTCACGGATGCCGACACCTGGTTCAACGCCCATGGCGACGCCGACGGCGTGCCGCCGTTCGCGGGCACGGACGCGTCGGCCCTGGCGACCGCCACGACGCTCGCCGGCACGCTCTCGGCGTTCAACGGGAACGTCCGGCCCCCGGGCTATTTCCAGATCACGCGCAGCTTCGAGCTCGCCTCGAATCAATACGCGGTCTTCCTGGTGAACGACGACCCCTCGTTGAACGGCGGCGTGAACCCCTCGGCCAACGGCGCGCAGTCGTACACCTACGCCTTCGCGGAGATGAACCTCGACAGCGATGACGTCGACTTCCTCGAG
>JBDLRI010000059.1:0-12718 GCA_039800105.1 Pseudomonadota bacterium
CTCGAGGTGCACGTGACCCTTCGCGTGGGCGAGCGCCGGCGGCACGCGGTCGTCCAGGAACGTGCACTCCAGGATGAGCAGCCGCGCGGCATGCACGAGCGGCTCGCGGTCGAGCACCTCAGGGCGGGTGTCGCCGCAGAACGCCACCTCCACCACGTCCTCGGCGGCGCCCAGCGTCTCCCCGCGCGCCCGCAGCAGGCGCAGCTCCTCGCGGCTGGCGGACGCGAACTCCGGACGCAGCCGCGAGCGGCGCTCCACGAGCGCGTAGCCCTGCGAGAGGACGCGGTGGGGCACGCGGAACGGGATGGCCACGCGATCCCGCGCCAGCTCCAGCCGGTCCCCGGGGTCGCACGGCACGACGTTGGCGCGCAGCTCCGCGTGGTCCAGGCGTCGCCACACGGCCAGCAGCGCCTCGATGTCCGGGGCGTTCGCGCGCGGCACGTACCAGGTCGGTGGGGACATGCCGAGCAGGTCCCGCATGGCGGCGTGCGTGGCCAGCCCGCCGGCGTGGTCGATGTGGGCGTGCGTGAGCAGCACCCGCTCGCGACGCACGGCGTCCGGCGGGCACCGCCCGATGTCGAAGCACAGCTTCCAGCCGGGAAGCTGGATGCACGTCTCGATGCCGCCGACGCTGATCGCCTCGATGGCGTGACCCGCAAGCTGCAGCCCCATGCGCCCCCGCGTCGCGGCCGGGAGAGCCGCGTTACCACCCGCATGGTCCCTACCCGGTGGAGGTGGACGTGCAAGCTCCCCGCAGACACAGCGTGCTTCTCGCGCTTCTGGTGGCCGGCTGCGCCCGGCGCGCGCCGGACGCGCCCGCCTCGCTCGGCGAGTCGTACGTCGGCGGGGGCCCGATCGGCGGCGCCATGCCGGACGAGGCCCCCCGCGCCAAGCGTTCGGGGGCGCCCCGTGCCTACGCGCCGTCCGCTCCGCCCGCGCCGATGGCGATGCCCGCCCGTGCCGAAATCGACTTCGCCCGCAAGGAGGACGCCCCTCCCGACGAGGTCGCCGACCCCACCTCCGGCGAGGAGGCCGCCCCGGCGCGCATGGTCCACTACGAGGGCTGGGCGCGCCTGCGCGTGGAGTCGCTCGACGCGGCGTCCGACGCCCTCGTCGCGCTGGCGACCCAGGCGGGCGGGCGCGTGGAGACCCTCACGCCGACGCGGCTGGTGCTGCGGGTGCCCGTCGCGGTGTTCCAGGAGCGCTTCGCCGCGATGCTCGCCACCGGAGAGGTGCTGGAGCGCACCATCTCCGCCCAGGACGTGACCGAGGCGTTCCAGAGCGTGGAGCTGCGGCTCCAGAGCGCGAAGGCGGCCCAGGCGCGCCTGCAGGCCCTGCTCGCGAAGGCCAAGGAGGAGCACGAGAAGATGGCGCTCCTGCGGGAGCTGCAGCGGCTCGCCGAGACGATCGACCGCCTGGAGGGCCAGGGCCGCACGCTCGCGGATCTCGCGGCCATGAGCCGCATCACGCTCGAGCTGGTGCCGCGGCAGGCCGTGATCGGCACCGGGCCGGTGGCCGAGAGCGCGGCCTTCGCGTGGATTCGCGCGCTCGGGCCCTTCCGCGACGACGTGCTGGCGCGCGGCCGTCCCCTGCGCCTGACCGTGCCCGAGGGCATGGTGGCGCTCGACCTGACGCGCCGCACGGTGGCGGAGAGCGCCGACGGCGCGCGTTTCCGGGCCGCCCGCCTCCCGAACGCGCCCCGCGGGGACGGCGCCTTCTGGCGTGACGCGCTCCAGCGCCGCCTGGCGCCCGAGTTCCGCAGCGCCGAGACCCGCGAGGTCGGGGACTGGAAGGTGCTCCGCCTGCTCGATCGCGGCGCCAAGCCCTACGTGTACGTCCTTGCGGTGCGCCCGAACGGCGAGGACCTCGATCTGGTCGAGGTCTACTACCCCTCCGAGGCCCACGAGGCGCGCCACGGCGCGGCCGTCGAGGCGGTGCTCGCGGGAGGTGCGGCATGATGCTCGCGCTGCTCGGGCTGGCGCTCGCGGCGTCCCCGGCCTCTCCTGGGGCGGAGGGGCGCTCCGCCCCCTCCGCAACGCCTCCCCCGGCGGCGCCGGCCGTCGAGCGCGTCACCGGCGCCATCGTCGTGCAGGTGGACGATCT
This sequence comes from Pseudomonadota bacterium, assembly GCA_039800105.1. Lineage (GTDB taxonomy): Bacteria > Myxococcota_A > UBA796 > UBA796 > SXON01 > CAMAXZ01. Next base: position 2,104 of record JBDLRI010000059.1, read on the forward strand.
CGCCGCGGCCCAGCGCACGGTGATCGCCGACGCGGAGTCGTTCGGCGGCTGGTTCTCGTCGCTGTCGGATTCCGAGATCACCCTCCGGATCCCGACGGAGCGCGTGGCCGAGATGACCGCGCGCGCCCGCGCGCTCGGGGACGTGGTGGACCGCTCCCTCTCGCGCGAGGAGCTCGGCCCCGCGCTCGCCGACGCGGAGGCCGCCCTCGCCGCGCGCCGCACCGTGCTGGCGCGCTACTTCGAGGTGCTGGCCGGCGCAGGCCCCGACAGCGTCGTGTCGGTGGAGCGCGAGATCGACCGCGTCATCCGCGAGGTCGAGGGGCTGGAGGGACGCCTGCGCGTGCTGCGCGATCAGGCGCGCCACGCGCGGCTCGTCGTGTCCTTCCGCTTCCGGGACCGCGCGGCGCCCGCACCGGATGGGGAGTCGAGCTTCGCCTGGATCAACGCCGTCAGCCTGGCCGGGCTCCTCGGCGATTTCCGCGACGGCAGCACCGACGGCACCGTGTGCGGCGTGGACGTCGCGGTCCCCGAGGGGTTCGCGCCGTTCCGGGGTCGCCGGCTCGCCGCGGCCGTCAGCCCGGACGACGTCGTGTGGCGGATCCGCACGCTCCCGAACCGGCCGGAGGCGGACCTCGCGTTCTGGTCCGAGGCCCTGCGCGCGCACCTGACGGCCGCGGGCTACCGGCCCGTCGGGGAGCCCTTGGAGGCCGTGGCGCGGGACGCCCGGGGCAGCCTCACCGAGTGGACCGCACCCGACGGCGAGAAGGACGCCCGCTGGATCGTGGCGCTCTTCGTGGACGGCGGGTCCATCCACGTCGTCGAGGCCGCGGGCGAGGCCGGGCGATTCCCGGCGCGGCGCCAGGCCATCCTCGACGCGCTCCGGGCCACCGGGCTGTAAGCGCCGTGGTGCTCGCGTGGCTCGCGCTCGCCGGGTGCGTCGACACGGCGCTCTGGGAGCGTCGCCGCGCCGAGCTGGCCGCCGCGGGCGAGGACGGGGCCGCCCCCGGCGACACGGCCCCCGATTCCGCCGCGCCGACCGACACGGCGCGCGTCGTCGACACGGGCCCCGAGGCGGACAGCGGCGCCACGTCGGACTCCGCCGCGCCCGACTCGGCGTCCACCGACTCCGCCGCGCCCGACACCGCGGCGCCGGACACGGCGGACGCGGACGGGGACGGCGCGCCGGCGCCGGCCGACTGCGACGACACGGACCCCGCGCGGCACCCCGGCGCCGTCGAGACCTGCGACGGCGTCGACGAGGACTGCGACGGCCGCGTGGACGAGGACGCCTCCGACCGCGCGCCCGCCTGGCCGGACGTGGACGGGGACGGCCACGGCGCGGCCGCGGCCTCCCCGACGCTGCGTTGCGGCGCGCCCGCCGGCTGGTCGACCGTGCCGGATGACTGCGACGACACGCGCGCGGGCGTGCACCCCGGCGCCGCCGAGCGCTGGGACGGCGTTCCGAACGACTGCACCGGCGCGCCCGCCGACGTGTTCCGTGCGGACTCCGCGGACCTGGTGATCGCCGGCGGCACGCCCGGCGGCGGCTTCGGCGCCACGCTCACCTGGGCGCCGGACCTCGACGGCGACGGCGCCCCGTCGCTGGTCGTCGGGGAGACGGGCACCGGTCGCGTGTTCCTGTTCCCCGGCGCGCTCGCCACGGCCTCGGCGACGCAGGCCCCGAGCGTGTCCGGCTGGGACGGGCTGGTGGCGCCCGTGGCAGGGGGACTGGGGGACGGCGCGGCGGTGCTGCTCGTGTCGCGGGGCACCGACGTGCGGCTCTGGCGGTTGGGCCCCGGCGGCCTGACGCAGCCGTGGGATCTCCCGGTGGCGGCGAGCACCCTCGGGATGGTGCGCGGCGCCGACGGCGCCGACCGCGCGCTCGTGGCGCACGCCGGCGGCATCGACGTGGTGGACGCCTGGAACGGCGGGCTCCTGCCGTGGCTCGACGCTGGGGGAGGCGTTGCGGAGGGGGGTGGACCCCCCACCGCCCCAGCATCCGGCGCCGTGAACGGAGTCGGCGACCTCGATGGAGACGGCCTCGACGAGGTCGGCGTCGGGGACGCCGCCGCGGGGCGGGTGTGGCTCCTGCCGCAGGACGCCGCCGGCTGGGCCGACGCGCGCGCGGTGATCGTGGGGGACGAGGACGCGACAGGTGCCGCGCTCGCCGGGGCCGGTGATCTCGACGGAGACGGCTTCGCGGACCTCCTGGTCGGTGCGCCGGCCCATGACGGCGTCGGTACGGACAGCGGCCGCCTCGTCCTGCTGCGCGGTCCCTTCGACGGCACCGTCACGCTCGACGCGCAGACCCCCGCGGTGCCGGGGATGGGGGCGGGCGACGCCTTCGGCACCCGCTTCGCGACAGGGGACCTCGACGGGGACGGCGCCACGGACCTCGTGGTCGGCAACCCGGGCGCCAGCCCCGGGGGCCTCGCGGAGGGAGGGGGCGTACGTGTGCGCACCCACGTTTCCACCACTTCGGACTGGTCCGCCCGCACGGGGGTCATCGAGCCGTATCTCTCCGGAGAACGGCTCGGCGTCGCGGTCCTCGTGGGGGACATGCTCGGCGCCGATGCGACGCCGGACCTCCTCGTGGGGGGCCTGGCCCACGATCGCGGCGGGGTGCTCGTCTACCGGGGCGCATGGTGACGCGCTAAGGGCCTTTCCGTGGCGCGCACGCTCTATTGCCCGGCCTGCCTGACGACCTTCCGCGAGGACGAGAACCCCTGCCCGAACCTCGGGTGCGGGGGCCCCCGGCCCGGGAACGGCTGGCCGGAGCTGCTCGGCCCCGGCGACCTGCTGGATCGGCACTACCGGGTGCTGCGCGTGCTCGCGCTCGCCGGCGGCGGCGTGACCTACCTGGCGCGGGAGGTCGACAACCAGGGCGACGACGTGCCGCCCGACCTCGCCATCAAGATCCTCTACGCGCACCGCGAGACCCCCGAGCACCTCCGGCGGCTCGCGAACGAGGCCCAGGTGCTCCAGCACCTCGCCCACGAGAACATCGTGGAGGGGCGCGGCTTCGTGCACCGGCGCGGCGCGCCGCCGTACCTCATCACCACCTTCGAGCGCGGCGGGACGCTGCACGAGCACATCCGTCGCGTGGGCCCGCTCCCGCCGAAGGTGGCCGGCCGCATCCTCCGGCAGATCGCGCTGGCGCTCGGGCAGGCGCACGCACGCGGGGTGGTCCACCGCGATCTGAAGCCCCAGAACGTGCTGCTGTGCGACCCCGTCGAGCGCGACGAGGCCCCCCGGATCCGGGTCGCGGACTTCGGCATCGCCAAGCTCACCGGTGCGCTGGGCGACGGCCTCACCCGTGCCGGCACCTTCATGGGGACACCCGAGTTCGCCGCGCCCGAGCAGTTCGTCGGCCATCCGCCGACGCCGGCCACCGACATCTTCGCGCTCGGCGCCACCTTGCACTTCCTCGTCACGGGTCGCCCGTCGTTCGTGATGCGCGACCGCCAGGACGTCATCGGCGCCTACGAGGAGCTCTCCGCGAGCATGCCGCCGCGCATCTCCGGCGCCGGCCCCGCCTGGGAGCGCGTGGGCGCCATCCTGCGCGCGACGATGAACCCCGAGAGCGAGAGCCGCACCGACATCCCCGGGTTGCTCGCGCTGCTCGACGCGCTGGAGCGGGCCCCGGACACCGGGCCCGACTCCGCCCCCGACGCCGGGCACGAGGCGCGCGCCACGCTGTCCCCGGACGGACGGCCGCGTGACCGCGCGACCTGGATGGCCGAGGACGTCATCTCGGTCATCGAGGGTCACCCCACCGCCTCTCCCGACGAGGAGCCCCCGCAGACGACGCTCATCGGGGATGACGCCTACTTCGCGGACGCTGGGGCGGAGGGGGGCGCGCCCCCCTCCGCAACGCCTCCCCCGCCGGCGCCGCCGGAGTCCACGGCGCTGCCGCCGCTTCCCGCGACCCCCGCGGCGCGACTGGCGCTGGTCGGGGAGGTGTCGGAGCTCGTGGCGCGGGAGCTGGCCGGTCAGCTCAGCGCGTTGCCGCCCGACCAGAGCCGCGCGCTGGCGCAGGCGACGCTGGCGCACCGTCCCGGCGGACCGCCCGCCGTGGGCGTGGGCGTGGCGCGTCTGGCCTTCTACTGGTCGCGGGTGGACTGGACGTCCCGCGTGCGGCCGCTCCTCACCGACCCGGACATGGCCGTCCGCGAGGCCGCCGTGACCGCCATCGGTGCCATCGGGCAGGCGAACGCGCTCTCGGCGCTGCCTCCGCTGGCGGCCGACCCCGAGCCGCGCGTGCGGTCGGCCTGTGCCCACGCGCTCGTGGACGCCGCGGTGCGGGCCCGCCGTCCCGATCTCGTGCGCGTTCCGCTTCAGCGGCTGGCCGGGGACGCCGATCGCGCGGTGCGTGCGGCGGCCGAGGCCGCGCTCCAGCGCCTCGAGGGCTGAACGGTGCTGGAGCTGCTCCGTATCCGCAACCTCGCGATCATCGACGAGCTGGAGGTCGAGTTCGGGCCGGGCCTGAACGTCGTCACCGGCGAGACCGGCGCGGGCAAGTCCATCCTCGTGGGCGCCCTGCAGCTCGTGCTGGGTGCGCGCGCGCGCGCCGACGCCGTGCGCACGGGCGCCGAGCGCGCCGAGGTGGAGGCGCTCTTCCGGCTCGACGCCGACGACCCGCTGGTCGGGCGGCTGGCCGAGGCCGGCATCGACTGCGACGGCGAGCTGGTGGTGCGCCGCGTGGTGGAGGCCGGCGGCCGCACCCGCGCCACGCTCAACGGGCGCATGGTCACGGTGGCGCAGCTGGAGGGCCTCGCGCGGGGCCTCGTCGACATCTCCAGCCAGCACGAGCACCAGCGGCTCGCCGACGCTGCGACGCACCTGGGCTACCTCGACGCCTTCGCGGGGCTGGACGGGCTGCGGGCGCAGGTCGGGGAGGCCGTCGCGGCGCTTTCCGCCTGCGTCGCCGAGGCCGCTGCGGTGCGGGCGGCCGCCGCCGCGGCCCTCGAGCGCGAGGAGCTGCTGCGCTTCCAGCTCGCGGAGCTGGAGCGGCTGGACCCCCGCCCCGACGAGGACGCCGCGCTGCAGGCCGAGATCGGCCGACTGCGCCACGCCGATGCCCTGCGCGCGCACGTGCACCGCGCGGAGGAGCTGCTCTACAGCGGGGATGGCTCGGTGACCGAGCTGCTCGCGCGGGTCACCGCGGAGCTGGAGGCCGCCGCGCGCATCGACGGCGGCTTCGAGGCGATGCTGGGCCCGGTCGCGGCCGCCCGTGCCGAGCTGGAGGACGCCGCACGGGCGCTGGGCCGCGGGGTGCGCGGCGTGCGCGCCGATCCCGAGCGTCTCGCGGAGGCCGAGGAGCGGCTGCACCAGCTTCGCCGGCTCGCGCGGCGCTACGGCACGCTGGAAGCCGCCGCCGCGCAGCGTGACACCGTGCGCGCCGAGCTCGCCGCGCTCGATGGCACCGACGCCCGGCTCGAGGCGCTGGAGGCCGCGCACCGCACGGCGCGCGCGCAGGCCGGGGACATCGCGCGGACCCTGCGCGCGGCGCGGCAGGAGCACGCCCGGCGGCTCGGCGGGGCCATCTCCGCGGAGCTGGCCTCCCTCGGGATGGGGGAGGCGCGCGTGGAGGTCGCCGTGGCGCCGCTCGACGGCGACGGGGCGCTGTCCGTGGACGGCGCCCGCCTCGGGCCGACCGGCATGGACCGCGTGGAGTTCCTCATCGCCACGAATCCCGGCGAGGATCCGCGCCCGCTGCGCCGCGTGGCCTCCGGCGGGGAGCTCTCCCGCGCGCTGCTCGCGCTCAAGCGCGTACTCGCGGGCCTGGGGCCCGTGGGCACCTACGTGTTCGACGAGGTGGACACCGGCGTCGGAGGCGCCGTGGCGGCGACCATCGGCGGGAAGCTCGCGGAGGTCGCGGCGCACCACCAGGTGCTGTGCATCACGCATCTCCCGCAGGTGGCGGCCTGCGGCGACGTGCACCTGCACGTGCGCAAGGACGTGCGGGACGGCCGTACGCGCAGCCAGGTGCACCGCCTCGACGCGGAGATGCGCGTGGAAGAACTGGCGCGCATGCTCGGCGGGGCCGAGGTGACGCGCGCCGCGCGTGACGCCGCGCGCGAGCTGATGGCCGGCGCCCGCGGGCGTTGATCCCGAGGGGGTCGGACACGGCCGCGCAGGCCCCCGCCCCAGGATGCGCCATGACAGGACCGTGCGCGTTGCGGTAGCCTTCCCGGGATGGACGTCGCCACCCTCGCCCCGCGTCGCGTGCTCGACATGGACCGCGCGCAGTGGACGGTGCTCCTGGCCGCGTGGCTGGGCTGGGGGTTCGACTGCTTCGACGCGTTGCTGTTCAGCTTCGTGGCGCCGAACTGCATCCCCACGCTGCTCGGGCTTCCGGTGGCCGCGAAGGCCGCCGACGCGGCGCAGCGCGCGATGGTGCAGGACACCGTGGCGCTCTACAACGGGATGTTCACCTCGCTGCTGCTGCTCGGCTGGGCGGCGGGCGGCATCCTGTTCGGGCGCGTGGCGGACCGGCTCGGACGCACGCGCACGCTGCTGTTCACGATGGCGCTCTACTCGCTCGGCACGGCCGCCTGCGCGCTGGCGCCGAACCTGTGGGTGCTGGCGGCGTGCCGGCTCGTGGCCAGCCTGGGCATCGGCGGGGAGTGGGCCGCGGGTGCCGCGATGGTGGCCGAGGTGGTGCCCGAGAAACGCCGCATCGAGGCGGGTGCCTTGCTCTACACCGCCGCGCCGCTCGGCCTCATGCTGGCGACGTTCGTGGACCACGCCATCGCTGGAGAGCTGCTCGTCGACTCTCCCGAGACGAGCTGGCGCTGGGTGTTCCTGTGCGGGCTCGCCCCCACCGTCGTGGCGCTCGTGGTGCGCGTCTTCGTGAGGGAACCCGAGCGATGGGCGAGCGCGGCGGCCAAGGCACCCCCGCCGTCGATTTCGGAGCTGTTCACGCCCGCGTGGCGCGCCCGCACGCTCGGCGGCCTGGGGCTGGCGCTCGTGGCGCTGCTCACGTGGTGGAGCTGCCAGGCCTTCATCCCCACGCTGGCCAAGGGCCTGGCGACGCAGGAGGCGCAGGCGCGCGGCCTGGCGCCGCACGCCGCGAACGCCCTGCGGGCGTCGTGGACGAGCCTCGCGAGCAACTGCTTCAACGTGGGCGGGCTGGTGGGCACGCTGCTCACCGTGCCCATCGCCAAGCGTTTCGGGCGACGGCCGATGTTCGCGGTGTACCTCGCCCTCTCGGGGCTGGCGTTCCTGGCGGCGTTCGGGCTGCCGCTCACGCCGGTGCAGCGCCTGTGGGCGTTCCTGCCGGTGGGGCTCGCGATCTTCGGGGTGTTCGGCAGCTTCACCTACTACCTGCCGGAGCTCTACCCCACGCGCCTGCGCGGCACGGGATCGGGCTTCTGCTACAACGCGGGCCGCGTGATCGCGGCCGCCGGGCCGTTCGTGGTGGGGTCCATCGCGAAGGGGGGCCCCGACGCGATCGTGCACGCCCTGTTCCTCGTGGGGTTCGTGCCGCTCGCCGGCGCGGCGCTCACGCCGTTCGTCACCGAGACCCGGGGGCAGCACCTTGCGGACTGAAGAGCTGAGGGCGGCCGGCACCGAGCCGCAGAAGGGCACGCGCGTGGGCTTCGCGGGCCTGGGCATCATGGGCGCGCGCATGGCGCAGAACCTCGTGCGGCGTGGCTTCCCGACGGTGGTCTGGAACCGCACGCCGGGCCGGGCCATGCGGGTGGAGGGGGCGGTCATCGCGACCACGCCGGCGGCCTTGGCGGCGGACTCCGAAATCGTGTGCCTTTGCGTGGCGGATCCTGCGGCGGTGCGGGCGGTGCTGCTTGCGCCCGACGGCGTCCTGGCGGGCGCGCGCGAAGGGCAGCTGGTGGTGGACTTCTCCACGGTGGGCCCGGAGGACGCCCGGGCGTTCGCGGCGGCCTGCGCCGAGCGGGGCGTGGGCTACGTGGATGCGCCGGTGACCGGAAGCCGCGCTGGCGCGGAGGCCGGTACGCTGGTCCTCATGGCCGGCGGCAGCGAGGCCCATGTCGCGCGCGCCGAGCCGATCTTCGCGGCCGTGGGGGAGCGGTGGGTGCGGTGCGGGGACGTCGGCGCCGGCAGCCAGGTCAAGGTTGCCGGGAACCTGCTCATCGCCGCCATGCTGCAGGCCCTCTCCGAGGGGATGCTGCTCACGTCCCAGGCGGGCGTGGACCCGCGAAAGCTGCTGGAGGTCGTCGAGGCCAGCGGCTTCCGCTCGCCGTACTTCGGCTTCAAGGGCACCGCGATCCTGGAGCGGAACTTCGACACGCACTTCAGCATCGACCTGATGCACAAGGATCTCGGACTGCTGCTGCAGGACGCCGCCGCGCACCGCATCCCCACGCCGGTCGCGTCGAGCCTGCGGGAGGTCTACAACCTCGCCCGCGCCGCCGGAAAGGGCGACCAGGACATCGCAGCGGTCGTCACGGTGCTCGAGGATGTCTGCGGGGTCACCATCCGCTGATTCCTGGGGCGGGGGGCTGCCTGCCCCCCGCAACGCCCCCCGGGGGGTCCCTACAGCGGGTCGACGGTGGTCAGACCGCCGGTGTTCCAGTTGATCTGCGCGAAGGGGAAGTAGTTGCCCTCTCCGTCGCAGTTCCGCGTGTCCTCCCACAGGATCTCCCCGTCGGCGTGGACGCGCACGGTCACCATGTTGGGGCCGATGTATGAGCCCGTTCCGGCGTGGTCGCGCACCCAGATGGTGTAGGCAGTGTCTTCCGGGCGAGCGAGCGTGATGACCTCCGGTCCGGTGCCGGCAGTGTCGTCCATCACCATGTACGGGTCGTCCCCGTCGTAGCCGGGCTGGCCCCAGTCCAGGTCGCCGCCAAAGCTGCCCACGCAATTCACGAAGAAGCAGTCGTTCGGGCTCTGGCTCAACATGCTCTGCGACGTGGTGTAGTCGGCGCGGACGAGGTGCAGGTCCATGTCGTCGGAGGGATGCTGCCACACCAGTTCAACCCACAGGCCTGGGGGCTCCGCGGCCTCTACAGAGATCGTGCAGGGTTCGGACTCCATGTTCAGCGCATTCTTCACCGTCAGCTCGGCTGTGTAGCGCCCCGGCACGACCGGCATGAAGTTTGCGACATTCGGGGACGTAGAAGCTTCATCGGGCATGCTGGCGGTCGAACCGGCCGGCTGCGCGACCAACCGCCATGTGTAGGAGGAAATCGCGTAGCCGCCTGGATCGTAGGACAGCGCGCCACGCCACTCGACGACACCGGGCATGACCACGGAACGCGGGGACACGTCACAGACTGCCACGGGGCGATTGCCTGCGCTGCCGTGCATGCGTACGGTTTCGATGCCGTCGGCGTCGTTGCTGGTCACCTGCAGTTCGCCGGTGAAGGCCCGCTCCCCCTCGGGGGTGAACCGCAGCGTGAGGTCCACGGTGTCCTGCGATCCGAGTTCGAGCGGGACCGTCCGCGAGGCCGATGCCGTGAACACCGCGTCCGTCGTCGTCAGGGCCGTGACCACGAGCGGGGCATGTCCGACGTTGCGAAGCGTCACGCGCTCCGTCTTCGTCGCCCCGACCGACGCAGCGCCGAAGTGGATCGTATCGGGCTCGATCACGAGGTCCGGCACCACCGGTCCCGCAACGAGGTCCACGTAGGATGTCGGACTGGTCGCGTCGTTGGACAGGAGGGTGATACGTCCACCGACGGGTCGGCCACTGGCGTACAACGCCACGAGCACCTCGACGGTCGCACCGGGTTCGTAGGCACCGAGCAGCTCCGTAAGCGGCGAAATGAGGGTGAACGACTCGCTCCCGGCCGTGACCTCCGCACCCGTGATGTTCAACATGGCGTCGCCCACGCTCTGGAGCGTGAGCGCCTTCTGGACGGTCGTGCCGGGTTCCCCCACCTCAAACAGCAAGGGACTGGGCGTCACACGGAGGGCAGGACCGAGAGGTCGTTCCTCGCTTCCGGTATCCTGAAGTACGTCGCCTACTTTCCCACCCTCGAAACATGCGTTCATCACGAGCAGGGGCAGCGCCGAGAACAAGGCTTGGATTCGCGTACGATGCATGCCGACCCTCCATGGCGGACGCGCCACCGGAATGTCATACCTCTACTCGGCGGACCCCGTCCATGGACGCCCGGGTGGCGATGCACGTGCGCGGCCGAATGGCCGGACCGCTCACCCCGCAAGCCACCCCACGAACACGTCGGCGATCTCGAGATCCCCGCCCGACACGACCTGCGCCGGATCGTCGTCACGCGCGAAGGTCACGTCGCTGAGCGTGAGCGTCCCCGTGCCGGTGTGCCACCCGCCGGACGGCGCCGGCGTGATGCGCACCCGCGCCTCGCCGCCCACGGCGGTCCACCGCACGTCCACGCGCGAATCGATCTCCGCCACGTCGTCGCAGACGATGTCGCTCACGCGCACGCCCTGCCGCACCTCCACGCGCACGTCGGGGTCGGCCACGTCGAGCGGAAAGACCCAGTCCTGCGTCGTGCCGGCCGTCGCGGCCTCGGTTGCCAGCCCGGCGATGTACACGAACAGGCCCAGGGAGTCGTCGTCGCTGCGCGCGTAGAACACCACGTCCCCGCACCCGCCCGAGAACGGGAACGTTGCGAGGAACCCGGCCGGCGGCGCGTCGATGCCGCCCGTG
>JBDLRI010000060.1:0-36084 GCA_039800105.1 Pseudomonadota bacterium
GCGTGGCGGTGCCGTGCGCCTCGAGCAGCTCGACGGTGTCGGGGCCGTAGCCGGCCGCGTCATAGGCGGCGGACAGCGCCCGCGCCTGGCCCTCGGACACCGGCGCGTAGACCGACTTCGAGCGCCCGTCCGAGCCGCTGCCCAGCCCGCGGATCACCGCGTAGATCGCGTCCCCGTCGCGCTCCGCGTCGTCGAGGCGCTTGAGCGCGAGCATCCCCAGCCCTTCCCCGAGCAGGGTCCCGTCGGAGTCCGCGTCGAACGGACGACAGTCGTTCGACGGCGACAGCGCCGGCGTCTTGCTGAAGCACATGTGCATCAGGATGTCGTTGAGCGTGTCGACACCGCCGGTCACGACGAGGTCGCTCTGTCCGAGCGCCAGCTCGTTGATCGCCAGGTGCACCGCGCCGAGGGAGCTGGCGCACGCCGCGTCGATGACGCAGTTCGTGCCGCGCAGGTCCAGGCGGTTCGCGATGCGTCCCGCCACGACGTTTCCGAGCAGCCCCGGGAACGTCGCCTCCTGCCACGGCACGTAGTGCGCCGCGATGCGGCGGCAGGCCTCCACGACCTGCGACTCGGGGAGGCCCATCCCGCGGAGGCTGCGCTCCCACACCGGACGCTGCAGCCGGCTGACCATCGTGCCGAAGAGCTCCTGGGCGCCCGTGACGCCGAGGATCACGCTGGCGCGGGACAGATCGAGCGGCGTTCCATGGCCGCGCGCCGCGTCGTCGAGCACCATGCGCGCGACGATGAGCGCAAGCAGCTGGCTGGTGTCGGTGGCCGGCACGAGGTTCGGCGGCACGCCCCACGCCAGCGAATCGAAGTCCACCGTGGGCAGGAAGGCGCCGCGCCGCGCGTAGGTCCGGTCCTCGGCCTTCGGGTCGGGGTCATGGTAGTCGGCCAGCCGCCAATGGTGCTCGGGCACGTCGGTGACGGTGTCGCGCCCCTCGACGAGCGTGCGCCAGTAGCCCGCGACCCCGACGCTGCCCGGGAACAGCGCGCCCAGCCCGACGACCGCGATGGGAACCTGTGCCATGGCGACCTCAGCCGAGCGGACGGGGGACGAAGGTGGACGCTCCGGCGGGCACCGCCACGCCGTGCGTGCGGAGCTGCGCGGCGCGCGTGGCGACGGCGGCACCCTCCAGCAGGTTGCGCGCCACCTGGACGACCGTGCGGTGGACGGGATCCTCGAGGAAGCTGCCCGCGGCCCAGGCGTTGAACGCCCCCTGCGCGGGACCGCACCAGATCTGCCAGTCGCTGGCGCGCTCGGAGGTCCCCTCGATGGCCCAACGGCTCGCGCGGCCGAGGTACCAGCGGAACAGCAGCGCCAGGCGATGCCGCGGGTCCTTCGCCGCGCGCTCCAGCTGCGCCGGGTCCCGCGCGGTCCAGAACCGCACGGTGTCGGCCCACACGGCGTCCATCGGCTGGCGGAACACCTCCGCCTCGACCTTGGCCTTGGACTCGGCGGGGATGTCGTCCCAGGAGTCGTGGCGCTGGAACAGGGCGCGCAGCAGGTGGGCCCGCGGTGCGAACAGCGTGCCGCGCCGCAGCACCTGGACCTCGACGCCCAGCTCGAACATGTCGGCGGCCGGGGCCATCGTCACGTCCGCGATGCCCGCCCGCGCCAGCAGCGCCTTGGCGGCCGGGGCGAGATCCGCCTCCACGCAGGCCTGGTTCACGCTGCCGGTGAGCACGTAGGCCGCGCCCATGGCAAAGGCGGCCGCCACGGACTCGGGCGTCCCCAGGCCGCCGGCGGCACCGACACGCACCGGGCGGTCGTAGCCGTGGGCGCGCACGAGCTCGTCACGGAGCCGCGCGATCGTCGGGAACATGGCCACGAGCGGCCGGTTGTCCGTGTGGCCGCCGCTGTCGGCCTCCACCGTCACGTCCTCCGCGACCGGGACGCGCGCCGCGAGCCGCGCCTCCTCGGCGGTCAGGAGGCCCTCCCGCACGAGCGAATCGAGCATGGCGGCCGGCGCCGGCGAGAGGAAGTGCCGCGCCGTCTCCGGGCGGCTGATCTTCGCGAACACGTGGTTCCGGCGCACGACGCACCCGTCGACCTCCCGCAGCCCGGTGCAGGCATAGCGCACCAGCGGCGGGGTGAGGCGCATGTAGGCGCTCGCGCTGGCCCGCACGACGCCGCGCCTCAGGAGCAGGTCGACGTTTCCGGCCTCGAGCAGCGGCTCCTGCGGGCTGTGGATGAGGTTGACGCCCCACGGCGCGTCGCCCGCCTCCGCCTGGATCTGCGCGATGGCCGCCTCGACGCGCCCGAGCGACAGCCCCGCCGCACCGAAGAACCCGAGCATGCCGGAGCGCGCCATGGCCACCACGATCGCGACCGAACCGATGCCGTTCGCCATCGCGCCGGCGATGTAGGGGAACCGCGTGCCGTGGGCCTCGCAGAAGCCGCGATCGCCCAACCACTCGGGGTACACCGGCGGGAGCGTGCCGAGCCACGCGAGCGCGTCGTCCCCGGGCACCGCGCCGGCCTCGCAGACGCCATCGAAGGCCACGCCCACGTGTCCGGCGGCATGCCGCACCACGTGCACCGTACGACGCGGCGCGGCGCAGGCCTCCGCGATCCCGTCGGCGTGGAACGCCACGGGCCCCGCGGGGCGGAACCGGCCGAGCACGGGCAGGGTCGCGGACAGAGGGAGCTCCCGAGCGTGGCCCCCTACCCCGTTCCCGACCGTCCCGCCTCCCCCGGTTACGCGGTCGCGTGCTGTCGATCCGCGCACCCGACCACCTCGGCGACGGGGTCATGGCGCTGCCCGCCGTGGCCGCGATCGGCAGGACGCACGGCGCACGCGTGCACGCGCCCCGCTGGGGTGCCGCGCTCTACGGCGGGCTTCCGGGCGTCATCGTGGCACGTCGCGAGGAGGCACCGCACGCGGGCAGCCACGGCGTGCTTCTCAAGCCGAGCTTCGGGGCCGCGTGGCGCTGGCGGCACCTTCCGGCACGCACCGGCCTGGCGTCGCACGGGCGCGGCATGCTGCTGACCCACGCACTCCCCGTGGTCCCGGGCGAGGCGCGCTGGCGCGGCTGGGCGCGCATCGCGGAGGCGCTCGGCGCCATGGTGGACGGTCCGCCGCGATGGCCGCACCGACCCGTGCCCGGTGACACCGCGGGGATGCTCCCGCCCGAAGGCTTCGTGGCGCTGCACGTGCATGGCAACACGCCGTTGAACCGCTGGCCGCACGCGCGCGCGCTCGCCGACCGCCTGCGCTCCGAGGGCCGCGCCGCGTGGTTCCTGGCGGGTCCCGGGGAGCACGACGCCGTCGCAGCCTTGGCCGGCGACCACCCCATCCTCGATCACGACGACCTGCACGGACTCGTCGCGCACCTCCAGCGCGCCTCCGCCGTAGTGGGGCACGACTCCGGCGTGACGCACCTCGCGGCGGCCGCGGGCCTGCGGACGCTCATGCTGCACGGGCCGACCAGCCCCGCGGAGACGGGCGCCGGGGAACCCGTCCGCGCGGCGCTGTCCTGCAGTCCCTGTGGCCGGCGTCACTGCACGCGCTTCACGTGGCGGGGGCCGCGCCCGTCGTGCATGGCGCAGCTTTCCGTCGCGGCGGTCCACGCCGCCCTCGACGCCCCGACCGCGCGAGGGGTGCCGTGATCCGCACCACGCTGATCCGCACGCGCTCGCTCGGTGACGTGGTGCTCGCCGCGGCGTTCACCCGCGCCGCGGGCCCGACCTGCTTCGTGACACACCGGCGCTACCATGGCCTCGTCGCGCGCTTCCCGGGCGTCGTGGAGGTGCGTGCGCCCGACGCGCCGCTTCCGGCCGCCGCGCGCACGGTCGATCTGCAGGTCAACCTGCGGACGTTGCGGCTGCACGTCGACGCACGCGCCGCGCGCCAGGACCTGCGACGCTCCCTGCGCGCCTGGCACCTCGGCGCGCCCGCGGACCCGGTGCTCCAGCGCTGGGCGAGGGCCATCGGCGTGCCGCCCGACCCGCTTCCGTGGCTGGCGCCGGCGCGGCGCGGCGAAGCCCTCGTGCTGGTGCCGGGGGCGTCCGTGGCGACGAAGCGATGGCCGCACGCCGCAGCCCTCGCGGCCGCGTGGGACGGCCCCGTGCGCGTGCTCGGCGGCCCCGGCGAGGAGTCGCTCGTCCGCGCGGTCGCGGGCGCCGCGCGTCACGGCGAGGCGGTCTGCGAGGAAGGCTTCGACCGCACGTTCGACGCCCTCGAGGGGGCGGCCGTCATGGTGGCGGGGGACACCGGCCTGCTGCACCTCGGCGCCGCGGTGGGCCTTCCGGTCGTCGGGCTGTTCGGCCCCACGCACCCCGACGACGGCTACGTCTCCTATGCCGACGGCGTGCGGCAGCGCATGCTCGGCGTGTCGCTGGACTGCCGGCCGTGCAGCCGCCACGGCGCGGCAGCCTGCGGACGCGGCGACCACGCCTGCCTCGCGACGCTTCCGGTCGAGACCGTGCTCGCGGCCGCGCGCGCCGCTGCGGCGCTTCCGTGACGTGGCACCTGCTGACCCCCGAGTACCCGCCACACCCCGGCGGCATCGCGACGTGGGCCGACGAGCTGGCACGCGGGCTGCACCACCGCGGCGAGGCCGTGCGCGTGTGGGCACCGCGGCGCCACGCCGGCGCCGGACGGCCCTGGCCCGTCACGGGCATTCCCACGCCCGGCGGCCCGCGTGCGGCGGGGACGTGGTTCGCGTGCGCGCTCGCGGGCAGCCTGCGCCCCGGCGACGTGGTCGTGGCGGCGAACTGGGAGCTCGCCGCAGGCCTGGGGGGCGGGGTGCGCGCGCTGGCCGCGCGGGGCGGGGCGCCGCTCGTGATCGCGTGGCACGGGTCGGACCTGACCCGGCCGGCCCGTCGGCCGTGGGGCGGCGCCACGCGGGAGTCGCTGGCCCGTTCCGCCACGCACGTGACGGTGTCACGGTTCCTGGCGGACCGGCTGCGCGCCCGGCTCGACGTGCAGGCCACGGTGCTGCCGGCCCCGATCGACGTGGTCCCCGTGGTGGCGCGGGGGCCCGCGCTGCTGGTCGTGGCGAGGCTCGTCGCGTCGAAGGGCGTGGACCGCGCCCTGCGCCTGGCGGCGCGCGCCGGCCGGCCCGTCACGGTGGTGGGAGACGGGCCGGAGCGGGCCGCCCTGGAGGGCTTGGCGACGTCGCTCGGGGTCCGTGCCACGTTCGTCGGCGCACGCCCACGCGAGTCCATCCCGTGGGCCGGCCACGACGCCGTGGTGCTGCTCGCGCGCGACGACGCGCCGGGGGGCGTTGCGGGGGGGCGGCGTGAGCCCCCCCGCCCCATGGAGGACGGCGCGGAAGGGCTGGGGCTGGTGCTCCTGGAGGGAGCAGCCCGCGGACTCGCCTCCGTGGGATCGCGGGTGGGCGGCATCCCGGAAGCCGCCGTGCACCTGCTCGACGATCCCGACCACGACGAGCTTCCCGACCTCATCGACCCGGAAGGCGCGCAGGCGTGGGTGGCCGGGCGGGCGGGCCGCGACCTCACGTGCGCGGCGCTCGTGGCGTGCGTGCGCGGACGAGCAGGATACGACTAGCCATCATGCGCGCAAGTACGTCCCCCGCCGAGCAGGAAGCTGGCACGGGTGAGCGGCGGCTGGGGCCGTACCGCCTCCTGCGGCCGATCGGTGGCGGCGGCATGGCGCGCGTCTACGAGGGCCGCCTGGATTCGCTCGCCGGCGTGTCCACGCGCGTGGCCATCAAGGTGATCCACCCGGACTTCGCCCACGAATCGGCGTTCCAGGAGCTGTTCATCACGGAGGCGCGCCTCTCCGCGCGGCTGGAGCACCAGAACCTCGTCCGCGTGCAGCAGTTCAACCGCGAGGCCGACCACTACTACCTGGTGATGGAGTTCATCGACGGCATCACCTTCCGCAAGATCATCGCGGGATGCCAGCGCCAGGGCGTGCGGCTTCCGGTGACGGTGATCGCGGAGCTGGGCCGCCAGGTCTGCGAGGGCCTCCACTACGCCCACATGCTGCGCGACGAGGACGGCCGGCCGCTGAACCTCGTGCACCGCGACATCAAGCCCACCAACCTGATGCTCAACACGCAGGGCGTCGCCAAGGTGCTCGACTTCGGAATCTCCGCCGGCCGCGACGTCGAGGAGGCCATGGAGGGCGTGAAGGGCACCTGGGGCTACATGGCGCTCGAGCAGGCGGAGCAGCAGCCCGTCGGCGGCCAGGCCGACCTCTACGGCGTCGCTGCCGTGCTCTACGAGCTCGCCACGCTCAACCCGCTGTTCCCCGAACGCGAGATCGACGAGATCCGCGCCGCCATGCGCGTCGACGAGGCCGCGCGGCGCGCCACGGCGCTCGACGGCGCCTACGCCGACCTCGGCGCGATCCTGGTGCGCGCGCTGCAGCGCGACCCCGCGGCCCGCCACGACGGCACGGGAACCCTCGGGCGCGCGCTCGCGTCCCTGGTGCCGGATCCGGTCAGCGTCCAGGAGGCGCTCGTGCGACTGGTGCGCGACCTGCGCCTGCTGGACCCCGCCACCAGCGCCGGAATCGCCCGAGCGTCCGCAGCGCGCGGGGCGCGCGCCAGCAGCGCGCGTGCCGAGACCGCATCCCGCGCCGGGCCCGTGCGTGCCGAAGCGCAGCCGACGCCGCTCCGCCCGCCCCCGCCGGAGCTTCCGCCCGGTCTGGCGGCTGCGGTGCCCATCACCCCGCCGGAGCCGGCGGCCGCGCCGCTGCCGGTGCGCACCGGCAACGCGCACGCGCCCGCTCCGCTGCCGTCCGGCGACGTCGACCACGCGCCGATCGGGCTGGATGACGTGCCCGTGCGCGCCTGGAACTGGCAGCAGGTGGCGGCGGGCGCGGCGATGCTCGTGATCGCCGTGACGGTCGGGGGATGGGTCGGGCGGCGCACGTCCGCCCCCGACGCCGCGCAGCCGAGCTCGTCCACCCGCCCGCAGGCGGTCATGGTCGCGCCGGCCCCGCAGGCTCCCGCGTCCCGGCCGGTGCCATCGACGCCGGCCGCCACGCCCGCGGCGGCACCCTCCGCGGGAGTCCCGTCGGCCTCCGCCGTCGCGGTGCCCGCGCCCGTCGCACCGCCGGCCGCCCCGCCGACGCCGGCGGCGGCCCCGCGCGCCCCAGCCCCCACGACGCCCGCTGCGCCTGCCGCGACGGCGCCACCCCCCGCCCTCGTCCCGCCTGCGCCGGCCGCCGTCGCGACGCCCGCCCCCGCGACCACGTCCGTTCGCGCCCCGCAGCCCGCTGCGGCCGCGCCGGTGGTCCCGGCCGCTCCGCCGCGCCCCGTGGCCTCGGCGTCCGCGCGCGCCTCCGCGGCGCAGGGCCGCGTGTCACTCGGCGCGGTGCCGCGGGCGCAGGTCGTGATCGACGGCCGCTACATCCGCTACACGCCCCTGCATGATCACGCGCTTCCCGCCGGCGAGCACCAGGTGCTGCTGCAGACGGACGATTCGCGGAAGAAGGCCTTCAGCATCGTCGTCCCGGAGGAAGGGAGCGTGACGCGGGTGTGGTACTTCGAGGAGAAGCGCTGGGCGGGCGAGTAGCGCGCCGGGCTCAGCCGCCGAGCGCGGTGCGGCGCGCGGCGACCTCGGCGGCGCGGTGGGCGGGGGCGAGCGCGGCCAGCTCGTCGAGGGTGCGCAGCGCGAGGCGCGCCTTGCCCGTCGCGGCGTAGCCGTCGGACAGCTCCAGCAGCGCGTCGGGGTAGTCGGGATCCGACTCGGAGGCCTCGGCGACCGCCTCGCGGAGGGCCTCGAGCCCGCGCACCGGATGGCCGGCCGCGCGATGTGCCGCCGCGCGCAGGGTCGCGACCGCGAGTCCCGCCTCCCCCTCGAGCAGCTGCAGCACGTCCTCGTTGCGGCCCTCGTCGAGCAGCGCTCGGCCGGCGGCCGCGAGATCCAGCGCGGGGACGTCGTCCACCAGGTCGTCCCACGCCGAGTCGTCGTCCGCGGACACGGGCGATGGGTCGAACGCGACGCTGTCGGGATCGACCTCGGCGAACACGACCTCGCCCCGGGACGCGGCAGGCGGCATCACGCCGACCGTCGCCGGCGCCACGGGCACGGGCGCGATCGGCGCGGGAGCGACCGGCGCGGCCCCAGACGACGCGGCCCGCCCGCGCAGACCCGCGATCTTCCCGAGCACACGCTCGTTCCGGGGGTCCTCCGCCAGCACCTCGCGCCACGCGAACAACGCGCCCTTCCAGTCCCCCGCGTCCGCCAACCGGTCTCCTCGCGCCTCCGCGCCGTCCGGCACGGACAGGTCGTCGACCGCGTCCTCGACGATCTCGTCCAGCACGTCGTCCGCGAGCGTGTCGACGACCTCCTCGACGACGTCCTCGACGATCGCGTCGTACGCTCCCGGCGCGACAGCATCCGAGCGCCCTTCCTCCGCCTGGGGCGGGGGCCTGGGGCCGGCCCCCGCAACGCCCCCGGCCACGGAGAGATCATCCACGATGACGTCGTCCACGATGGCATCGTCGACGATCTCGTCGTCCACGATGGCGTCCTCCGCGAGATCGAGCACCGTCGGGGCGCTCGGCAGCTCGCCACCCCATGCGCGCACACGCTCCGCGACGGCATCCCGGGCATCGCCCGCCACGGCGTGCAGGCGCGCCGCGCACGACACCGCCTCGCCGAGCCGCCCCGCGGCGGCGTCCACCTCGGCGCGCGCCGCGAGCATCGCGGGAGACCCCGCCCGTTCCGCGAGCGCGTCGAGCGCGTGCGCGGCCCGCGTGGCGAACCCGCAGCGCAGGAACACCTCGGCCCGCACCACGGCGCGCATCTCCGCCTCGTCGACGGGCGCCGCGCAGGGAAGGTCCGTGAGGCGTCGGGCCCGGCGCGCCACGTGTCCCTCGACGGCCGACAACCGCTCCGCCAGGCGCGCGTCCCCGGGGGCCAGGCGCGCGGCGCGGCGCAGCGCGTCCGCCTCGCCCTCCAACGCCCCCGCGTCCGCGTGCGCACGCGCGAGCGCATCCAGCACCCGGACGGCCTTGTCGGGCTGCCCGGCCGCCTCGAAGGCCCGTGCGAGCAGATCCAGCACGCGGGCGTCGCCGGAGGCGATGCGGAACGCGGCCTGCAAGTGACCGAGCGCCGCCTGCGCGGCGTCCTGCGCCAGGCGGGCGCGCGCCGCGTCCAGCAGCAGCTCGAGGTCGCCGGGCCGCAGCGCCAGCGCCAGCTCGGCCACGCGGCCGCCCTCGTCGGCCCGTCCTCGGCGACGGTACTCCGCGGCCACGTCCGCGTAGGTCCAGGCCGCCCCGTCGGTGTCGCCGGCCGCTTCCAGCAGCTCCGCGACGCGGACCCGGAGCGCGAGCTCTCCCGGGGCGTGCTCGGAGACGCGCTGCGCGGCGCGCGCGGCGTCGGCGGACTGGCCCGCGGCGGCCCACAGCCGGGCGGCGGTGTCCCAGTGCGTGCGCGCGTCGGCCACGTTGCCCGACGCCGCGAGGCACTCGGCGAGCGCCATGTGCAGCGGCGGATCGTCGACACCCAGGCCCAGCAGTTGCCGGTACAGCGCCAACGCGGCCCGGTGCGCCCCGTCCCGCGCCATCCCGTCGGCGAGGTCGCGAAGGATCGGCGAGGCCTCCCACGTGCGGCCGCAGCGCACGAGCAGCTCGGCCACCTTCTGGCGCACGCGCCGGTCGCGCGGGTCGAGCCGCGCGAGGGCCTGGTAGGCCGCGAGCGCCGCCTCCGGGCTTCCGCGATCGAGGGCCCGCTGGGCCTCCTGTTCGAGCCGCGCGCGTTCCATCAGCCCTCCGACGCCTCCAGCGCGGCGATCAACCCATCCAGCGCGAACGCGTAGCCGAGCGCGCCAAACCCGCACACCACGCCGAGCGCCGCGTCCGACAGAAGGCTGCGGTGCCGGAAGGGCTCCCGCGCGTGGACGTTCGTGAGGTGCACCTCCACGAACGGCCGGCCCGCCGCCAACAGCGCGTCGCGCATCACCACGGAGGTGTGCGTCAGGCCCGCCGCGTTCACGACGATGCCCGCCGCGCTGCTCGCGTGGACGTGGTCCACCAGCGCCCCCTCCCAGTTCGACTGGAAGGTGCGCACGACCCAGCCGCGGGCGGCACCCTGCGCGATCAGTCGGGCGTCGATGTCTGCGAGGGTGTCACGCCCGTAGCGCGCGGGCTCCCGACGACCGAGCTGGTCGAGATTCGGACCGTGCAGCACGAGGAGCTCGCGCGTCACACCGTCGCCCAGCCCCGGCTCAGCCCGAGACGGGCGTGAAGGAGAACGAGTCCGTGTCGACCGCGATGCTCGCGAACACCGCGAACGGCTGCGCGGCACCGTCCCCGTCCACGGGGGCCGAGTTCAGGAACACGAAGAACGGGACGAGGCCACGGTTGTTCGTGACCGTCTGCACGTAGTTCGGACGGATGGTGTTCACGTCCTCGTACTCGCCGGACCACTCGAAGTAGCGTTCGCCCTCGGTGTCGTACCAGGCCGCGCACTCCTCGTCGGTGCTCGCTCCGGCGTCGCACGCCTCGTCGAGGTCGTTCACGATCCGCACCGCACCGTCGGGAATGATGTAGGCGCCCGACCAGCCGGAGATCAGCTCGACCCGCACCCCCGGCACCGGCTCGCCGACGGGGTCGACGACCGTGACGTAGCCGTAGGACAGCATCCCCGCGCGATCCTCGGGGATGTTCAGCGCGGCGTCCATCGCGTACTCGACGTCCTGCGGGACGATCACCTGGGAGCCGTATTCGGCGCCGACGGGTTCGTTGGCGCAGGCGAGGAGGGCGGGCAGCAGCAGCGTCATGGCATCTCCGCGGGGAGCGGGGTCGTGGTGAACGCATTCCGGACCAGATCGTCCAAATCCCCCGGTTCGGCGTCGAGGACCTCGACCGACCCGGGCGCACGAGGCACCACAAGGCGAATCCTACCACGCTCGCGCTTCTTGTCCATGCCGACCGCGGCACGTACCCGCGCGGGGTCGAGCGCGGGAGGGGCCCAGGTGGGCAGACCCAGGCCCCGAAGCAGGGCCTCGACGCGCGGCGGGAGGGACGGGGCACACCTCCCGCGCGCGGACGCCCACCGCAGCATGGCCGCGAGTCCGATCGCCACGGCCTCCCCGTGCCGCAGCGCCCCGTGGCCGGCGGCGGTCTCCAGGGCGTGGGCGACCGTGTGGCCCAGGTTGAGGATGACCCGCTGGCCGCGCTCGACCGGGTCCGCCGCCACCACGCGGAGCTTGAACGTCACCGCCTCGCGCACCGCCGCGGCCGTCGCCCCGGGGTCGCGCGCCCGCAAGGCGTCGGCCGCGCGCTCGCACCGCGCCAACGCGTCCTCGCCGGCCAGCAGGGCGTGCTTCACCACCTCGCCCAGGCCACTCCGGTACTCCGGCTCCGGCAGCGTCGACAGGGTCGCCATCGGAGCGAGCACCAGCCGCGCCGGATGGAAGGCCCCCACGAGGTTGCGGCCCTGCGCCAGGTTGACGGCGGTCTTGCCTCCCACCGACGCGTCCACCATGGCGAGCAGGCTGGTCGGGACCTGCACGAGCGGCACGCCGCGAAGCACCGTCGCCGCCGCGAAGCCGGCCAGGTCCCCCACGACCCCGCCGCCCAGCGCGACGATCGGCGTGTCCCGTGCCACGCCGGCATCCACCAGCCGTGAGACCAGGTCGGCCCAGGCCTCGACGGTCTTGTGGGCCTCTCCCGGCGTGAGGACGATGCGCGCCACGTCGTAGCCTCCGCCGCGCAGGGCCCCTTCCGCGGGGTCGCCCCATGCGGCGTCGACATGGGCGTCGCTGACGAGGACCGCCCGCGCGCTCCGCAGACCCGCCCGCCGCATCCACGAACCCAGGGCGTCGAGCCCCTCCGTCGCGACCACGGGGGCCTCGTCGGCGCTGCCGAGCACCCAACGCGCGGGGGGCTCGCCGGGGTCGACGCATCCGAGCGCGAGCATCACCCCGTCGACGACCTCGTCGATGGAGCGCCCGTCGGTGTCGACCGGCACGCCGGTCCTCGCGTACGCGGAGGCCCGCGACGCGGTGAGCGTCTCGAGATCGTCGACCAGCGGCCGCGACGGGTCTCCCGCGACGCGCGCGCGGAGCACCTGCACCGGGGCATGCAGCACGGCCACGCGCCAGCCGGCGAGCTGCGCGCGTGCCTCCGCCGTCAGGGCCGCCCCGCCACCCAGCGCGAGGACCCCGCACGGCGCCGTGACCGCCTTCGCGAGCGCGTCGCGCTCCCGGGCGCGGAACCCGGCCTCGCCCTCGCGCGCGAACACGGAGGGCACGTCCCCCACGCACGCGTCCAGGTCCACGAACGGAACACCCAGCCGCGCAGCCAACCTGCGGCCCACGCTGGACTTGCCGGACCCCATCGGCCCCGCGAGCGCCACGCGCGGCGCGGGCGGGCTCAGGGCGAAGGCTTGCGCGTGACGATCGGCACGATCCGCGGCGTGATGAACACGAGCATCTCGTTCTGCGACTTCTCGCGCAGCTGGTTCTTGAACAGCACCTTGAGGACCGGGATCTTCGAGAAGAACGGCACGCTGCGCTCCGACTGCGACTCCGTCGTGGCGTACACCCCGCCCAGCACGGTGGTGTCTCCGTCCGCGACGAGCACGCTCGTGGCGATCTCCTTCGTCTGGATGGCCGGGTTGCCCTGTACGGTGTTGCCGAAGTCGGGGCGGTTGTTCGTCAACTGGATGTCGAGGAAGATGCCGCCGTCCGTGGTGATGTGCGGCGTGACCCGCAGCTCGAGCGCAGCCTGGATGAACTGGACCTGCGTGCCACCCTGGCTCACCGACACGAACGGGACGCGCGCACCCTGCGACACGCGCGCCTCCTCGTTGTCGAGCGTGCGCACGTGCGGGTTCGACACGACACGGCCGAAGCCCTCGCTCTGCAGCGCGCTCAACCGCGCGTTGATGTCCACGAGGCCCGGAATGCTGCCGAGCGCGAAGGAGATGGCCCCGGTGTGGCCCGCGGCGCCGAGGTCGACGACGAGGTTGTCCGCGTCCGCGGCGTAGAACGCCCCGTTTCCGGCCTGGTTGATACCACCGCCCGCGCGGACGGAGTTCGGGAACAAGGCTCCGGTCGGGTAGCCGGTGGTGGCGGAGGCATCGACCTCCGTGCCCCACTGGATGCCCAGGGAACGCGTGAAGTTCGCGGACGCCTCCACGAAACGCGCCTCGATGTCGACCTCCCGGTTGGGCGAGTCGAGGTGCTTGAGCAGCTCGCGCACCTGCGCGACGCGCTCCTCGGTGTCCTTGATGATCAGCTGGTTGCCGCGGGTGTCCACCTGCACGGCGCCACGCGGCGACAACAGCGCCGCCACCTGTGCCTGGATCTGGCTTGCCGTCGCGTAGTTGAGCGGGGCCATGAACAGCGTCAGCGGCGTGAGGTCGTCGTTCGCCTTCTTCGCCTCGAGCGCCGCCTGCTGCTCGGCCTTGATCTTCTCGAGCGACGCGACCCGCAGGATGTTGCCGAAGCGCTGCGCGCCGAGGCCCTTCGCCTGGAGGATCGAGCCGAGCGCCTCGTCCCAGGGGACGTCCTTGAGCCGCACGGTGACCTTGCCGGACACCTCGTCGGAGGCGACGACGTTCACCTCGGCGAAGTCCGCGATGAAGCGGAACACCGTGTGGATGTCGGCCTCCTGGAGGTCGATGCTCATGCGACGCGCGTCGGACCCACGGGTCGTCACGCTGCCGACATCGGTCGCGAACGAGAACCCACCGGGCGCGTTGGCACCCATGCCCGGACCGAAGACGGCCTGCGGATCCACGCGCCGCCCGTTGCCGGTGATGAGCACTTCCCGGCTGGTGGCGTTGCCGAGACCCTTCTCCGGCGTCGACGGCGCCGCGGGGTCCACGCCCTGCACGCTGGCGGCCCGGAGCGCGACGGGCTCCGGAGTGGCCACGTCCTGCGGAACCTGGACCTCGAGCACCGTGAGCCCGCCGTCCCGCTTCACCTCGTACTCGGCGCCCGCACGCAGGCGCACGGTCACGCGCACGCCGGCCCGGGTCGTCGACGCGCGGACGGAGTCCACCGCGCTGGCGAAGAAGCGGGTGTCCAGCTCCCTCTTGAGGCTGTCCGGGATCTTGGCGCCCGGCAGATCGACGGCGATCACCCCGGGTTCCGGCTGGCTGACCGCGGGCTCCGAGCCCACGGCTCCGATGAGCACGCGGCTGACCCGATCCCGCTGCTGGAAGTCCAGCGAGGAGAGCGCCACGCCCGCCACCGCCCCCGCAGGGCCGCTCAGGCGCGTCGGCGCGTTCCCGGCCCCTGCGCCGAGCGCGGCCGCGAGAGGATCCTCGACCGACCCCGCGCGCAGACGCAGCACGATGGCGTCGAACTCGGACTCCACGCTCCACCGGGCAGGCTCGAGCAGGTGCAGGGTCACCCGTGCGCTGCGGCCCTCGGCGCGGTCCTGCACCTCCACACGGCTCACCAGTCCACCGGGCACGCCCTGCAGGGCCTCGTCGATGGCGACCCCGTCGATGTCGAGCACGAGACGCTCCGGATTCTCCATCCGGTACGGCGTCACCGTCGGGGCGGCACCGCCGGACACGGCGATGCGTACGGAGGTGGCCGAGTCCTTTTCCCGCGCGGCGATGTCCACGACGTGGGCGTCCTCGGCCCATGCCGGCGTGGACCATGCGAGCCCCGCGGCGAGAGCGAGCACGAGCACGCTCACGACACGCAACCGTCCGCCTCGCTCCGGGATTGCTCTGTACGTCATCGCTTGTTGCCCTCTTGTGTGAACCGGACTTCCACCGGGTTCACGACGAGTTGCCCATCGGGCGTCTGGTATTCCTCGGTCACGACCACGGACTTGTCCGAGATGTCGGTGACCTTCCCAAAGTTTCGTCCCACCTGCGTTCCGAGCGCGACCGGATGTCCGGTGCCCTCGGGGTCCACGAGCAGGGCGCGCGGCGACGTGGTCGACCAGATCACCCCGCGCAGCGTGAACTTGTCGATGTCCCAGCGCTGCAGCGGGGGCGTGTCGGCGGCACCCTCGTCCCCGCGACGCTGGACGAAGTCCTGGAACGGATCACGCTTGCCCGCCGGGTTGTAGAAGTAGCTGGAGTCGAGCTCCACCGCGGCGCTGTCGTTCTTCTTCTTCTTCTTCTGGACGACCTGCTCGTTGTCGTCGCCTTCGATGGGTTCACCGCAGGCCACGAGCACCAGGGCGAGCAAGGACAGGAGCCGGCTCATTCGCCACCCCCGTCGCCGTCCCTGCGCTTCTTCCCGTCCGCGTTCGCACGGGACTCCTTCAGCTCGTCCTCGGTGAGGAACCGGAAGGTGGTGACCTTGCCGCTGACGGTCAGCTTGGTCTCGGTTCCGGTGAGCACCGGGTCGGTGATCTCGATGTCCTCGATGGACACGATGCGGTTCATGCGCCGCACGCGATCGAAGAAGATGGCGACCTCGTGGTAGCTGCCGGCCATGACGATCTGGACCGGGACCTCCGCGTAGTACTCGTCGAAGCTCTCGGGGAGAGGCTGAAAACGCTTGACGTCCAGACCCGAACGCTTCGCGAGACCGTCGATCTCGCTGAGCAACCCGGGGATCTCGCGATCGTTGGGAAGCTCCGTGAGGGCCTGGACGAGGTCCCCCTTCATGCGCTCGAGCTCCGCCTGCACCTCCGGCAAGCTCTCCGCGCGCTCCTTGATGGACGAGCGCTCCCCTTGCAGGGTGGTGCGCTCGTTCACTGCGGCGTCGGTCTCGTCGATCACCGGCGACAGCAGGGCAAACCACGCCACGAGCACGATGAGCACGTAGGCGAGCAGCGCCACGAGAAGGCGCTGGGACCGCGGCAGGGTCGCGAAACGCTCGACCAGCTGGTTCATGGCGCACCTGCGGCGGGCGGCGCACCTGCGGCGGGCGGCGCACCTGCGGCGGGCGGCGCATCTGCGGCGGGCGGCGCATCTGCGGCGGGCGGCGCACCCGCGGCGGGCGGCGCACCCGCGGCGGACGGAGGCGGCGTGGCGGCGCCCTCCGCGCCCGCACCCTGCGGGGCGACACCTTCCGGCGGGGTCTCCGACGGGACGCTGGTGCGCGCCGTGAGCTTGAACGACTTCAGCTCGCCGCCGAAGTCCGCGTCGGCACCCGTGGACTCGATGTCCTGGAGGTAGACGGCCTCGAAGTAGGCCGACGAGTCGAGCGAGCGGAGGAGTTGGCTGATGGTCTCGTTGTTGGCCGCCACACCCGACAGCGTGAGGTCACGCCCCTGCTGGACGAGCTCGACGAGCCGCAGGCGCTCCGGCGTGGCGAGCGCCAGCTCCTCCATCATGTGCACGGGCCCGTTGCGACGATCCCGGAGCTCGTCGATGACGTCGAGCTTCTTCTGGAGCTCGGCCATGAGCTTCTCCAGCTCCTCGACCTTCGCGACGTCCGCCTTCATCTGCGCGAGCTGGCCCTGGATGAGTGCGAGGTTCTCCTGCGCCTCCGAGAGCTGCACCTCGAGCACGGTCCACGTGAGGAACAGGGCCCCGAGCAGGCCGATCCCGCCGACGACGGCGGCGAACAGGTCCTTGCGCGCCGCCTCGACCTTGCGGTTCTGGCGGACCGGGAGGAGGTTGATGCGGATCACTTGTCGTCCGCCCGGCGAAGCGCGAGCCCGACCGCCACGGCGGCCTGGGGCGCGACGTCCTTGAGGTACCGCGGCTGGAACGCGCGCTCGTCCACCTGGATGCGACGGAAGGGGTCCATGATCTGCACGTCCGCGCGGGTGTACGCCTGCAGGGCGTTCCGGAGCCCCGGCACGGACGCGGACCCTCCGCAGAGGTACACGAGGCCGATCCCGCCTCCCGCACCGCCCGCGAAGAAGTCGAGGGACCGGGCCACCTCGCTCGCGATGGTGTCGGACACGTTCGCGAGCACGCGCTCCACGTCCTCCGGCACCACGGCGTCCCGGTCGGTCTCGCCGCCGCCGGTCTTGAGCGACTCGGCCTCCTCGTGGGAGACGCCCATGGAACGCTGGATTTCCTCCGTGTACTGGCGACCCCCCATCGTCAGGTCACGGGTGAAGGCGCTCGCGCCGTCCCGCAGCACGTTGATGTTCACGCTGCTGGCACCGACGTTGACGAGCGCCATCGGCGCGTGCGGCCGGTCATAGTTCAGTTCGAAGCAGTTCTCGAGCGCGAAGGCGGCGACATCGACCACGGCGGGACGCAGTCCGGCCTCCGACAGGAGCCCCTGGTACTCGGCCACCACCTCCTTGCGGGCGGCGACGAGCAGCACGTCCATCTGGCCCGCCGCGTCCGGCTGGTCCTTCAGGATGTGGGCGTCGATGTTGACGTCGTTCACGTCGAACGGGATGTACTGCTCGGCCTCCCACGCGATGGACTCGTCCAACTCCTGCTGCGTCATCACCGGCAGGCTGATGCGCTTCACGATGACGGAGTTGCCGGAGATCGCGACGGCGGCGTGGCGCGTCTTGACCTTGTGGCGCGCCATCAGCTCCCGGATGGTCGCGACGACCGCACCGGAGTTCATGAACGCGCCGTCGACGATCGCCTCCGGTGGCACGGGGGCCATCCCGAAGTGCTTCAGGCGCTGGCGTCCCGCCCGATCCGCCTCGAGTTCCAACAACTTGACGTGGCTCGACCCGATGTCGAGCGCCACGATGCCGGAAGGTCGGGAGAACATCGCCAACGAAAAAACCCTGCGCAGCCCCACAGGTGTATCAGAGAACCTGCGTCGCGGTCAACGCGGGACCGCGACCGGATACGTTCCCTGCGGTGACCGAACGCTTCCGTCCACGCGCCGACGCCTGGTGGCTGACCGCGACTCTCGGCGCGGCGGTGGGCCTCGCGTGGCGGGATCTCGCGGCGCTGGGGTCGCCGCCCGTTCCAGGCGCGCTCCTCCTGGCCGGGGCGGTGACGCTCTGCGCGCGCGCCGTGCCCGACGGGACATGGAGCCGACGCGCGGGCCTGGCGGGCGTCTTCGTCCTCCCGGTCCCGGAGTTGCTCGCGGCCGTGCTGGACCGGGCCGCCGGCCCCGCGGACGCGGCCCGCGCGTGGCCCGGGGTCGCGGCGCTCGCCGTGGCGCTGGCGGTCGCACCTGCGGCGCGCGCGGCGCGCGGCGGCGCGACGCAGGCGTTTGCCATCGGCGCCGGGCTGGCCGTCGGCACGCAGGCACCGCGCGCGTTGGCCGTCGTCGTGGCGGTGCTCGGGGTCGCGATCGCGGCGCGCGCGCTCCCGCCGCGCCCTCCCGCGACGCCGTACCCGGCGGCGGCACGGTTTCGAGGAGCCGCGGGGGCCCTCGTGGCGACCCTCGGCGCGTGCGCCGCGCTCACCGGAGGAACAGGCGTCGCGCACGGGGCGGCCGTCCCCGGGGCGGCCACACTCGCCGTGCTCGCGGCGGGCGGCGCTCCGGAGCGCGGGCGTGCCCTCCCGACGGCCGTCGTGCTGGCCGGTCTGGCCGGCGCGGCCGGGGCGTGGGCCGCGGAGGTCCCATGGGGCGTCGTCCTCGCGGGGGGCGTGCTGCTCGGCGCCGGGACGGGTCTCGCCGGGACGCCGTGGGTCGCCGCGACGGTGTGCGCCCTCGCGGCGTGGGCGGGCCCGGCGGCGCTGCGTGCCCTGCCCGTCGATCGACAGGCCCGGCTCGCCGAGGCACGGCCGTCGGACCCCGCCGACGCGGCCTGGCTCGCCGAGGCACGGCGTGACACGCGCGTCGTCCACGCCGACGCGGGCGGAGCCGGGATCGTCGTGCGGGCCGACGCCGCCGACCGGCCCCTGTACGAACTGGGCGGCGCGCTCCTGGATCCCCGCACCCGGCTCGCACGCGCGGAGGGCTGGGCCGCCACGGTCGCCGCATGCACCGCTCCCGGGCGGACGCACGCGCGCGTCGCGGGTGACCCCACCGGGCGTGCCACGGCGACGCTTCGGACCCACGGGTTCACGACGGTGGACCTGGCCGTGCCCGACGCCGGTCTCGCGCGCGCGGTGCGCGCCTTGCAGCCCTCCGCGGAGCGCACCCTCCTCGCCGCGGGCGTGCGGCTCGTGCGCGCACCCGACGCGTGGGTGGCACGGGTCGGACCCGCCGCCGACGCCGTGGTGGAGATCACGCGCACACCGCACGACGCGGCGTCGGACGCCGCGGGGCTGCGCGCGACCCGCCGCAGCTTGGCCGTGGGCGGCGTCCACGCGCGCCTCGTCCCGCTGGGGCGCACGCCCCCCGAGTCCGCGGTCACGGCCTTGCGGGCGTTCGCGGCGGCCTACCCCGACGCGACCGCATGGATGACCCCCGAGGGTCTCGACGCGCTGGTGCTCCTCGGCAGCCGCGACGGCGCCCCGACGGGCTGGGAGGCGCTGCAGCGCTGCGTGCGTGCGGACCCCGATTCGCTGCGGACCCTCGGGATCACCGACGCCACCGACGTCGCGGGACTGCTGCTCGCCGATCGGGCGGCCCTGGCGGCGGCGCCGACGCCGGCACGCGCCGTGGATCTCGTCGATGCCTTGGGCGCGCGGCCCCTCGACCTCGCGGCACGCCTGGGCCCGGAGGCGCCGCGCGCGGTCCTCGAGGCCCGGCGGGAAACCCGTCGGGCGTGGATTGGGCTGCTCGAGCGTGCCGAGGCCGGCGCGCCCCCGGAGGAGGTCTTCACCCGCGGCGCGGCGCTGCGCGCCCGACCTGGCGGCGAGGCGGCCCTGGCCCCCCTCGTGCGTCCCCACCTGCAGCGCGCGCGGGACGCGTTGGCGCGGGCGCGGCGCGAGGGCCCCGCATCCCCCGCGTGGGCGGAGATCGACAGCGCCCTGGCGACCGCACGCATGGTGACGCCGGACGCCGCGGACGTGCGGTGCCTGGAGGGTGAGCTCGCCGAGGCCCGCGCCCAACCCGACCGTGCCCGCGACGCCTACACGCGCTGCGTGGCCGCGGACCCGGCGCGCGGGAGCGGCTGGGATGGCCTCGCGCGGGTCGAGCGCACGCGCGGCGACGCGCCCGCCGTGGAGGCCGCGCTGCGCGGCGCGCTGGCCGCCGCCGCCGGACGATGGACGTCCCACCACAACCTCGGGGTCTTCCTGCTCGAGTCGGGGCGCACGGACGAGGCCGAACCGCTGCTCTCGCAGGCCGCGGCGCTGTCCGGGCGGGCCACCCCGGTGCCGCCGGAGCCCCTGCTCGCGCTCGCCCGCCTGCACCTCGCGACCGACCGGCCGGCACTGGCGCTGGCCGAGTCCGAGCGCGCCCTGGCGCTGGCCCCGGAGCACGCGCACGCCCTCGCGCTGCGCGGCGCCGCGCGCTACGAGCTCGGCCAGCTGGACCTCGCCGAGGAGGCCTTCCGCGCGGCGCTCGCCCGGGACCCACGGGACCTCCTGGCGCGCGGCGGCCTCGGACAGGTGCACGCGTCCCGCGGGGAGGCCGACCTCGCGGCCGCCGCGTTCCGGGAGGTGCTCGCCCGCGACCCGCGCAACGCGCCGGCCCGCGAGAACCTGCGCCGGCTCGGGCCGATGCTCCGGGACGCCGGGGGTCCGCGTCAGGGCGGGCGCACGCCGTAGGCGGTGTCCAGCAGGACCACCACCACGTTGCACCACGCGTGGAACAGCGCACCGGCGAGCGGTTGACCCGTGCGCGCGCGCATCCAGCCGAACACGAGGCCCGGAAAGAAGGTCGCGAAGTGCCACCAGCGCACCTCGACGAGCGAATGCCCGAAGGCGAACAGGAGGCACGCCAGCGGAAGCCCCCACCCCACCCGCACGCCGAGCCACGTCCAACGCGCCGGGAAGACCTCGTCGAGCCGCGTCTGGACGTAGCCCCGGTAGAAGAACTCCTCCGGCAGCGCCACGAAGAACAGGTGGTAGGGCACGAGGAGCCAGGCGTCGTGGGGCAGGATCGCGCGCGGCAGCACGCGGGTGGTCCAGTCGAGGGTGGCGGGATCCCAGTGCCGCGCCGGCCACCCGGCCACCATCCACGCGAAGAGGTTCTGCCACAGGTGGTAGCCGACGAGCCACGGCACGAGGATGACCGCGATCCAGGCGGCGTTGAGCCGCAGCGCGTCCCGCCAGGCCGCGCCGTCACTCCACGCCGGCAGCTCCAGCGGGTAGCGCCCGGCGTCGGCGCCGCGCAGGCGGCACGCCAGGACCGGCGCGTACACGAACAGGAACGGCACCGCCGCCAGCGTCCAGTCCGGGAGCCCCGCGCGCTGCGCCATGACCGCGCCCCGGATCGCAAGCAGCGTGACGAGCCACAGCGCGCCGATCTCGAGGAGCGCCACGCGCACGTCGGGGGAGGCGTTGCGGAGGGGGATGCCCCCCTCCGCCCCCGGAGGACGGGTCACCCGCCGCTCGCGACGGGCGGCGCGGGACGCGCCAGGGAGGTGCTCCCGGTGCGGTAGCCCTCGAGGTCGAGCGTGACCCACGGGAAGCCCTCGGCGCGCGCGGCCTCCACCACGGCCTCCCGGGTGTGCGGCACCACGAGCGCGGGAAGGTCGGAGAGCTCCACCTCCACGCGCAGCAGCTCCGTGTCGCCGAGATCGTGGACGCGGACGCGGAACTGCCGGAACCCGAGCGCGCGCATGCGGCGCTCGATGCGGGCGACCCGGGCCACGCGCTCCAGCGTCACGCGGGTCCCGACGGCGAACCGGCTGCCGAGGCACGCGAAGCTCGGCTTGTCCCAGACGGGCATGCCCAGCGCGCGTGCGGTGGCACGCACGTCGGCCTTCGTCATGCCGGCCTCCACGAGGGGGTGGCGGACCTCGTGCTCGGCCGCCGCCTTCAGCCCGGGGCGATGCGCGCCGAGGTCGTCCACGATGGTGCCGTCCGCGACCCAGCGGATGCCCTCGGCCGCGGCCACGTCCCGCGCGAGGCTGAACAGCTCGGTCTTGCAGAAGTAACAGCGGTCCCCGCCGTTGCGGGCGTAGCCCTCGCGCTCCAGCTCGTGGGCGTCCACGACCCGGTGACGCGCGCCGATGGAGGCCGCGAAGCGCACCGCCTCGTCGCATTCGTCCTCGGGCATGGTGGGGGAGCGCGCCGTGAGGGCCAGCGCGCCGTCCCCGAGCTGTTCCACGGCCACGCGCAGCACGAGCGCGGAGTCCACCCCGCCGGAGAAGGCCACCACCACGCGCTCCATGCCGCGCAAGCAGCCGCGCAGCGCTTCCAGCGTCTCGCTCATGGCCGTCCCCTAACGTAGAGTCCCTGCATGGGTCGCGCGCGCATCGGAGACATCCTGGTCGAGGAGGGGCTGCTCACGCCCGGGCAGCTGGCGGTGCTGCTGCGGGACCCACCGGACGGGCGGCGGCTCGGTCAGCGCGCACGGGAGCGCGGGTGGGTCTCCGAGGACGGGGTCGCGCGTGCCCTCGCGCAGCAGTACCGCGTCAACATGGTCCCGACGGCCCGGCTGGAGACGCTCGAGATCGACGGCGCCACCTGGGCACGCCTGCCCGTGGACCTGGTGCACGCGCGACAGCTGTTTCCGACCTTCCTGGACCCCGACACCGGCGTGCTCACCGTGGTGACGGGCGACCCGACGGACCGGGACTCCCTGCGTGCCGCGCAGGACGCCGCGGGCGCGAGGCGGCTGCGCATCTTCGTCGCGCCCGAGACCGCGGTGCGTCGCTACCTGGAGGACCGCGAGGCCGCCACGGTCAAGGGCCAGCTTCCGCCGGAGCTGGTTCGGGTGCGCACGATCGTGCTGGAGCCGGACGCGCGGCGCGCGGGGGCCCTGGAGGCACTCGAGCGCGCCGACGGAGGCCACGCGCGCGTGGTGGCGGATCCCGACGCCGTCGCCCGCGCCCTCGAGGAGACGGGCGCGACGCGCGTGCTCGTGCGCCGTGGCGCGTTCGCGGACCTCGGGCGGCACGCCGAGACCTGGCGACGCGCGCGCCCCGGCCTTCTCGTCCGCGTGGTGGAAGGTCACGGGCCCGGGCGCCGCGACGCGGCGGGATGGCGCGAGGCCACCCCGCTCGTGACGCGCCTCGCCGGGCTGGCGCTCGACGCGCGCGATCCGTCCGGCACGCTGCGCGGCGCCGCCGAGCGGCTCCAGTCCTGCGTCCGCACGATGCTCACGCGCGACGGGCACCGCGACGAGGTCGGCGCGGCGGGGGCCCTGCTGGCGCTGCTCGTCGCCCTGGCGGGGCCGTTCACGCCCGAGGCCGTGCTGGCCGTGGTGGACGGTGGCAGCCGATGGCCGCTGGACGTGGATGGGAGCGCGCGCACGCTGGCGCGACGCATGGCGGCCGAGGAGGGGCCCGGCGCGGATGTGGTGGCCGAGTACGTGTTCACGGCCGCCGCGTGGTGGCACGCCGGGGGTGACCGCCTCGAGGCGGATCCCGTCACCGTGCTGGGCACGGCCGCCGCGGCGCACGACGCTGCCGCGCTCCGCGCGCTGACCGCCGTGTGGCGTACGACGCGACGCTGACGCGACCACCGGCGTCGTCGCCGAACGCGTGTTAGCGCCCTCAACGGTCCCCCATGCCCGGTTCGCTCCGATCCCTCCTGCGATGGAAGCCCCCCGCACCCGGCGCGGACGCGCCGCCGTTGTCGCTCACGGCGGATGACGGAACCTGGGTCCAGCTGCCGGACTTCCGGGGACACCTGCACGTCGTGCTGGCGTTCCTGCGCGACGTGGAGGCCCCGGAAACCACACGGTTCCTCCGTGACCTCGACGCGGCCCGCGACCGGCTGGCCACGCTCGATGCCGCGGCCTACGGCGTGAGCACCGCGCGCCCCGACGCGCTGCGTGCGGTGCGTGCCCGCCATGGGCTGGGCGTGCCGCTGCTCTACGACCCGTTCGCGCTCGTGTCGCGCGGCTTCCATGCGTCCGGCATGCTGCGCCCGCGCTGTTGCGACGTGCTGGTGGCCGTCGGGAAGGATGGCGCGGTCCTGCACGCCGCCCGCGGGCTGGACGACCTCGAGGGCCTGCTCGCGGCGATCGCGCGGGTGGAGGGACGCGCCGTGCCCCCCGCGCGCGACGTCCGGGAGGACGCGCCCACGGCCCCGGCGCCGTGGCGGGACATCGACCCGGCCGGCGCGCTCGCCTTGCTCGGAGCCGAGGGCTCGACGCACGTGCTGGTCGACGTACGCACCCGGGAGGAGTTCCGGAGCGGCCACGTGCCCGGCGCCCGGCACATCCCCGTCGACGAGCTGCCGCACCGCCACGCGGAGCTGGGCCAGGACTCGCGTCTCCTTTTCATCTGCGCGGCGGGTGCGCGAAGCGCCGCTGCGGCCGAGTTCATGGCGAGCATCGGCGGAACCGACCTCTACAACGTCGCGGTGGGCATGTCCGGATGGACCGGTCCCCGCGTGATCCCGGAGTGACCCGTGGCCAACCCCGCATCGGCCTGCCCCTACTGCCGTGGTGCCATCAGCCAGGAACTGGCCCGCTTCGGCGGACCCTGCCCGCACTGCATGCTCGAGGTCCCCGGCGAGGAGGCCCCGACCGATCCGGGCCTGGCGCTCAAGCAGAAGCTCGCGCAGGAGGCCATCGCGCGGGCTGCGGCCGAGCGCGCCCGTAGCCAGCGGATCGCCGCGGGGTCGATGGTGCTGCTCGCCGGACTCGCGGTGTTCGCCATCTGGGCGGTCGTGGGCGGCGGGGCGGACACCCTGGCGATCAGCTACTACCAGCTCGATCCCGACGCCCTCAAGCGCAAGCAGGACGCCGACGCGAAGGCGCGCGCCGAGGCGCAGGCCCGCGCCGACGCGGAAGCCGCCCAACGCGCCGCCGCCGCACGGGCCGCGCGCCGCGGCCCCGAGGGAACGCCCGGGACACCCGGCGGAAACGTCGATGAGATGCTCGCGGGCATCGGCTCGCTCGGCCCGCAGGGCGCGAACGTGGGCACGGGCGCCCCACCCGCCCCGACCCCGGGCACGGACGGCGCGGCCGGCTCCGCGCTCGGCGGCGGCAGCCTGGCGCTGGGCAAGCCCGGCACCGCGGGCGCGCAGCTGCCGGTCGGCGTGGGCACCGTGTCGCTCAGCGGCACCGGAAGCAGCGGACCGACGCTGCCGACCTCCAGCGTGGCGATGGGCAGCCGCGCTGCGGCGGTGAAGACCAGCCCGGGCGACATCCAGACCATGATCTTCGAGCGGTTCTCGATGTACGAGCGGGGGCTGCAGGCCTGCTGGGCCGCCCGGTTGAAGATGGACGAGAGCCTGAAGGGCAGCTGGAAGGTCTCCTTCACCGTGAATCCCGACGGCAGCGTCGCCGCGCCGCGGCTGAAGGCGCTGGGCAAGCCCGATCCGACCTTCGAGGGCTGCGCGCTCGAGAAGATCAAGAAGTGGACCTTCCTGCCCATTGCACGGGCCACCGCGTTCTCCGAGGACGTCGTCTACTGACCGAGCGCGCGGCGCAGCACGAGTGCGTCGCATCCGTCGGCGTAGTAGCGCTTCCGGCGGCCCGCCTCGACGTAGCCGCGGGATCCGTAGAGCGCGCGCGCGGCGAGGTTGTCGACGCGCACCTCCAGCCACGCCGCCTCGGCCCATCCGGCAGCCGCGTGGAGGGCGTCCACGAGCGCGCCACCGACGCCCGCGCGGCGCACGTCCGGGTCCACGGCGACCTTGAGGACCTCGAGCACCTCCCCGGCGCGCAGGGCGATGCCGTAGCCGACCACCTCGCCCTCCAGCATGGCCACGAGAAACGTGCCGCCGGGCCGTGAGCGTTCGGATTCGAGCATGCCGCGCGTCCACGCCTCGCCGGGAAAACAGCGCGTCTCCAGCGTCGCGATGGAGTCGAGGTCGCCGCCGGCCACCTCGCGCACGACGGGCCGGGGCGTTGCGGGGGTGGCCTGAACCCCCGCCCCGGGAAACGTGGCGTCCCCGGTACTCACGGGGCCTCGGCGGACACGCTGCGGATGGCCGTGCGCGCGCGCAGATCGGCGACGAGCGCGTCGTACTCGGCGTCCCAGCCCTCCGCGCCGACCTCGAGTCGCCGCCCGGCCGCCGCCGCCCGGGTGGACAGGGCCCGCACCACGAAGCGCTCGACGACCATGCGCCGGTACAGCAGGGCCTGCAATCCCCCCTCGTCGAGCCCCCATCGCGCCAGGAAGGCCATCGTGGCGGCCGGCCCCTCGCGGCCGCGGAGCCGATCGACCCGCGCGAGCACGTCGCCCTCGCCCGGTCGGTAGACGCTGACGTCACCGGCGGCGAGCCGAAGCACGGCGGCGTCCACCAGACGCTCCAGCGCCGTGCGGTCACGCCGGCTCCACGGGGGTACGGACGACGGATCCCGGGCGGCGAGCGCCTCCTCCATCACCACGTCGGACCGCGTGATGACGCGGTCGCCCACGACACACACCACGGCGTCCACCGTGCGCGGCAGGACGAAGGCAGGCGGCGGCACGGGCTCCTCGGCCCGCACGCCGCACCACCACCCGAGAAGGAGCCACACCACGCTCCCCGTGTATCGCCCACACCCCCGCCCCGCCGCGGATCCCGTTAGCCTTCGGCGCGATGGTCGAGGTGCGCGCGCTGTGCAAGTCCTGGGGGCCCCGCCCGGCCCTCCGCGACGTGGGCTTCGCCATCGGGTCCGGCGAGATCGTGGGGATCCTCGGCCCGAACGGCGCCGGCAAGACCACGACCATGCGCATCCTCACCGGCTACCTCGCGGCGACGTCCGGAGAGGTCCGCGTGGCCGGCCATGACGTGCTCGACGATCCCGACGCGGTCAAGCGGCACGTGGGCTACCTGCCCGAGACCCCGCCGCTCTACCCGGAGCTGACGGTGGGACAGTCCCTGCGCTTCGTCGCGGAGCTGCGCGGCTACGACCGGCGCGCCCGCGTGCTGGCGGCCGGGACGGCCATGGAGCGCGTCGGACTGGGCGGCTGGGAGGACCGCCGGGTGGGCACCCTGTCCAAGGGCTACCGGCAGCGCGTCGGCATCGCCCAGGCGATCCTGCACGCACCGCCGGTCCTCATCCTCGACGAGCCGACCAGCGGGCTCGACCCCGCGCAGGTCGGGGAGATCCGCGCGCTGATCCGCGCGCTGGCAGGCAGCCACACCGTGCTGCTGTCGACGCATGTCCTGGCCGAGGTGGAGGCGATGTGCCCCCGTGCCGTCGTGCTGGCGGCCGGCCGCGTGCGCGCCGACGGACCGCTCGACGCGCTCCGGGCCGCCACCGGAGACGGGGGCTGGGTGGAGGCCGAGGTGCGCGGGGTGGCGCCGCGCGTGCTCGGAGAGGTTCCGGGTGTGGCGTGGGTCGAGCCCGGGGAGGCCGATGCGGACGGATGGATCCCGCTGCGGATGAAGGCCGCCGACCCGGCGCGCCCGTCGATCGCGGCCGCGGTGCAGGTCGCCGGCGGTCAGCTGCGGGCGCTGCGGTGGTGCCTGCCGAGCCTCCAGGACACCTTCCTGTCGCTGACGAGGGACCCGTGAGCGCCGCGTGGGCCGTGTGGCGCAAGGAGCTGGCGATCTACGCCGCGACGCCGCTGGCCTACGTCCTCGCGGCGGTGACGCTGTCGCTGGCGGGGCTGTTCTTCTGGCTCGGGGTCGCGCTGACCGGGGAGGCCAGCCTGCGCGTCATGCTCTCCGACCTGGCGGTGGCGCAGCTGTTCATCGTGCCCATGCTCACCATGCGGAGCGTGGCGGAGGAGCGCCGACAGGGCACCCTGGAGCTGCTGCTCACCTGCCCGGTGTCTCCCGGGGCGATCGTGGTCGGCAAGTGGCTCGCCGCGCTCACGCTGTGCGGCATCGTGCTGGCGGCCACCGGCGTGTTCCCCGTGGTGCTGGCCATGTACGGCGATCCCGACTGGGGCGTCATCGCGACGAGCTACCTCGGCCTCGGGTGCGTGAGCGCGGCGTTCTGCGCGGCGGGCCTGTTCGCGAGCACCCTCACCGACGACCACGTCGCCGCGGGCCTGCTCGGCATCGTGATGCTGCTCCCGCTGTGGCTGCTCGCCGGCGCCGAGCGGGTCCTGCCGCGCGCGTGGGCGGAGCGGCTGGCACCGCTGGGCCTGGTCGGGCACCTGCAGTCCTTCGGACACGGAATCCTCGACACGGCCGACCTCGCCTACTTCGCGGCGCTTGGGTGCGGATTCCTCGTCCTCGCCACGCACCGGCTGGAGGGGCGGCGGTGGCGGTGAACCCCACGGGACGACGCAGGTTGCTGGCGGGCGCCGACGCGACCCTCCGCAGCGTGCTCGTCGTCGCGTCGCTCGTGTTCGCCGCGGGACTGGCCACGCGGTTCCGCGCCCGGGTGGACCTCGGGTTCGACCAGACCAGCGTCCTGCAACCCGACACACACCACAAGCTCGCGCAGCTCGCGGGGGGGCCCCCCGTGCGGATCACGGCCTTCACGAGCCAGCCCGGACGTCCGGATGCGGCGCTCAAGGACCAGCGCCTGCGGGATCTGCTCGACGAGGTCGAGCTCGCCGCCGACGACGTGGAGGTGCGGTGGGTGGACTACGACCGCGAACGGCTCACGGCCGAGCAGCTCGGGGTGACCGCGTACGGCGTGGTGGTGGTGCAGCGCGGCGAGCAACGGGTGGACCTCCACGACCGGGCGCTGTTCCAGCGGGAGGGCGGCCCCGAGGGGGCCCTGCGCTTCACGGGAGAGCCGGCCCTCGCACGCGCGCTCGCCCAGCTGCTGACCGACCGTCGGCGCATGGTCTACACCCTCGTCGGCCACGGCGAGCCCGCCGCGGACAGCCCCGCGCCCGACGGGCTCGCCGAGCTGGCTCGCCTCCTGTCCACCGACCACATCGAGCTGCGGTCGCTGGACCTCGCCCGGGACCGCACGCCCGGCGAGGCGCCGCAGATTCCCGCCGACGCCGACGCGGTGCTCGTCATCGCACCCACCGCGACGATCCCGTCGACCGAGGATGACGTGCTGGCGGCGGCCGTGGCGCGCGGCGTTCCCTTCCTGGTCGCGCTGGACACCGGCACCGGCGTCCCGTCCTGGCTGCAGCGCGCCGGGATCCGCCTCGGCGACGGATGGATCATGGACGCCGTGCGCGTCTTTCCGTACGTGGACCGCCCCATCCCCCGCACGCGCACGCACCCGATCACCGCGGACCTCGCGCGCCAGGCGCTCGTCACGGTGCTTCCGCGCGTGGCGCCGGTGATGGCGGCGGTGCCCGCGCAGGACGGCGTGATGACCTCCACGCTGCTGTCCAGCGGGGACGAGGCCTGGACGGAGCGCGGCGGCGCCGCGGTGGACGGCGTCCCGGTGCACGACCCGGAGCTGGACGGGCCGATCGGCCCGCTGGCCATGGCGCTCGCGGTGGAGCTCGGGCCCGCGAGCGGCCTCGTGACGCGCGGCGACACCCGGGTGGTCGTGCTCGGCGACGCGGATGGGCTGCGCAACGCGACGCTGGCCGAGGGACCGGGCAACCCGACCTTCGTCATGAACGCGATGCGGTGGCTGCTTCGCGACGAGGCCGCGCTGAGCGTGGTGCGCCCGCCGGCGGCGGCGCGGCGGCTCGCGCTCACCCGCGCGCAGCTCGACACGCTCCGCGCGGGCGCCCTCGCCTACGGTCCGCTCGTGGCGCTGCTCGCCGCCTGGGTGGCGCGACTCGGGCGGAGGGAGCGGTGAGCCCATGGCCGTGACCTCCCTGCGCCGCACCCTGCTCACCGCCACGGCGGCCGCCCTGCTCGGCACCGCGTGGTGGGTGTCGCGTCCGGGCGAGGATGCGCCCGGGCCCGCGGCGACGACGACGTCCCTGCTGCGCTTCGACCGCGCCGCCCTGGTGCGCGTGGCGATCACCCGCACCGACGGGACCCTCGCGCTCGAGGAGGGCCCCCACGGCTGGCGCCTCGCCGGTACCGACCACCGCGCCAGCGATTCGATGGTGAGCCGCGTGAAGCACCAGCTCCACGACCTCGATGCGCGCGCCACCGTCGTCGCCGACACGGACGATCCCGCCCGCTACGGCCTCGGCGCGTCGGCCACGCACGTGGCGCTCACCCTGCGGGATGGCCGCACCCTCGGCTTCCGCGTGGGCGACCCGAACCCGACCGGCGTCAGCGTGTACCTGCGGCGCGACGGCGACCCCGCCGTGTACACCGTCAAGAAGAGCGCCGTGGACTACTACGCGCTGTCCTTCGACGAGTTCCGCGAACGACGCTTCCTGGAACTCGACAGCGCGAGCGTGCAGGCCGTGGAAGCATCGCTCGGACCCTCCTGGGGCGGAGGGGGGTCCACCCCCCTCCGCAACGCCTCCCCCGGCGAGCCCGTGGTGCGTGCCTTCCGGCGCGCGGGCCCGACCGACTGGGAGATGACGGCGCCCCTGCGCATGGACGCCGACCCCGACGCGGTGGCGACGCTGCTCGGGCAGCTCGGCACCCTGCGCGCCGAGCGCTTCGGGCCGGACGTCGCGCCTCCGGAGAGCGGGCTCGACCACCCGCGCGCCCGCATCCGCCTCACCCTCGACGGGCGCAGTCCACGCACCCTGCAGGTCGGTGCCCGCGCGGAGGATGCGTCAGGAGGCGGCCCGCTCGCCTGGATGCGGCTCGACGGCGAGCCCGGCACCTTCCTGGCGCGGGAGGAGCTGCTGACGGGATGGGATGCCGAGCCGGCCACCTTCCGCCTGCGACGCTTCATGCAGCTCGACGCCGCCGCGGTGACCGGCCTGCGCGTGACGCTGCGCGCCGCGGGCCCGGATTCGAAGGCCGGCACGGTGACCCTGGCACGCAGCGCCGACACGTGGACCTGGGAAGACGGCCACCCCGTGCCGGGCGACACGCCGGCACGCCTCGTGCGCGCGGCCACCGCGCTGGAGGCACGCGCCTTCGTGGACAACCCGTCCGCGGGCGTGCGGCGGTGCTTCGCGACGCCCGGCCTCGTCGTGACGCTGACGCCGGCGGACGGCACCGCCCGCACGCTCGAGCTCGGCTGTGCCGGCCCCGCCGAGACCGCGCCGGGGGAGGACGGGCCGCGCACGCTCCCGCGGTGGTACGCGCGGCGTGCCGACGCGCCCTCGCTCTACCTCGTCGACGATTCCGCGCTCGCCACGGCGCGCGACCTGCTCCGTGAACACGCACGCAAGGCGGAGGGTCAGGCGGCAACGGAACAGCGCCGCGCCCGCAATGCGCGGGACGCGGCGCCGTGAGAACGCGGGGGCGCGCCGTTCAGCGGCCGGTGTCGGACCCGGCGTCGCCGCACACGTCGTCGCAGGCGCTCTCCTCCAGGAGGTCGTCGCACGTCGCGGTCTCGAAGGACTCGAGGCACGCGGCGGCCTTGGCCCCGTCGTAGGACGGACAGTTCGCCTCGTCGTTGATGTAGGTGGTGTTGTCGGCCGTCATGCCGGTGATGCAGGCGTCGACCGAGTCGTAGTCGCCCATCGCCGCGAGGGCCTCGGTGCCGTAGCACTCGCTCACCTTGCTGCAGGTGAGCTCGGCCATCTTCGCCGCAAAGTCCTCCTTGCTCGGGTTGCAGGCGACGAGGGAGGACACGGCGAGGAGGGCGAGGACGGTACGCATGGGGAACTCCGGAAGGTGCGCGCACGACTGCGCTCCCGGCCCCTAGCGCGATGCACCCGGACGCGCACGCGTCCGTGCGACGGTCACTTTACGACGCAGCAGGCCGAGAGCTTGCCGATGGTGGCGGCACCGAAGCCCGGGACGCGCGAGAGATCCGCACAGCTCGGGAACGGCCCGGCCTCCTGGCGCGACGCGAGGAGCGCGGCCGCCTTGCCTTCGCCGACGCCCGGCAGGTCCATGAGCCACGCTGCGTCCGCCGTGTTGATGTTCACCGGGCACCCGGATCCGCTGGCCGCGGCGGGCGCGGCGGTTCCCGCGGAGGCTTCGGCGGCCGTGGCGCGCCCCTTGGCGGCGGCCGCCGGCGCAGCTGCCGGGACCGGCTCCTTGCCCGCCTTGCGCCCCTTGCCCGGCGGAGGCGCGGCGTCGGCCGTGCCCGCCGTCGCGGGCGCCGCACCCGCGGCGCCGACGCTCACGAGCGGCCGCAGCTTGGCCATCGTCGCGTCGCCGATTCCCTTGACGTCGTACAGCTCGTCCACGCTGCCGAAGCGGCCGTGCGCCTTGCGGTAGGCGAGGATGGCCTCCGCGATCTTCGGACCCACGCCGGGCAGATCGTCGAGCTCCTCGGCGGTGGCGGTGTTGAGGTCGACGGTCCCCGCGAACGACGGCGACACGAGGCACAGGAGGGCAGAGAGCAGCGCGACGATCATGGGGTCTCCTCGGGGGGCTAGAGGTCGAACGTGCCGGGGCCCTGCGGGGTGCGGGCCTTGAGCCGCGCCAGCCGCGCGGCGGCGTCTTCGCGGGCGGCGCGCGTGGCGTCGGCGTCCACGACGAGCGTCAGGACGTCCCCTTCGGCCGCACCCGCGGGCAGCAGCGCCCGCGGCAGGTTCCAGGTGCTGCCGCCGTACTCGAGCACGGCGAGGTCGGACTCGAAGCGGTCGATCACGATGCGGGAGGTCATGGCTTGCAGCACCCCGCCGGCACCTTGCCGGCCGCGACGGCCGCGTCACGGGTGGCGTGG
Organism: Pseudomonadota bacterium; assembly: GCA_039800105.1. Lineage (GTDB taxonomy): Bacteria > Myxococcota_A > UBA796 > UBA796 > SXON01 > CAMAXZ01. The sequence continues at coordinate 32,262 of JBDLRI010000060.1, forward strand.
CACGCCCGCTTCTCGGCCTTGATCTTGTGGGCGTTGCCGCAGCTCGCCTCGTGGAACTTGTCGCTGGCGCCCGACACGAAGGGGCAGGCCTCGCCCGGGGTCGGGGGAGGCGTTGCGGAGGGGGTGCCCCCCTCCGCCCCATGGGAGGAGGCAGCACGGGCACGCTTGCCCTCGCCCTCGGCCTGGTCGCTCATCGATTCGGTGCGCGGCGGATCCCCGTGGCGCGTGTGGGCGCCGCGCGGATCGGTGATGCCGTTCTGGGCGGCGACCTCGGCGTAGGTGGCCGTGAGCGGCAGCGGAGAGACACGCTCGGTGCGCACCTCCACGCCCTTCTCGCTGGAGAGCACGGTGAGCTGGCCCTGCAGGTCGGTGCGGTAGAGGGTGGCACCGACGTCGGTCAGGCGCTTCATCGTCTCGACGCCGGGGTGACGGTAGCGGTTGTCGACGCCGACGCTGATGAGCGCGACCTTCGGCTGCACCGCCGCCAGGAACGACGCCACGCTCGAGTGGTTGCTGCCGTGGTGGGCGACCTTGAGGACCTCGCAGGGACCCAGGCCCTCTCCCGTCAGCGCGTGCTCCGTCGGCTCCTCGGAGTCGCCCACGAAGAGCATGCAGTGGCCCTGGTGGCGCAACCGCACGACCACGGAGTTGGCGTTGAGGTCCGAGCGCGTGTTCTTCAGGGGCGACGCGGTGGGGAACAACACCTCCAGCGTGGCGCCGTCGTCGAGGTTGAAGGTCTGGCCGCGCACGGCGGCGCGGTAGGGGATGCCCTTCGCCTCGAGGTCCGCCATGAGCGTGCGGTAGGTCGCCGTCGTGTGGGGGAGCCCGTTGTCGAGGTAGTTGCGGATCGGCACCGCCGCCACGACCTCGTCCATGCCGCCGATGTGGTCGGCGTGCGGGTGGGTGCCGATGACGAGGTCCAGCGACCCGACGCCTTCCTTCGCGAGCAGGGGCGGCACGTCGCGCGTGCCGTCGCCCGCGTCGATGAGCACGGTCTTCCCGCCCGGCGAGCGGATGAGGATGCTGTCGCCCTGCCCGATGTCGAGCACGTCCACACGCAGCGTGCCGGCATGGGCGACCACGGGCGCCGCGAGGAGGAGGCACGCCAGCGCGCGCGTCAGGAGGGGATGCGTCAACGGATCTCCGTCAGCCCGGAAGGGGCGCGAACCAGGGGGTCTTCTTCGTGTAGTCGTAGCAAGCGACGTACCGGACCCCGCCGATCTTCACGGTCTCGTTGTGGTAGCCGAGCGCGCCGTCGTCGCCGGCCACGGTCGAGGTCACCCACTCGGCGCCGCTGCGGCGGGCCAGCTTCATGTCGTTGCGGATCCCGTCGAAGTACAGGATGCCGAGGTCCGTGCCGTCGAGGAACATCGCGGCGTCCGCGCCGACGTAGTCCCCGGAGTCCACGACCTCGGTGCGCCACGTGCCGGGAGTGCCCGCCGCGACCTTGAGGTCCTGCGCGCCGACATCCTGGTAGGCGATGCGGGTGACGGTGCCGTCGAACACCACGTCCGGCCACGCGCCGACGTCGCCGACGTCGTCCACGATCTCGACCTGCCAGGCGTCGCCCGCGTGGCGGGCAAGGCGCAATGCCCCGCGCGCCGCGTCGTAGAACGCGATGGTGGGCGTGCCGTCCGGGGCGAAGCGCAGCTTCGCGTAGGCGCCCGCATCCCCGGGAGTCGTGGTGCTGCCGGAGGTGACGGGCTCCCCGGCGTAGACGACCTCGCCGGTGAACTCCGTGCCGTTCCAGCGCGCCACGCGCAGCGCCCCCGCGGCCTTGTCGTAGTGGGCGACCATGGGATTGCCGGAGGGGTCGATGGCGAGGGAGGCCCAGAGGCCCGCCTCGGAGCGCCCGATGCCCGCGCTCCGGTCGGCGTTCACCGTCGTCCAGGCCCCCTCCACCTTGTGCGCGACCTTCAGCGTGCCGTTCGTCCGGTCCTGGTAGGCGATCCAGGGGCTTCCGTCCTTGCCGATCGCGAGCGACGCGTACCAGCCGGCGTCCCCGGGGTTGAGCCCCGAGGAATCCGGGTAACTGTCGACCTTCTCGTGCGACCAGCTCACGCCGCCGTCGTCGCGGACGGTGCCGACGGCGTAGCCGAGCGCGTCCATGTCGACGTCGTAGTACGCGATCGCCGGCTTTCCGTCGTCGAGGACGGCCATGGAGAGCCAACGGCCGAGGTTGCGTGGCTGCTCCAGCGTCGGCCCGTCCCCCTGGATCTGCTGGTCGCTGCAACCGCCGCAACCGAGCAGCGCGAGCATGGTGAGGGGCAGAGCGAGCATGCGTACACCTCGAACGCCCCACGGTAGCACCGCCGGAAGGGGCCTGTCAACGCGATGCTATCGGAGTCGGAACGCCCCGGAGTAGAGCCACGGCATGGCGTGGACGAAGTCCTGGGTGGGCACGTCGAGGAAACCGCGGAGATGGTGCGGGACGATGTCGACCGCGACGCGGTAGACGCCCGCCTCCGCGATCGGGAAGGTCCCGCAGCCCTCGCCGAAGGGCTGCCCGTCCCGCAGCACGCGCACGCGGATCTCGGGAGCGTCGCCATCCTGCGGGGTGTCGGGCGAGAGCGCCGGGCACCCGACGACGAGGTTCCCGCCGACGCTCCCGGTGCCCGCCATCTCGAGGTCGCCGTAATGGACGTCGAACCCGCTGGGCGTGCCGAGGATCTCGAACGCCACGAGGTTCCGGCCCGCCGCGAGGGCGTCCTCGGCGTCCTGCGGGTCGTCCCCGTCCACGAGCAGGATGTTGCTGAACCAGCGGGTCATGCGGCGATAGCTGTCGGCCCGCTCGCCGTCGGACAGCAGCATCGGGAGCGCGTTCTGGTGGGCGTCGGTGCCCGCCGTGGCGACGGTGGGCGCGAGGGCACTCAGCGCGTCCCAGCGCGCGAGGCTCACCTCCTGTGCCTCGTGGAAGCCGAGGAACGCGAGGTCCGGCTCCGCGCTCGTCTCGCCCGAGAAGAACGGCGCGAGCACCTCCAGCGGCGTCATGGCCTCGAGGCCGAGGTCCTGCGCCCGCTTGCGCGGGTCCACCATGGCGTGGAGGTTGTAGAGCTCCACCCCCGCGAGACCGGCGGACTGGCGCGCCACGAGGGTGTCGAGGTCCTGCCCCTCCGTGTGCGCCTGCAGGACGAGGCCGCCCGCGTCGATCTCGGCGGCGAGGGTGTCGGCGTCGGTACCATTGTAGATGGCGTCGGCCGCGACGGGATCCGGGGACACGTGACGGTCCAGGGCGACCGGCATCAGCTCGTCCTCGATGCCCGGCAGGAGCAGGGTGGACGCGCCGCCCGGGCAGGCCATGCGGGTGGCGCGGCCGTCGAGCACGGTGTCGCCCTCGCGCGCCAGGAGGAGGTCCGGGAACGGCCGCTCGGCCGCGTGGGCAGGGTGTTCCGTGAGCATGGCGACATCGATGGCGTTCGTGCACAGCGCTGCGCGAAGGTCATCGAGGCAGTCCGCGTCGGGAACCCCGCCCGGCATGGGGTCGTTGTCGCAGGCGTCGTGGCTGAAGGGGCTGTGCAGGTGCACGATGGCACGCTTCCAGGCGCGACCGGCCGGCGAAACCTCGGTGAGCGGGGCGCGCTCGACGCTCCACGGCACGGTGCGCGGCCCCGCGGCGACCGGCGACGCCTCGTCACGGCAGGCGGCGAGCGCGAGAAGCATCCACATGGGCACCTCGTACGGAGCGTAACCGTCGCACCCCAGGCGCCCCGCCCCCGAATGCGGTGGACGAAGCGACGCCACGACGGCATGCTCGCGATGGAGACTCCCCGATGCGCACCCTCCCGCTGTTCCCCCTGCTCGTGCTCGTCGCTTGCCGCCCGGA
>JBDLRI010000061.1:0-18948 GCA_039800105.1 Pseudomonadota bacterium
CCTCCAGCGCCTCCGCGTGCGCGCGGCGCGCCTCCGCCGTCAGCGCGTCCCACCCGGCGTCGACGCAGTCCAGCTCGGCGTCGGTGGCCCCGATGCCGCAGGACGCACCCTCCGCCTGCCGGCGCTCCGGCTCGGGCTCCAGGACCCGCGTGGCCGCGATCGCGCGGCGCAGGAACGCGTCGAGCGCCTCCGGCCGCAGATCGCTCGTGGCGTGCGTCGAGAACCGGTCATCCACCAGCAGCGCCAGCGACACGCCGAGGCTCGTCGCCTGGCTGGCCTGCTCGAGCTTGCCGGCGCGTCGGACCAGCGACACCTCCGTGCCGCGGGACACGCTGGCGTTCACCTCGTCCGCGCCGAGGGCGCGGGCTTGCGCGACGATGGCGCGCGCGCGTTCGAGAAGTTCCATCAGCTCGCCCCTCCCACCGACAGACGGCTCACCTTCACCGTCGGCATGCCCTGGCTCACGGGCATGCCCTGCCCGTCCTTGCCGCAGGTCCAGCCACCCTCGTCGATGACGAGGTCGTTCCCGACCATCTCCACGGTCTCCAGCACCTTCGGACCGTTGCCGACCAGGTTCACGTCCTTGATGGGGCGCGTGAGCTTGCCACCCTCGATCATCCAGCCGTGGCGCACGTAGAACGCGAAGTCCCCGGCGCCGATCTGCACCTGCCCGTTCGCGAAGGTGGCGCAGTAGATCCCGCGGTCCACGCTGGCGATGATCTCGGCGGGATCGTAGCCGCCGGGGTCCATGTAGGTCGCGCGCATGCGCGGGAGCACGGTGTGGCGGAAGCTCTCCCGGCGGCCGGAGCCCGTTGGCGCGACGCCGTAGTGCCGCGCACTGATGGCGTCGTGCATGTAGCTGCGCAGCACACCGTCCTCGATGAGCACGGTGCGCTCGGCCGGGTTGCCCTCGTCGTCCACGTTGATGGAGCCGCGCGCGTGCAGGAGCGTGCCGTCATCCACCACGGTCACGCCGGCGGGCGCGATTCGCTGGCCGATGCGACCGGCGTAGATGCTCACTCCCTTGCGGTTGAAATCGGCCTCCAGCCCGTGCCCGATCGCCTCGTGCAGCAGGATGCCGCTGCTGCCGGCGCCGAGCACCACGGTCATCTCGCCCGCGGGCGGCTTGACCGCGTCGAAGAGGATGGTCGTGTCCTCCACCGCCTTGCGGCAGAGCCGCTCCACGCGCTCCGGCGTGTAGAACTCGAGTCCCATGCGCTGCGCGAGGTTCGCGCTGGCGCTCTCGCGTCGCCCGTCCTGCTCCGCGGTGCACGACACGAAGCCGCGCGTCATCGGCTGGTAGTCGTAGGTCAGCCGCCCGTCGGCGCGCACGACCACGACGTGGCGGAAGCTGTCCGCGAGGCTCGTCTCGACCTTGCGCACGCGCGGGTCCAGCGCGAACACGCGCTGCTCCCACGCCCGCACCATCGCCACCCGCGCCGCCATCTCGACCTGCTCCCACGGGCGCGCGATCGGGTAGCGGTCGGCGAAGGGCGCGTGCGGGACCACGTCCACCGGCGCCTGCGCACGCGTCCCCGCCGCGATCTCCGATGCGACCTGGGCGGCCCGCAGCATGGCCGGGCGCGACAGGTCCTCGGTGTAGGCGTAGCCGACCTGGTCCCCCACCACGACCCGCACGCCCACGCCGAGATCGACGTGCGTGGAGGCGCGGCTGACCTTGCCGTCGGAGAGGGCCACGGCGTTGGAACCGGCGTGCTCGAAGTAGAGGTCGGCGTCATCGGCGCCGCGCGCGAGGGCGGCCGCGAGCGTGGCGCGCACGTCCGCGTCGGTCACGCCGAACTGGTCGAAGTGGATCACGTGCGGTCCTCCGGTCGCACAAGCTATCCACCGGAAGCGCCGCGGCTACGATACGTCGGTACGATGCACGAGAACCTGCGCGTGGCGATCCTCGGCGCCGGCCCCGCCGGGCTGGCGGCCGCCGCGTGGTGCGTGGAGCTGGGCCTCGCACCCGTGGTGTACGACGGCGCCGCGCGCCCCGGAGGGCAGCTCTGGCGCATCCCGGGGCCGATCCGTGGCCTCGCGGGGGCCGATGACCTCGATGGAAGCACGCTCCTCGCACGCCTGACGGCGCCGCTGGAGCGCGCACGGATTCCCGTCCACCTCGGCGTCCGCATGCGCCCTGTGTCCTGGGGCGGAGGGGGAGACCCCCTCCGCAACGCCTCCCCCCTCGCGGTGGAGGGGGATCTGCCCCGCGCCGAGGTCGACGCCATCGTGCTCGCGACCGGCGTGCGGCGTCGGCGGCTCGGCGTCCCGGGGGAGGACGCGCGCGCGGGACTGCACGACAACCTCGGCCCCGATCCGGCCCGCTGGCGCGGCGCGCGTGTGGTCGTCGTCGGCGGCGGCGACGACGCCTTCGAGCATGCGGCCCTGCTGGCCCCGCACGCCGCGCGGGTCGTGCTGGTGCACCGATCGGCGCGCTTCTCCGCCCGCGAGGCCCTGCGCGCGCCCGTGCTGCGCGACCCGGCCGTGGAGATCCGCACGGAGCGCCGCGTGGTGGCGCTGGAAGGGGACAGCGTTATCGACGCCGTGCGGCTCGACGATGGCACGCCGCTGGAGGCCGACGCGGTGTTCCGCTGCATCGGCCCGACCCCGGATTCCGAGGGGCTCGGGGTCGCCCGCCACCCCGACGGCAGCGTGATCGTCGACCGACTGCAGCGCACCTCGCGGCGCGGCGTGTTCGCGGCCGGCGACGTCTGCTGTCCCGAGGCCCCCACGATCCCGACGGCGCTCGGCCACGGCAGCACCGCCGCCAAGGCCGCGGAGGCCTTCCTTCGCGCCGGGGACCACGCGCCGTGGCCCGGTTCCCCGGTTGCCGAGGACGTGCTCCGGGTCGAGGACCTCGTGCTCCCGGCCCGCATCGGCGCGTACGACTGGGAGACCACGCGCGTGCAGTCGCTGCGTTTCGGCCTCGCGTTTCCGGTCGACACGGCCCGTGCGGCCGCCCGCGACGCGCTGGCCGACACGCCGGACTACGCCGCCGCCGCCGAGGTGGTGCGGGGCGTGCTCGCGCAGGGACACATCCGGCTCGTGGAGACGGTGGCCGAGCGGGTCGCGGACGCGCTGCTGACGCGTCTCGCGGTGCCGTGGGTCAAGGTGCGCGTGGAGAAGATGGACGTGCCGGGTCCCGGCGCGCGCGCCGTCGTGGAGATCCGCCGCGGGGCGGGCGTCGGGACATAGCCACCCCGCCTGCGCGCGAATAGCCATGGGGCCGTGCGCATCGGCATCGTCCTCTCCAACCCGCGCAACGCGGCCCCGACCCACACGACGGTGCACCTGGCGCACGCCGCCGTCGCGGCCGGACACGCCGTGCGGGTCTTCGCGGCCGCGGACCTGGAGATCGACTCCCGGGGGCGTTTGATCGGCGTCGCGTCCGCGCTGCAGCCCGGCGCCGCACCGACGCGCGAAGCGCTCGTCGCCGGGCTGGTGAACGGGGATCTGCCGCGCCGGACCGTGCAGCTCGACGATCTCGACGTGCTGCTGCTCCGCGCCAACCCCCTCGACGCGAACCTGCTCGCCCTCGCGATGGTGGCGGAGGACGCGGGGGTGCGTGTGCTGAACCCCCCCGCGGCGATCCTGCGCACCGCGAACAAGGCGTGGCTCGCGACGCTCGCGGACGTCCCGCGGCCGGAGACCGTGGTCACGCGCGCGCTCCCCACGCTGGCGCGGTTCGCGGACGGGCAGCGCGGCGGCGTGGTCGTGAAGCCCGCCCGCGGCTGCGGCGGCCGCGACGTGAGCTTCGTGCGGCGGGCCAGCCCGCGCGCGCTGGGCGACGCCCTCGCGCGCATCGAGTCCCACGGCGTCCACGCGGTGGCCCAGGCATGGCTGCCCGAGGCCGCGCAGGGCGAGAAGCGCCTGCTGTGGCTGGATGGCCGCGTGATCGGCGGATACCTCCGCATCCGTGCGCCGGGCGAGCTGCGACACAACCTCAAGGTCGGCGGCCAGCCGCACCCCACCACCCTCGACGAGGACGACGCGCGCATCGCGGCGACCCTCGGGCCCCACCTGCGGCGCGCCGGCGTGTGGCTCGCCGGGATCGACGTGATCGGGGGGCGCGTGGTCGAGGTCAACACCCTCAACCCGGGAGGCGCGCATTACACCTCCCTCCTGCACGGCGTCGACGTCGCCGCGGCCCTGGTGGAGCACCTCGCCGCGCCGTCTTCCCACGGATCCCCGCATGGCGACCAAGTCCTCCGCGTCGGTTGAAACCCCCCGCTCCACGCTCGGCCGGCAGCTGGTCGAACAGCTGCGCCGCGGCGAGCGTCCGATGGAGCTCGACCTCCGGGGCTGTGATCTGCGCGGGACCAGCTTCGACGGGCTGGATCTGTCGCGCGCCAAGTTCGGGGACGCCGACCTTCGGCGCTGCAGCTTCCGCGGGGCCACGCTGCGCGGCGCCGTGTTCTTCGGGGCCGACCTGCAGGAGGCCTGCTTCGACGGTGCGGACCTCGAGGGCGCCGACCTGGACTACGCCAACGTCGTGGACGTGACCTTCCAGGGCGCGCGCCTGCGGCACGCCGTGCTTCCCGGTCGCGCGGGAGGCCGCGCGCAGATCGAGGAGTCCGTGCGCACGGGCGCGCGGGTGCGGCTGGCCGCGCGGCGCCTGGAGGACGAGGGGTGAACGACCCCGCCGTCGCGGAGCTGCTCATGGCCGCGCGTGCCGGGGATCCCATCGCGCGGGCCTCGCTCGTGGACCGTGAGGTGGACGCCGCGTACCGGTTCGCGCACCTGCTGACCGGCGACCCCACGAGCGCCGCGGCCTGCGTGCGCGAGGGGTTCGCGCGGGCGTGGTCGACGCCCGACGGCGTGCCGTTCGACGTCGCCGTGCTCCGCGCCGTCGCGTCGGCGGCGCGCGGCCACGGGGCTGCGCCTCTGCTCCGCGCCCTCGCTCCCGAGGCGCGCGAGATCGTGGCGCTCCAGCTCGCCACCGGTCGGAGCTATGCGGCGCTCGGCGAGGCGCTGGATCTCGACCGGGACACCGTGCGCAGCCGTCTTCAGCGCGCGTGGTCGCAGCTCGCCGGGGGGGTGTCCCCGTGATGGACCCGGCCTTCGCGCGCAACCGCCTCGTGGCCTGGCGCGACGAGGAACTCTCCGTGGACGAGGCCCGGCGCGTGCGGGACGCCATCGAGGCGGATCCGGGACTCACGGCGCTCGTGGAGGCCCTCGCCGCGCGCACGGCCGAGCTTCGGGAGGCCATCCCGGGGGGCGCTCCACGCACGCTCGCCGCCGAGATCGTCGCGCGCCTGGAGACCCTTCCGCCCCCACGCCGCCTGTCCCGTGGGCGTCTCGCCGCTGCGGCGGCGGGCTGCCTGATGCTGGGTGCGGTGGCCATGTCCCGCGTGTCGGACGGGCAGGTCGAGGCCGTGCCGTCGCCCGCGCCCGCGCCGGTCGCGCCGCAAGGGGACGTCGGGGGAGGCGTTGCGGAGGGGGGCGAGCCCCCCTCCGCCCCAGACCCATGGAACGGACGACCCCCCGGGACCGCGCCGCATCTCGGCCAGCGGAAGGCCCGGCCCGCGGGTGTCGGGCGAACCGGGGCCCCTCGCGTGGCGGGTCCGCCCGGGGATCCGCGCGACCCCATCGGGGCGGCGTGGGAGGGGGACGACTCGTCGGCCGCGCCTCCGGCGCCGGCGAGTCACCTCGCGCTGCACACGGGCCAGGAGACGGTCCTGCGCGAGATCGCGGCGATCGCCGGAGAGCTCGGCGGGGCCCTCGTGGACGGCCGCGGCAAGCGGCTGGCGCCGTACCCGATGGAGTCGGGGGAGACGCGCACGGTGCGCCTGTCCGTGCCGTCCTACAACGTCCCGCTGTTGCAGGAGCGGCTGGCGCGGTTCGGGGACATCGTGGAGGGCCAGCCGGTCCCGGGCCCGTCCACGCCGGGCGGGGACGTGACCCTGTCCATCGCGATCTCGCAGCGCTGAGGCGTTCAGAGCTCGTTCGGGTTCATCGGCGGGGGCGGTGCCGGGCCATCGGACAACGGGCCCATCGGCGTCTTTCCGGCCTGCACGTCCACGGCGGACCCCGCCTCCACCGCCCGGGTCGGCGCGAGGTCGAGCTGCGTGTCCTGCGGGACGTTCGTGGCCTTCGTCCAGGCGGCCTGGAGCGTGCCGAGGATGGTGCTCTCCAGGCTCGGGTTGCGTCCGAGCAGGCGGGTGCCGCGGCCGTCCACGTCCACCGTCTCCAGCCGCTTCGCGCCCCGCGCCGCGGCGAGGAGTTTCTGGGCGGAGCCAAGGCCGTAGGCGTCGGAGGAGCTGACGACCAGCAGCAGCGGGCGCGCGTCGTAGCGCATCACGGCGTCCGTCGCGAGCAGGCCCTTGATGTTCACGCCCGCGGAGAGCGCAGCGACCGCCGCGATCTCGCGGTCCTCGGCGGCGACCTCGATGGCGAGGTTGGCCCCGACCTCCCCGCCGACCAGCGCCACCTGGCGCGCGCCCCGTGCCCGGACGTGGGCGACCGCGGCGCGCACGTCCTGCACCATCGCCTTCCAGTCCTCCGCGCCCAGCGGGTGGTCCAGCGTGCTGCCGCCGTGCCCGCGCAGGTCGACCGTGGCCACCATCCATCCCTGGTTGTAGGCCCGGTTCGCGAGCGGGGCCCATTCCACGCCGGTGCCGCCCTGCCCGTGCAGGAACACCACCGCGTTCTCGGCACGCGCGGGCGCGCCCCAGTTCGCCGAGAGCCGCACGCCGTCCGCGGCGGTGAGCGTGATCGGCGTGGGCCAGGCCACGCCGGCGCGCGCGGTCTTCGTCGCCTTGGCGGGTGCGGCGAGCGCGGTCGCGGGCACGGTGAGCGCGAGGGAGCAGAGCAGGAGCAGGGCGTGCATGAAGTTCCCGGTGTGGGGGTCAGGACAGGGAGCGTATGTCGGTCAGGACGCCCGGGAGGTCGAAACCTTCGAGCGCGGCCGCCTCGGCGAGCGTTTCCTCCGCGCCGACCGCGCAGGCGTCGCATGCCGGGAGTCCCCGCCGTGCGAGCACCGCGCGGGCTTCGGGCCACGCCGTGAGGAGGGCGTGCATCGTCATGTCGGGGTGGGGTGGGCCCACGTGGGCGCGCGCCGCGAGGCGGTCGAGGCGGAGCCGCGCGTCCCGCAGGCGTGCGCGCACGGCCTCGCTGTCGGCGCGCAGGTCGTCCGGACGCGCCGGGGCCAGGCACGCCGCGATGCGCGCGCGCAGGACGGCCCGCAGGCCCTCGGGCACGGAGCGCGGCGGCACGGACCTCGACATCGGGGGGTGCCTAACGCTCCGGCGGCGACGTCGTGCACGCCCGCGAGGTTGACGTGCCGCGGGTCGGCGAATAGTCCCCGGCGTCGGGCGCGACGGTCGCCCTTCGGTCTTTGACTTCTTCATCCGGTTTCCTCCATGTCGACGAACCCCGACGACGTGTCCTGGATGCGCGAGGCCCTCCGCCTCGCCGCCACGGCCGCGGAGTCCGGCGAAGTCCCGGTGGGTGCGCTGGTGGTCGTGGACGGCACGTGTGTGGCCCGCGGGATCAACACCCGCGAGGCGCAGCACGATCCGTGCGGACACGCCGAGATCCACGCCCTGCGTGACGCGGCCCGCCTTCGCGCGGACTGGCGCCTCGACGGGGCCACGGTCTACGTCACCCTGGAACCCTGCCCGATGTGCGCGGGTGCGATGGTCCTCTCCCGGATCGCGCGCTGCGTGTACGCGGCCCGGGATCCCAAGGGCGGCTTCCTGGGCACGCTCGCCGACCTGTCCGCCCACCCGGGCCTGAACCACCGCTTCGCGGTGACCCCGGGCGTGTGCGAGGAGGAAGCAGCCGAGCAGCTGCGCGCCTTCTTCCGGGCGCGGCGCCGGCGGAGCGGATGAGCCGACGTTTGCGGAGAGGTGGCCGAGTGGTCGAAGGCGGTAGACTCGAAATCTACTGTGGGTTTGCGCTCACCGTGGGTTCGAATCCCACCCTCTCCGCCATTTTGGAGAGGTGACCGAGTGGTCGAAGGTGCACGACTGGAAATCGTGTGTATCGAAAGGTACCGCGGGTTCGAATCCCGCCCTCTCCGCCATTCCAACATCCTCGGCATGCGGCGGTGACGGCCGGGTCCCATGGTCGCTGCGTCGTGAACCCGCCAGGTCCGAAAGGAAGCAACGGTGTCGATCGCAGCGGGGCATGGGGGCGCCCGGCCGTCTCCCCCGCACGCCGTCCCCGGAGCGCACGTGCCTGAGTCCGCGACCCCCGCCGAGACGGCCTACGTCGCCATCGCCCGGAAATGGCGGCCGCAGACCCTCGAGGACATGGTCGGACAGGGTCACGTCACGCGCACGCTGCGCAACGCCCTGGCGAGCGGCCGCATCCACCATGCGTTCCTGTTCACCGGGGCGCGCGGGGTCGGAAAGACCACCGCCGCGCGGGCGCTCGCGCGCGCATTGAACTGCGCGGCGGGGCCCACCGCGGCCCCGTGCGGCACGTGCGGGCCGTGCCGCGACATCCTCGCCGGGACCAGCCCCGACGTGGTCGAGATCGACGGCGCGAGCAACAACAGCGTCGACGACGTGCGCGACCTGCGCGACGGCGTCCGCTACCTCCCGAGCACCTCCCGCTTCCGCGTCTACATCGTGGACGAGGTGCACATGCTCTCCAAGGGCGCCTTCAACGCCCTCCTGAAGACGCTGGAGGAGCCGCCGCCGCACGCGAAGTTCATCTTCGCCACGACGGAGGTCAACAAGATCCCGGACACCATCCTCTCGCGGGTGCAGCGCTTCGACTTCAAGCGCATCCCGGTGGGCGTGGTGGCCGCCCGCCTGCGCGCCATCTGCGACGCCGAGGGCGTGCGCATCTCCGAGAGCGCCCTGCGCATGGTGGCCCGCGCCGGCGAAGGGTCCATGCGCGACGCGCAGAGCCTGCTCGACCAGGTGCTCGCCTTCGGCGGCGCCGATCCCGACGAGGCCACCGTCGCCGACATCCTCGGCATGGTCGATCGCGGCACGCTCTACGTCATGCTCGAGGGTGTGCTGCGCGCCGAGCCGGACCGCTGCCTCGACGCCATCGCGACCGTCTTCGACTCCGGGCACGAGCTGTCCCAGTTCACCGGCGAGATCCTCGAACTGCTGCGCAACGCCGCGCTGGTGCGGCTCAGCCCGCAGGCCCACCGTCACCTGGACGTGCCCGACGAGGAGCGGGAGCGCCTTGCGGGCATCACGCGCGATCTCGCGCCCGAGCTGCTCGCACGCGCCTTCCACGTGATGCTCGAGGTGCACGACCAGGTCGCCCGCAGCACGCACCCCCGCTACGTGCTGGAGATGGCGGTGGCGCGCCTCGTGAGCCTGCGCCCCGCGCAGCCCGTCGCGCCGCTCGTAGACCGTCTGGTGCAGCTCGAGCGCCGCCTCACGGCCGGGGGCGTGCAGCCGCCGCCGCACCGCGCCCGCGCCCGCGAAGGCGCCGACGACCCGGAGGGCGAGAGGTAGCGGCTCCCCCGCTCCCGGTGGAGTCGCGCGCGTCCCTGCCGACCTCTCCTGGGGCGGGGGGGCCACGCCCCCCCGCAACGCCCCCCCGGCCCGCCTCCGGGCCTGCGACTCGAGCGACGCGCACCGCGGTGACGCCACGCCCGGATTCCGCTCCCGCGGCGGTCCCCGTCCCCGCGGAGCCACCCGTGGCGCCGCCGGTCGAGCCGCCGCCCGCGCCGCCCGCGCCGCCCGCGCAGGCCTGGCTGCAGGCGGTGGCCGGACTGAAGCCTGCGTCCCGCACGATCGTCCGCGAGACCACGGCGTTTCTTCGCTACGAGGACGGCCTGCTCGTGCTCGCCGCACGCACCGACCGGGAGGCCTCCCGGGCGCGCGAGCTGGTCCGCGACGCCGACTTCGCCGCGCACCTCGCGGGTTTCCGGAACGTCGAGATTCGCGTCGGGGATCTGGGCCGCACGGGCCGCGAGGCCCGCAGCGACGCCACCGCCCGCATCGCCGAGCGCGCGAAGGCCGACGCCGCCGGGTCCACCGCCCTCGGACGCGTCGTGCGCGCCTTCGGGGGCACCCTCGAGGAGGTGGAGCCGCTGGGCCTCGACGCCGCGTTCGTCCCTGAACCCGAGGAGGGCGAAGGCTGATGGACTCGTTCCGACGCGCCGTCGCGCATCTGGCCCGCCTTCCCGGCGTCGGCGAGAAGACCGCCACCCGCTACGCCTACTGGCTCCTGCGCCAGCCGCCCGAGGTGGCCGCCGGCATCTCCGACGCCGTGCGCGCGCTGCGCGCCGAGGTGCACGAATGCGCGCTCTGCCGCGACCTGTGCACCGTGCCGCGTTGCCGGCGCTGCGAGGACCCCGCGCGGGATGCCGCGACGATCTGCGTCGTGGAACGCCCGCAGGATGTCCAGGCGCTGGACGCGGCCGGTGCCTTCCGCGGCGTCTACCACGTGCTCCACGGTGCCCTCTCCCCGCTGGAGGGGATCGGGCCGGCCGACCTCCGGGTCCAGGAGCTGCTCGTGCGCGCCGCCCAGCCCGGCACGCAGGAGGTCATCGTGGCGACCGACCCCGACGTGGAGGGGGACGCCACGGCCCTATACCTGGCGCGGGTGCTGCGCCCCCTGGGCGTGCGGGTCACGCGGCTGGCGCACGGCATCAGCGTGGGGACGGAGATCGAGTACGCGGATCGCGTGTCGCTGGCGCGGGCCATCGAGGGCCGGCGCGAGCTCGTGTAGAAAAGCGCGGGGCGGAGCGACACCGGGGTGGGGGGTGGGGGATGGTGCCGCTGCGACACCCCGCGCACCGTCGACCATACCATCGACCCCCGCGGATGTCAGCACGAGCGGGATAGCGGAAAAGATGGCTTTTCCATCCCTCGGCCTCCTGCCCATCCTCTGCGAGCCGCTCGCGGCGATGGGACTTCGTGAACCGACCCCCGTGCAGCGCGTGGCCGTCCCCGCGCTGCTTGGCGGGGCCAACGTCATCGCGGTCGCCCGCACCGGCTCCGGCAAGACCCTGGCCTACGCGCTGCCGCTCCTGCAGCGGCTCCGTGCGGCCGAGGACGCCGAAGGCAGCCCGGCAGCCCCCGGCGCCCCGCGCGCCATCGTGTTGACCGGAACCCGCGAGTTGGTCGACCAGACCGTGCGGGCCCTGAAGGCCGTGGCCCACCCGGTGCGCCTGCGGGTGCGCGGGGTGGCCGGCGGGATGGCGGAGCGGGTCGTGGGTCGCCAGCTCTCGGAAGGTGCCGACGTGCTGGTGGCGAATCCGCCGCGCCTGGCCGCGCTCGTGCGCGCGGGGCGCGTGCGCCTCGATGACGTGCGGGTGTTCGTGGCCGACGAGGGAGACACGCTGCTGGCGCCCGGACAGCGCGAGGAGGTGGAGGAGCTGCTCCGTCGCCTGCCCGCGACTGCGCAGGTCGCCTGGTTCTCCGCGACCCTTCCGGAGCCGGTGCGCGCGTGGATCCTCGCGCGGCAGGACAAGCCGGTGCTGCTGCTCGCGAAGGACGCCCACACCGCGCCGCCGACCATCGGCGTGCGCAACTTGAAGGTGCGGGCCGAGGAGCGCGCCGACACCGTCCACGACGTGCTCGTGGCGGCCGGGCCGACCGAGCGCGGCATCGTGTTCTGCAACCGCCGGGAGACCGCGGAGGCCGTGGGCGCGCTGCTCGTCGAGCGCGGCCACGACGTGCGGGTCATCCACGGCGGGCGGACCCCGCCGGAGCGCCGGGCGGCGATGGCCTCCTTCCGGCGCGGCGAGGGCCGCGTGCTCGTGACGACCGAGCTCGGCGGCCGCGGCCTGCACGTGGAGGACCTCGCCTTCGTGGTGAACTACGAGCTCCCGGAGCGCCCGAGCGAGTACCTCCACCGGATCGGCCGCGTGGGGCGCGCGAGCGCGGAAGGCACCCGCACCGGGCGCGTGGTGAACCTCGTCACGCCGCACGACGAGGGCATCCTCCGGGAGGTCGAGCGCCTCGCGAAGGGCGGGGCCATGGACACCGGCGAGGCCCCGCGCGCGCCCCGCCGGCGGGACCTGCAGGCGGCCGCGGCCGAGCGCCGCAAGGACCGTCCGCGCGGCCCGAAGGCTGCCAAGCCGGCCGGGAAGCCCAGTCCGAACGGGGGGGGCAAGCCTGCGGCGAAGCCCGCGCAGGAGGCGGCCCCGCGGCCCCGCGGCCCCGCGGCCCCGCGTCGCGGGGCGGGCCGGAACGCGCCCGCGGGCCGAACCGCGGGTCCGCCGAAGGGGGGCCGCGGGCGTCGCTAGTGCCACGAGGGGCCGGCCGGAGGCCCCCGCCCCAGGAGAGGAATTACCAGCGCGCCTGGACGTCGAGGGTCGGGAGCAGCTGCAAGGGTACGACGAGCGGCACGTTCCAGCCCCACGGCTCCCGCGCCACCGCCGCCGCGCCGCCGAGGCCCACGACGACGTGCGTGCCGATCGACCGCTCCACGCTTGTGCGCGCCTGCAGCTCCAACCCGCCGGCGACCTCCGCGCGCACCTGGGCGCCGAGGTGCCACGCGGGCGTCGGGACCCAGTCGGCGCGCACCCACGGCTGGAGGCTCCAGCCCTCGGTGACCGGCGCGATGGCGGGGTCGAGCCACACGAGGTCCTGGGCGGTCACGTCGCCGTCTCCGGCGAGGCCCACGCGGCCGCGAAGCCCCGCGCTCACGGCGTGGTGGGCGGCGCGCCAGCCGCCGATCACGCTCCCGCCCGCGACGAGCGCGACCGGCACGGTCTGATCGGCGCGGATGGGCTGCAGGAAGCCGGTCTGGAACTGGCGCATGCCCCACGTGGGCACACCGAGCTCCGCGGTGACGGCGAGTCCGTCGACGCCCGAGGGATGCGCCGCGAGCGCGTGCTTCCACTCCACGCGCGGCGCGAGCAGGCCGACGCCGAGCGTGGTGCCGACGGTCACCTCGTCCTGTGCGCCGAGGCCGACGGTGAGCGGCCGGAACAGGCCGACCGCCCCGTTGCCTGCGCCGATCGTCCACGGCGTGCCGGCGCCGGTGAAGGCGCCGCCGGCCGGCGCGAGGTCCTCGGCACGGGCCGGGGACGCCGCGAGGGTGAGCAGCAGCGCGGCGGTCATGGGAGCTCCAGGACGCCGTAGACGGCGGCATGATCGGAGAGGGTCATGGGGTCGGGGATGGGCACCTGCGGCCCCTCCGGCCCGTCGTCGGGATCCGCCACGATCCAGCCGCGCTCCCACGGCAGCGTGCTGAAGAGGTAGTCCAGCCGCCGCGTCCAGCGCACGTCCTTGCGGATGGAGTGGCTGTACCATTCGGACTGCACGTCCTCGCTCGACGCGGCACGGTAGTCCGCGAAGCTGAGGCGGCCGTCGCCGTGGTCCTCCTCGAGCGCCTCCTCCCAGCGGTCGAACCAGGGCTGGAGGATGTCGCCCTCCCCGACGTAGTCGACGAGGGAGGTGCCGCGGTTGTCGGACTCCTCGGGGTCGTCCGCGAAGCCGGCGTCCCGCAGGCTGCCGGGCGGGATGGCGTTCAGATCCCCTCCGACGACGACGTCGCCCTCGACGGCCGCGGCCTCCTCGAAGATCTGCGCGAGCTGCCGCGTCTTCGTGTCGTCGGTGCTGTAGGCGTCGGGGTGGTTGTTGAGCACCACCAGCTCGCCGGCGGGCCCGTCGACGTGCACGCGCTGCATGCACCGGTCGAGGTAGAAGTACTTGGTCAGCGCGTCCTGCTCGGTGATCGGGCCGAGGTCCACGCGCTCGTTGCGGGTGATCGGCCACCGCGAGAACACCGCGTTGCCCATCTCCACGCGCCCGAGGCCGTGGTCGGGCACGTATCCGACGTCCCAGTTGGGTGTGAAGGCCGCGTAGTTGAAGCCGAGCTCGGGATCCTGGAGGAGGTTCTCGACCATGTCGACGTAGGCGGAGCGCTTGCTGCCGACCTCGATCTCGCTGGTCATCAGGATGTCGGGCTGGAAGGTGCGGATGTGGCTGCGGATGGCCTCGAGGTTCGAGAGGACGGTGGCCTCGTCCATCCCCACGGTGTCGCCGTAGGTGTCGAACCAGAAGTCGATGCGCAGCGCGGCGTACTTCACGTTCCAGGCCATGACCCGCAGCGACGAGGCGTCCGCGGGCACCTCGGAGGGCGTGTCCGCCTCGCGGATCGGGAAGTCCTCGCGCGCGGGGAAGTCGGGGCCGAGCGGGACGCAGGCGGCGAGCAGCAGCATCGACGGGATCATGGGGCGCTCCGTCAGGGGGATTCGGGGGGGGCGGGTGGCGGTGGCTCCGGGGCGACCGGCTCCGGCGCGTCGGGGATGCCCGGCGCCGGCTCCTCGGGGATTCCGGGTGCCGCGGCGCCGGGAGCGACGGCTCCGGCCGCCCCGTCCGCGCCGGGCACCCCCGCTGCGGCCGCCTGGGCCGGCGGTGCCGCGGCCTCGTCCGCGGCGCGCAGGGCGAGCGCCGCATCGAGGGCGACGGGCAGCATCGGCTCGAGCAGCACCATGTAGAGCACCACCTCCCGCTGGACGTCGGGAAAGCGCGCCTGCTCGGTCCGGCCGGCGTCACGGGACCACAGGCCGCCGATGTCGAGGAAGTCCTCGTTGGGATCGAACATGGGTCGGGTCAGCGACCCGAACACGCCCACCGCCGACACCGTGCCCACGAGGGCCCTGAAGTCCCCGGGGTTGGCGTAGGGATCGAGGCGGTGGCGCAGCGCGAAGGTGGCGTCGGAGACGAGCGCCTCCTGGCGCGGGGTGAGCGTCTTTCCGAACGGCTCGATGGCGTCGAGGATGGCGCGTACGGACTGGGCGCGCAGCTGGAGCAGGTCCGCCTCCCGTGCGCGCGCGACGTCGAGACCGCCGGCGAGGCGCTCCAGGTCGGCCTCCGAGACCCCTTGGGAGAGTCCCTCCCAGAGCCGATCGTAGACGGCGCGAACCTCAGGTTCATGCGCCGCCACGGCGGCTTCCTGCGCCTGCTCGAGCGCCGCACGTTCGCGCGCCACCCGCGCGTGGAGCTGCTGCAGCAACCCGAGCTGGTAGCGGTTGAAGCCGAGGTGACGAAGCCAGATCAGGAGACGCACCCGCTGCTCCGCGTCCTGCGTCTCCGGGAGGAATGCGTAGTCGTACAGCGCCCGGTACAGGGCGGGCTCCGCCGCGCGGTCGACGGCGGCCGCGCCGCTCTCCGAGGGGAGCGGCAACGGCGCGGGGGCGCAGGCGAGGAGGAGGTACAGCAGCGCGGGCATCGTCGTCGCGCAAGCATAGCGCGACTGTTCCACGGCAGCCGGCTACGCTTGCCCGCGATGCGCCGACACCCCCTCGCCCATGCCGCAGCGTGGACGGCCGCCCTCGCCGTCCTCGTCACCTGGCCCATGGCGCTCGACCCGGTGCACACGCCCGTCGGCCATCCCGGCAACGACGTGTGGAACCACCTGTGGGGCTACGCGTGGGTCGCCTCGGAGCTGTCGCAGGGGCGCCTGCCGCTCGTCACCGACCTGATGAGCTGGCCCGACGCGCAGCGGCTCTACTTCATCGACACCTTCGGCGCCGTGGCGTCCCTGCCGCTCCAGTGGGCCGGCGGGCCCGTCCTCGCGTACAACGTCGTGGTGTGGGTGTCCGTGTGGACGGCAGGCCTCGGCGCCTGGGCGCTGGTGCGCCACGTGCTCCTCGACCTTCGCGGGCCGCAGCCGGGCCTGGAGGGCGCGGCGCTCGCGGCCGGCGCGGCGTGGATGAGCGCGCCGCACCTGGTCGCGCAGGTGCACAACGGGATCACGGAGACCCTCTACGCCGGCACGCTCCCGATCACGACGCTCGCGGCCATGCGCCTCTACGCGCGTCCGACGGCGCGCAACGCCGTGCTGGCCGGCGTGGCGGGCGGTATCGGGCTCGCGGCGAACGCGTACTACGGGCTGTTCGGGACGCTCGCGGCCGGTGCGGTGCTGCTGGCCTGGGCGCTCACCCGACGCGCGCGCATCGACTGGCGGCGGCTGCCCGGGGCGCTCGCGCTCGCGGCGGCGGTGGGGTTCGTGGTGGCAGCACCGGCGCTCGCGACCTTCGCGTCCTCCCTGGAGGGCCCGGACGCGCTCGTGCGCCGCGACCCCGAGTTCGTCTGGCGCTCGCTCGTGGCGCACAACATGACGGACGTCGTGGGCAGCGTCCGGCCGGGCAGGGTCTACAGCCCCGACCTCCTCGCGCTCCACGGCGAGCACCTGCTGATCGTGACCTACCTGGGCTGGACGGTGCTGGTGGGCGCCGTCGCTGGCCTCTGGACGATGCCGCGCTGGCGGGATCGCCTGCCCTGGCTGGCCTGGTTCCTCGGGTTCTGGGTCCTCATGCTGGGGCCGTTCCTCTACGTGGGGGGCGAGTACGTGCTGCTGGCCGATCGGCGCGTGCCGCTGCCGTTCCTGGCCCTCTTCGAGGCCTTCCCGCCGTTCCAGCGCATCTCCCATCCGTTCCGCTTCGTGATGCCGGCGACGTTGGGCCTCGCCACGCTGGCGAGCTTCGCGGCGCTGCGGCTGCCCGCCTGGGCGCAAGCACTCGTGGCGGCGCTCGCGGTGGGCGAGAACCTGGCCGCGTCGCCGGCCCCCTGGCCGCTCGCGCGTTCCGACGCGCGCATGCCGGACTACGTGCAGGCCCTCGTCGCGGATCCGGTGCCGGGCGGGGTCATCGATCTGCCGGTCACCGTGCCCAACCTCGAGCGCGCGGTATACCTCTACTGGCAGACCGCCCATGGACGCCCCAGCCCCTACCTGCTCAACGAGCCGCTTCCGCCCGTCCTCGCGCGCGCGCCGCTCGTGCAGGCCCTGCTCGTGGCCGAGGGCAGCCGCGTCGATACGCTCCCCCCCGTGCTTCCCACCCTCGACCTGGTCGCGTCTGGCCGCGCCCTCGGCGCGCTGGGCGCGCGCTACGTCGTGATGCACGAGTCGCTGTACCCCGCCGATCGGCGGGCACTGTCGCTCGCGATCCTCCGGCACGCGCTGGGACCCGAGACCGTGGCGACCCCGGACGGTCGCCGCATCTGGCGCCTGGAGACCCCGTGACCGAGGGCTTCCGCAGGGACGCGCTCGGGCTGCTGGCGGCCGTACTGGTCGCCCTCGCCGGCGCTGCGGCCATCACGTGGCCGATGGTGACGATGGTCGACCAGATCGTGCTCGGGGGTGGCGAGCTGGGCGGCTGGCTCTGGCGCTACGACTGGCACTTCCGCGAGGTGCGCGCGCTCGCGGCCGCGGATCTCGGCGCCTTGGACGCCTGGCGGGAGTTCGTCAGCCTCGGGCGGTACCCGGAGACCGGCAACATCCTGGACGTGCTGGTCTTCAACCTGCCGCTGGAGACGTGGCAGGGGTTCCCGGCGAGCTACAACCTGAAGATCCTGCTCGTGCTCGTCGGCAACGGCATCGCGGGCTATGCGCTCGCCCGCTACGCCTCCGGGAGCGTGAGCGCGGCCATCGCCGCCAGCGTGGTGGCGGTCGTGAACCCGATCACCCTGCTGGAGATCCAGGCAAGCGGCCTGCGGCAGGCGCTGCTGTGGTGGGTGCTTCTCTACCCGGCGGTGCTGGATCGGGCCCTGCGTCGCCGCACGCTCTACAGCGGCATGCTCGCGGGCGCCGTCCTGGGTCTGACCGGCGCGTTCTACTGGTTCTACGGCCTGTTCTCCGCGATGTTCTCGGTGCTTTGGTACGTGCTGCACCTCGTCGTGGAGCGGCGGCGGTTGGCGCTGCGGGGCATGTTCCGCACGTCGGTGGGCCTGGGGGTCGGCCTGCTCCTCGTCGCGGGGCCGTTCATCCTCCCCTACGCGTGCGCCGAGGGCGGCGCGCAGGTCGGCACCCGCGAGGCGCTCCCGGAGCTGACGTTCTTCCTGCCCTACCCGCCGTTCGACACGGTCATCCACGCGCCGCTGCGTCCGCAGAGCTACTCGGAGAACATCCTCGCGAGCATCCACCGCACCATCGGCTCGTCCTGGAGCGCCAGCTACCTGTTCGATCCGGCGGTGGACGAGAGCCTTCCGCTCGCCGTGCTCGTGCTGGGCGTGCTGCCGGCCTTCGTGCGGCGGCGCTCGTGGATGTGGCTCGCCGTGTGGGTCTTCTTCTACGTCGGCACCCTCGGGCCGTTCCTCCGCTGGGGGGACACCGACGCCCGCGACGTGGTGCGCGTGGGCGACTACGTCGTGCGCCTGCCGTACACGCTCATGTTCCAGTTCGTGCCGGGCATGAGCCGCATGTTCGCGCCCTACCGGCTCGGTTCCTACGTCGTCGTCGCGAGCGTGGCCCTGCTCGCCATCGGCATCGCCCGCCTGTCGTGGCGCGCCTGGATCGCCCCGATCGTCGTGGTGGCCACCATCGCGCAGCCGCTCTACCGCTGGGGACGCGGCGCCGTGAACGAGGGGGCCGCCGACAGCCGACAGTGGCGCTCGCCCATCAAGGCGAACCGCATCCAGGTCCCGGAGTACTACCGGACCCTCGCGAAGGAACCGGGGCTGACCGGCATCGTGGAACTGCCGCTCGAGCAGCAGCAGGACCTGCTCTGCTACTACCAGGTCATCCACGGCAAGAAGGTGTACCGCGCGTGGGCCTCCCCGGGCGCCATCCCACCGGGGCTCCGCGCGCCGGGTGCCGGCGGCGCGATCGGCGAGCAGCTGCGCTTCCAGGCCCGCGAGGACGAACGCGGCGGCGAGATCTACCGCCTGTGGGAGGGGCTGAGCCGCAGCCCCGAGGACGCGGACGTGCGGGCGCTCAATCCCGAGCGCTTCCGCGCCTGGGCCACCAACGGGAACTACACCCGCATCATTGTCCACGAGCGCGGCTACTACCTGGTGGACCCCCGCCGCGGCGGTGCGCTCTACTCCGCGGCCGTGAACAAGGTCGCCGAGGCACTCGGCATGACCGGCACCCCTCTCGTCGAGGTCCAGCGCGGGGATCGCACCAACCCCATCTTCGGCGTGCCCACGAGCGGCGACCTGCTGCCCTGGACCAGCCAGCCCATCCATCTCCCGTCCGCGTCGACCCCGGCGAAGTACATGATGACCGTCTTCGAGGTGCCGCCTGCGACGGCCTCCACCCCGGCGACGCCTGGGGCGGGGGCTGAGGCCG
>JBDLRI010000062.1:0-5375 GCA_039800105.1 Pseudomonadota bacterium
AGGCCCACGGCGGCAGCAGCCTCCGCGGGTGCCTCGACCGGGGCGGCGCCCTCGGCCGTCGCGCCAGGAGCGGCCTCCTCGGGCTTCGCCTCGCCCTCCACGGGCGCGGCGGCGGGTGCGGAGGTCTCCGCGGTCTCGACCGGCGCGGCCTCGGCGCGCACCGGGACGATCCCGAGCGTCCGGCCCAGCGCGATGAGTACGTCGCCGACGGCGCGCACGTCCTTGAGCGGGACCATGGCCGGCTGCTGGAGTACGACCGTGCCGCGGGCGATCTCCGCATCGCCCCACGTCTCCAGTCCGGTGCCCGGCGGGAGCAGGATGGCGTTCTCCGTGGTCGAGTCGTTCGGCTCGTTGTCCAGGTGGACCAGCGTGCCGACGGCCGCCAGGGCCTCCGCGGCCTTGTCGGCGCCGGGGAACGTGAAGGCGGGATCCGCGCCGTCGAGGAAGAGCACGCCGACCTTGCCGGCCCGGCAGCCCTCGAGCAGGGCCTTGGCGTCGGCGTAGCCGTGGACGCGACCCGGACGGAGCGCGCGCGCCAGCGACACCGTGGTGCCGATGTTGCCCGCGACCTCGTTGAGGAGCAGCGTGGCGACCGCCAGGGCGGTGCCGTCGGTGCCCGCGTTCGCGGTTCCGCCCGGCAGCACGACCGAGCGCGGCGCGTCGGCGATCCAGCCGGCGATGGCCTCGAGCCGGTCGAGGAGTCCGCTGGCCTGCGCCACCTCGGCCGGGTTCACGCCGGCGAGGATGCCCGCGGCGGGACCCGCGTAGTTCTTCCGGGCCGCGACGAGCTTCGCGAGGGCGAGCGCGACGTCGACCTCCGTCCCCGGAACGGGCCGGAAGTGGTTGTCCGCCTGCGACGAGGTGGCGCTCACGCGCGGCTCGATCGCGACGAAGCGCGCGACGAAGCCGCCGTGCGCCGGATCCTTCGCCTTCGCCCACCCCTTGGCGAGGTGCATCGAGTCGAAGGCGGTGCCGAGGAAGTCGTGGCCGAACGAGACGACGACCTGCGCGTCCGCCAGCTCGTAGCTGGGGTGCGCGGCGATGCCGAAGACCTGCTGCGTGGCCTTCAGGATGCTCTCGACGCCGAGCGCCTCCCAGTGCACGCGCTCCAGGCCGCCGCCGGAGGTCCACTCGTCCAGCAGCCGTGCGACGCTGCCGGTGCGGTACTGGCCGAGCCACGCGACCTTCTTGCCCGCGGCGCGGGCGGCCTTGATGGCCTCCGCGACCTTGCCGAGCGCGGTGTCCCAGTCGGCGGCCGCACCGGCGATCATCGGGCCCGCCGCGCGGTCGGGGCTGTAGGTCGCGAGCAGGTCGAAGTGCCCGCGGGTGCAGAGGCCCGGACCGTCCGGGTGGTCGGGGTTGCCCTCGACCATGACCACGCGGCCGTCCTTGGCGCGCGCGACGAGCCCGCAGGCGTTCGCGCAGCCGTTGCACAGGGTGGAGAAGTACGTCGCCGCGCCGGGGATCGCGTCCTCGGGCTGATTGACGTAGGGCAGCACGTTCTCGACCGGCGTCTTCGGGTCGTACGCGCATGCGGTCGCGCCGGCGGCCGCGGAGGCGATGCCGACGTTGCGAAGGAACTCGCGGCGGTTCATGGTGGCCATGGCGTGCTCCCGTCTACTTGTGGCACGTGTAGCAGTCCTTCAGCTCCGCACGCCGAAGTTCCGCCTTGTCGCCGTAGTTGGTGTCGATGCTGTCGTGCTGCGCGTGGCAGTCGAGACACCAGCCCATCTGCAGGGACGAGACGCGCTGGGCGACCCCCATCTCCTGCACCTGGCCGTGGCATTCGCTGCACTGCACGCCCGCGCGCACGTGCGGCTTGTGGTTGAAATGGACGAAGTCCGGCACGTCGTGGACCTTCACCCACGGCACCGGCTCGCCGGCGCCGTCGTTCCAGTACGCCTTGAGCTTCTCGAGCTCGGGGCGGCCGTCGGAGGGCACGGCAGCGTGGCAGCCCATGCACAGCTGGGTGCTGGGGACGCCGGCGTGGATGCCCTTGCGCGCGCTGGAGTGGCAGTACTGGCAGTCCATGCCGAGCTTCTGCACGTGGGTGTCGTGCGGGAAGGCGATGGGCTGGGCGAGCGGTTCCGACTCGGGCTTGCCCACCGCGACCCGCAGCGACCGCACCGTTCCCAGCTGGGCGTCGAAGAGCTTGGGGTCGATCACCTTCACCGCCTCGGGGGGAAGCTTCGCGACCAGCTCGGGGGGGAGCAGGTCCTTGATGCCGGTGGTGAAGGTGTCTTCGGCCTCACCTTCCTCGGCGGCCTGGGTCGCGCAGCCCGCGAGGGGCGCGACGAACAGCGCGGCGAGGAGGAGGGCGCCCGGTACAGTTCGCATGGAGTCTCCGGCGAGCGGGGGCTTGAACGGACGTGGGAAGGCCAAGGGAGTAACCCAGCCCCATCATCCCCACAAGCCCTCCAGCTACGCGAACGCCGTCCCGGAGGGGGTCCGGGACGGCGTGGGCGTTGTCGGGGCCGGGGCTACTTGCCCACGAACTCCGCGGCGATGTAGGCGAGAAGCTCGTTGGCCTCGTTCTCGTCGGGGACGAT
The DNA here is from genome assembly GCA_039800105.1 of Pseudomonadota bacterium. Lineage (GTDB taxonomy): Bacteria > Myxococcota_A > UBA796 > UBA796 > SXON01 > CAMAXZ01. Next base: position 2,550 of record JBDLRI010000062.1, read on the forward strand.
CCCCGCCATGGCACTTCCGGCGATCCCGTTCTTCAGGATCCAGGCCTTCACGCCGTGGTTCGTGTGATCCCAGCGGGCCTTGTCGTGGAAGTTCGAGGGCTTCTGCGGCAGGGCGGCTCCCGCGACACCGTCGCCGTAGCCCGTGGCGCCGTGGCAGGCGGCGCACTTCGCCGCGTACGTGGCCTTGCCCTTCGCGATGGCGGCCGCGTCGCCGGCCTTGGGATTGGCCGCCACGGCGTCGGCGCCCGCTGCCTTGGCGGCCTCGTAGGCCTTGGCCGCGTAGGGGTCGGGCGTGTACGACGCCGCGGGGGCGGGCGCAGGGGCAGGCGCAGCCGCGGGTGCGGGTGCCGGCGTGGGCTCTCCGCCGCCACAGGCGACGAGGAGAAGGAGCGAGGCTGCGAACATGGAGTCTCCAGGTGCGAGGGCTCCCTAACCGACGTGGCGGGTGGCTGCGTGGCTGGAAGGTGTGGTAGGGCACAGGGGGAGGCCTGCATGTCCACGTTCATCCTTTCGTTCGTGCTCGTCACGGCCTGTCGGACTCCGGCACCCGCGCCGGCGGCGGCGCCCGCGGCGATGGTGCCGGAACGGGGGGCGTTGCGGGGGGATGTCCCCCCGCCCCACGGTGGAAAGATGGAGTTGTACGCCGGATGCCGCGACCGGGTGGAAGGCCCCACGATCCCGAAGGAGTGCGCCGCCGATGCGGACTGCGTGACCACGGGCTGCTCCGGGGAGGTCTGCGTGGCACGCGCGACCGCGCCGACCGTCATGACCACCTGCGAGATCCTTCCCTGCTTCTCGGTGCTCGACGCCTGCGCCTGCCAGGAGGGGGCGTGCGTGTGGACCCTGAAGGATGCGGCGCAGCCCCGCGGGAGGATGCCTTCGCCGTGATCCGGATCACGGGAGGGACGCACCGGGGGCGCGGCCTTCCCGCACCCGTGCCGGCCTCGGCGCGCCCGACCTCGGGTCGTGTTCGGGAGGCCCTCTTCAGCATCGTGGGGCAGGACCTGTCGGGGTGGTCGATGCTGGATGCGTGTGGCGGCAGCGGGCTCGTCGCGTTGGAGGCGGCGTCGCGCGGTGCCTCTCCGGTGACGGTCTACGAGCGCGACGGGGCGGCGGCCGCGGCGGTGCGCCGCAACGCGGAGACGCTGGGCCTGCCGGTCACGGTGCGCGCGGCCGATTCGCTGCGGTCGGTGTTGCCGGAGGCCGACTTCGTGTTCCTCGACCCTCCCTACCGCGACGACATCGCGGCCTGGCTCCGGCACGTGGCGCCGTCGGCGCGTCGCGTTCTCGTGGCGGAGGCTCGGGCCGGTGCGTCGTGGCCGGACCTCGCCGGCTTCGAGCGGGAGAGGGAGCGTGCGTACGGGGATACGGTCCTGGCCGTCTACGTGCGGCGGGACGGGGGTGACGGCGCGCCCTGAGCGATCGGTGCGTTAGGGGCCGGGTCGGGAGGCCGTCATGGCGGAGCGCTGCGTGGTCGTCGGCACGGGGCCCTCGGCGGAGTGGGTGGCGCGGGCGTTCGCCGCGCGCGGTGCGCCGGTGACGCTCGTGCGGCCGGAGGGGCTCTGCGCTTCTTCGGATGCGCTGGAGCCCTTGGTGGGCACGGGCCTCGACGAGCCGCTGGAGGTCGCGGGGGCCGAGGCGGTCCTCGGCGCGTGGGTGGACTTCGAGCCCGGGTTGCCGGCCTTGGCGCTGGGAGGGCGCGTCCACGGCCAGCCGCTGTCGAGACGGGCCATGCTCGGCGCCCTGTCGCCGGAGAGCTGGGATGACGTGACGACGGCGTGGGCGCGTGCCCGGGCGCACGCCGGCCTGACGCGGCTCGTCGGCGGAGGCCGGGAGACGCGGACCTACGCCGACTGGGTGGCGCGCCGTGTCGGCGTGCCGATGATGGAGCGGGTCTTCGCGCCCTACGCGCGCAAGCGGTTGGGGGAGCCCGGCGCGGTGAGCGCGAGCGAGGCGCGGAGGATCCACGGGGAGGGAGGGGCGTGGCGTGCCCGCGCCCCGGCGACGGGAGGCGGCGCGGTCGAGCGGGTGTGCGCGCGGGTCCGGGAGCTCGGCCAGTCCGGGGTGACCACCGAGGAGGGGGTCATCGAGGGGCGGGTGTTCGTGGATGTGCCGCCGGCGCGCGCGTTGGCGTGGATGCCGGCGCTGCGCGAGGCCATCGGCGCGGAGGTGCGCCATCTGGAGTGCTGGGATGCCTTTCAGGTGACGCTCGTCGGGGGCGACGGGTTGCCGTTCCTGACGCATGTGCTCGACGGCGACGCGTCGTTCTATCGGCTCGTGCGCGCGGGGATGCTCCCCGGCCGGGACGCCTGGGCGGGCACCGTCACCGCGCAGCTGGTGGTGCCTGCGGAGGGCGGTGGCACCGACGCCGACCGCGTGGCGCGTGTCGTGGAGGGCTTTCGTCGCCTCGGCGTGCGGGTTGCGCCGGAGGACGCCGTGCTGCAACGGTTCGTGGGATGGCACCCGCGCGCGGTGGGGCCTCACCTGGCGCGCGCGCGCCGCTGGGTGGAGGCGGCCGCGGAGGCGGGGGTCCAGGGGGTCGGTCGGGCAGGTCAGCACGCCTCGCTCGCGCCCATCCGGGTCGTGGCGCACGCGCTCGACGTGCTGGACGGCATGGACGCGCTGGAGGCGCGGCGTCGCCACGTGGAGCCGCCTGCACCCGTCGCGGAGGAAGAGGACGTCGGTCCGGTGCTGGTGCGTCGTTGACGAGCGTTGACGCGTGCGGGACGTCCCGTTAAGCGAGGCGCGGTTGCCGAAGTAGCTCAGTTGGTAGAGCAGCTGATTCGTAATCAGCAGGTCGACGGTTCAAGTCCGTTCTTCGGCTCC
>JBDLRI010000063.1:0-122495 GCA_039800105.1 Pseudomonadota bacterium
CGGAAGATGGCGATGGCCCAGAAGTGCGGCGGGGTCCACAGGAACACGATCAGGAACAGGATGAGGGACACCGGCCCGACGCGCCCGGTGAGCGCGGCCTCCGCGATCATCGGCGCCGTGGCGCCCGCCGCGCCGCCGATCACGATGTTCTGCGGCGTGCGCGGCTTGAGCCACACCGTGTAGACCAGCACGTAGAACACCACCGTGGCCAGGCCGACCATCGCCGCCAGCGCACCGCCCACCCGCCAGAGCACGAGCGTCGACACCACCGTGAGCCCCAGTCCGAGCGCGAGCGCGTGCGACGGCAGCACCGATGCCGCAGGCAGCGGGCGCGCGCGCGTCCGCGCCATGCGGGCGTCCGTGTCCCGCTCCAGCCACGCGTTGAGGGTGCTCGACGCCGCACCCGCCAGCGCCGTCCCGAACAGCACCGCGACGGCCTTGCCGAGCCCCGGCCAGCCCCCCGGCGTCATCCCGAGGACGGGCAGCCCGGTGAACAGCACGAGGAGCAGGACACGCGGCCGGGTCATGTCGAACCACAGCCGCAGCCGTGCGACAAGCCCGGCCGGCACCGCCAGCGCCTCCACGCTCATGCGCCCTTCCCGGATGCTGGGGCGGGGGGTTCCACCTCCCGCAACGCCCCCCGGCCCGCCCACGCCCGCCATGCCAGCGTCGTCCACGTCGCGGTCAGGAGCCCGGCCATGGCGGAGTGCCCGATCGCGAGCACCTGGGGCAGACGGAACAGCACGTTGCCGATGCCCAGCAGCGCCTGGCACGTCACCAGGCCCGCCAGGAGCCGCGCCGGCCCGCGGAGCGCCTCCTCACGGCGCACCGCCCACGCGGACGTCCACGCCACGACGAGCAGCATGTACGCCCCGAACCGGTGCACGACCTGCAGCCCCACGGGTCCGCCCCACGCAGGGATCCACAGCCCCCCGGAACACGTGGGCCAGTCGACGCACGCGAGGCCGGCGTGGTTGCTCGCCACGAGACCGCCGAGCGCCACCTGCGCCAGCAACATCCCCCCCACCGCGCCCACCGCCCGACGGGCGACGGGGGTGGAGGTCCGCGGCGTGGCGTCCTCGGCGAGCGCGGCGCGCACGCACAGCACCGTCGCCAGAAACGCGTTCCCCGCGAGCAGGTGGGACGTGACGGTCCAGTCCGCCAGCAGGTGCAGCACGGTCAGGCCCCCCAGCACGATCTGCAGCGCGAGGACCCCCGCGGCCGCCAACACCCAGCGCCCGGCACGGGACCGGAAGCCCCGGTACGCCAGCACGGCCGCGGACAGGCCGAGGAACACCACCGACACGGCACCGGCCAGCGCACGGTGTCCCCACTCCAGGAAGATCGCGAGATCCATGGCCGGGACGAGGTCCCCGAAGCACAGCGGCCAGTCGGGGCACGAGAGCCCGGCGCGGTTGACCCGCACCGCGGCGCCGAACGCCAGCAGCCCGTACACCTCGACCGCCAACGCGGTGAAGCCTGCGCGCACCCACCGCGGCACGTCCGCGGAGCCCGACGCGGGCGCGTGGGCGTCGAGCGTCGAGACCTGTCCCGCGACCGCGTCCACCGCGTGGTCCTCCCCCGCTCGCGCTATCGCAAGCCCGAGCGGAAGGCAAGGGCTCAGGGGCACGACTATGTAGGCGGGGACGCCGTTTCCTCGCGTCGGAACGACGCGGACGCCCACACGCCCAGCAGGGTCACGGCCAGCGAGAACCACGTGAGGGCATACTGGCCGTGGGGCCGCTCCGGTGGAGCCCGACGCCAGCCTCCCACCGGTGGCGCGCGGTCGCGGATCCCCTCGTCGGCCCCCAACCCCTCGCCCTCGACCAGTACCAGATCAGGACCGTCCGCGCCGACGGCGGCGCGCATCGCGGGGACGTCGACCCACGCCCACCGGGACCCTGCGTCATCGATGCGGGCGACGCCGCGCCCGCGCTCCGGCACGCGGGCAAGCCCCTCGTAGCGACGCGGCGCCGGCACGGCGCGCTCCCGCGCGAGCACGGCGTCCTGCTCGTCGGCGGGCACCCACCCCACGTCGACGAGGACCGTGCGACCCACCGCGGTGCGCACCGGAACGACCCAGTTCACACCCGGCGTCGACCAGAGGAAGCGGTTGAGGAGCACCATCCGCCGGTCCCAGTCCGGGGTGCCCTCCACCCACGCGCGGCGTCGGTCGGGATCGGCCGGCACCGCACCGGCCGCGTCGAACGGCGCCTCCGCAAGGCGCGACGCGTAGCGTGCGCGGCTTGCCTCCAACCCCCGGAGGCGTCCGAGCTGCCAGGTCCCCAGGCCCGCGAGGCCGATGACACCGACTGCCGCGATGAGGGTCGGCACCACCGCGGGACGAAAACTCCACCGCACATGCACCTCCGGCAAAAGCGCGGACGCCGCCCGTCCGGATGGACCGGACGCGCGGCGCCGTGCGTCGTCAAGGGCGCCGGGAGGCGCCCGACGCGGACTACTCGCGGTTCACGTACGGCAGGAGGGCGAGGTGCCGCGCGCGCTTGATGGCGAGCGCGATCTCCCGCTGCTGCTTGGCGGACAGCCCGGTGATGCGGCGGGGCAGGATCTTGCCGCGCTCCGTGAGGAAGCGCTTGAGGCGCGCCGGGTCCTTGTAGTCGGCAATCTCTTCAGCCTGCTTGGTCTTGACCACGTCGGTCATCGGAATCTCCTGGGTCGTGCGACCACCCCGTCTATACTTGTCCTGCCGGGCGTGCAAGGGCCCGACCGCACTCACACACCGTCGACCGCGGCCTGCTGGTGCGTCAGGATCGTGCAGTCGGACGTCGGGGACGCCGAGCACAGGAGCGTGAAGCCACGCGCGAGATCGCCGGTCCCGAGGACGTACTGGTCATCCAGCGCGACCGTACCCTCCACCACCCGCCCGGCGCAGGTGGCGCACGCCGCGCTGCGGCAGCTGTACGGCAGCGCCAGCCCACTGTCCTCCGCGGCATCCAGCACGGTGCGCCCCGGCGGGCAGCGGACCTCACGAACACGACCCTCGGGATCCTGCAGGCGAACGACGAACGACATGGGACCTCCTCAGAAGGCAGGCGTGCGGCCCAGCTCGCGCAGCAGGGCATCGGCGTCCGCCACGGCGTCCAGGTACCAGAGCACGTAGCGGGAATCGACGTGGATCGTCCGCGCCACGCGCGCGTCGAAGAACCAGTCGCTCGCGACGCCCTCGATGTTCCCGTCGAACGCCAGGCCCACCAGCTCCCCGGCCGCGTTGAGCGTCGGGGACCCCGAGTTGCCCCCGGTGATGTCGAGATCGGACAGGAAGTTCACCGGCACGGAGCCGAGCAACAGGTCCGCGTACGGTCCGTGACGACGCGCCTTGACGGCGTCGAGCAGCGGCTGGGGCGCATCGAAAGGCCACGGACCGGCCTTGGCGGCCACGCCCTCCAACGTGGTCTGGGGCGTGTGGTAGACCCCGTCGCGCGGCGCATAGCCCTGCAGCGTGCCGTAGGTCACGCGCAGGGTCCCGTTCGCATCGGGGTAGGCACGCCCCGGATCGAACGCACGCTCCGCTTCGACGAGGGCCGGGCGAAGACGCGACGCCGCACCTTCGCGGACCCGTGCCTCCTCACGCTGCGCCGCACGGACCGGCGCGAGCGCCCGGGCCAGCGACACGAAGCCGTCCTCGGTCGGAAACTTGGACAGCGAGAGATCGAGCAGGCGCAGCCGCACCTCCTCGCGCGCCAGCACAGGCTCCGCGAACAGGCGGTCCACGGCCGCTGCGACCTGACGGGACGGGTCACGTCCCGCCCCCAGCCCGAGCCAGGTCTTCAGCTCCTCGGGACAGTCGGCCCGGGCGGCGAGCTGACCGAGGTAGCGGGCCACCAGCCGGCGCTCGGAGGCCGGCTCGAGTCGACGGCCCAGGTCCACCATGCGATCCCGCAGGCGCGCGCGGTCGCGGGCCTGGAAGCCCGGTCGACGCTTCGCGTCCTTCTTCTTCTGCTCGGCGGCCCATTCCACCAGCGTCTCCGCCGCGTGCAGGGTCGGGCTGGTGCCGCGAAGCATCTCCAGCAGGAAATCACGGTCCCGCGTGCCGTCGCCGGCGCGCACGAGCGCGCGCAACTCCTCGAGGTTCGTTCGGTACGGGGCCCGGGCGGGATCGGCGGACATCCAGTCGATGAACCCCGCTTCGCGGGCCCGCGCGCGCCCCACGATGTCGCCGCGGCGGTACCCCGCCAGCGTCCCCTCTAGGTTCAGGAGCGTGTTCGAGACCCCCAGGCGCGCCGGTTCGAGGACGACCGCCGCCTTCGGATCCGCGGCGGCCACGGCCGCGTAGACCTCGAGCACGGCCTTGAGCTCGGCCACGTCGCGCGGGATGTCGATGGTCTCCGCGCGCTCCATCTCGAGCGCGGTGCGCCAGCGATCGGTGCTGCCCGGGTACCCGGCGACCATGACGAACTCGCCGGGCTGCGGGCCGCGCTTCGCCATCCGCAGGTGCATCGGCGGAGCGTAGGGGACGTTCTCCACGGCGTACGGCGCGAAGGCCCCGTCCGGCGCCACGTAGGCGCGCACGAACGCGAAGTCGCCCGCGTGCCGGGGCCACTGCCAGTTGTCGATCTCGTCGCCGTAGCTGCCGACGCTGTCGGGCGGGGCCATGACCAGCCGCAGGTCCCGCAGCTCCCGCTGGGTGATGCGGCGGTACACCGCTCCCTCGTAGAAGCTCACCACGCGGCACCGCACACCGCCGGGCTTCTCGCACGCCGCGACCAGTGCCTTGGTGCGCTCCTCGATCAGCTCGGCCCTGCGGGCATCCTTGAGCTTCTTGGGGAAGCGTCCGACCACCTGCTCCGTCACATCCTCGATGTCGGTGGTGACGTACACGCGACCGGACTGGCCGACGGAGCGCTCCTCGCTGCGCGTCCGGGCGAGGAAGCCGGTGTCGACCAGGTTCTCGCCCTCGCGCGTCGCCTGCTGGAGGTAGCCGGTCACGCAGTGGTGGTTCGTGACGAGCAGCCCGTCCGGCGACACGAAGCTCGCGGTGCAGCCCCCGAGGCTCACCACGGCCCCCAGCGGCGCGGCATCGAGTCGCGAGAGCATGACCGCGTTGCCCTTGAAACCTGCGCGCGCGAGCCCCACCGCCTGGGACGGCAGCTGCGACGGCTCCCACATCCCCTCCACCGCGAACGCGAGACCGATGGTTGCGAGCAGCATGCTTCCTCCAGCGCGGCGCTGTTAACGCGTCTGGGTGAACGGCATCCTCGTCCGCCAGGAGCTCGAACGCCTCGTGCGCGAAGGTGCCGTGCGCGGGCTCACGCCCGTCGGGCCCGCGCAGCTGCAGCCGTCGTCGCTCGACCTCCGGCTCGGCGCCCGGGCCTGGGAGCTGCGCTGCAGCTTCCTGCCCGGCGCGGCCGGGGTGGCGCGGCGCCTCGGGGCGCTGGCGCTGGACGAAGTGGCGCTCGACGCGGACCGCCCGACCGTGCTCCGCCACGGCGCCATCTACCTCGTGGAGGTCGAGGAGGTCCTCGCGCTGCCGCCCGGCCTGTCGGGCCGCGCCAATCCCAAGTCGTCCACCGGCCGCCTCGACGTGTTCGCACGGCTGCTCACGGAGCGCGGCTACGCCTTCGACACCGTGCCGGAGGGCTACGCGGGCCGCCTGTACCTGGAGGTCACGCCGCAGAGCTTCCACGTCGCGGTGCGACGCGGGGACTGCCTCGGGCAGCTGCGGCTCGCGCGCGGGCGCTCCCGGCTCGACCGGGACGACCTCCTGGCCCTCCAGTCCGAATCCCCGGTGGTGGTCTGGCAGGACGGCCGCGCGGCCTCCGTGTCCGACGATGCGGACGCACCCGGCATCGAGCTCTCCGTCGATCTGCACGCCGGCGACGCGGGCGTGGTCGGGTACCGCGCGCGACACCACCAGCCCGCCATCGACCTCGCACGGCGCGACCTCCCCCGGGAACGCTACTGGACCCCCCTGGCGGCCGATCCGGGCGACGAGGGCCACGTGCTCGAGCCCGAGGCCTTCTACATCTTCGCCACCCGCGAGCGACTGCGCATCCCGCCGCACCTCTGCGCGGAGCTGGTTCCGTTCGACGCGACGAAGGGCGAGCTGCGCACGCACTACGCCGGCTTCATCGACAGCGGCTTCGGCTGGGATCCCGCCGGCACCGCCGGTGCGCGCCTCGTGCTGGAGATCCGCACCCACGACGTGCCGTTCCTGCTGGAGCACGGACAACCGCTCTTCCGGCTGGAGCTGCTCCGAAACGCCGCCGTGCCCGATTCCCTCTACGGCACCGGCAGTCACTACCAGATGCAGGGGCTCAAGCTGGCGAAGCAGTTTCGCTAGACCCGTCTTCGGCGGGGGGCTCGCCGCCCCCCGCAACGCCCCCCGCGAGCGTCCTCCACCGCAGGGCCAGGATCACACCGGCCGTGAACAGGAGCATCGTTCCCCACTGCGCGGGCGTGAGTCCGTGCCAGCGCACGTCGGCGTTCTTCAGGTCCGTGTTGCGCAGGAAGTCGAACCCGAACCGCACGGGCGCATACACGAGACACCACACCGTCGTGTAGAAGCCCGCGGCGCGGGGACGGCGCGCAAGCGCGAGGAACAGGCCCGCGATCACCGCCGCGAGAAGCGTCTCGTAGAGGCCCAGGTCATGGCGGGCGCCGCCCGGGAACGCGACGGCGAGCGGGAACTCGGTGCGTCGCCCGATGTGGTCGTGCACCACGAAGCATCCCGCACGCCCGAAAATCCATGCGAACGGAAACCCGAACATGATCGTGTCCGCATGGGCCCAGAACGGGCGGGGCCGGATCAGGCGGAAGAACAGGACCGCGCCGGCCACCGCGCCGAGGAAGCCTCCCATGCTGGAGAACCCCTCCCAGATGCGAACGAGGCTCATCACGCCGTCACGAGCGTAGATCTCCGGATGGTAGGCCAGGACGTGCACGAGGTGTCCGCCCACAAAGCCCATCAGCACGATGAACACGGACCCGTCGACGATGTCCCGGACGTCGAGACCCAGCCGGATGCCGCGGGCCCGCGCGATCTCGAGTCCCAGCACGAACCCTCCGCACACGAGGAGGCCCCACGGGTCCACGGGCACCCCGCCGAGCTGCCAGACGGGAAGGGTGAAGTAGGGAATCATGCCACGGCGTGATAACACGGGCCCGTCCCCGGACCCGGAGTCCCCGATGCCCGTGCTGACGACCGACATCCTCGTGGAGGGCCATCGTCGCGACGACGTGCTGGACTGGCTCGCGCAGCCCGCCCACCACGGCACGCTCCTGCGGGGCGCGTTCCACGGCGTCGAAGAGCACGGGCCCGGCCACTACACCCTGGTGCTCCGCGTCGGCCCCCTGCCCCGCCGCGTCACCTACCGCTTCGACCGCGTCGACGCAGACCACGGTGGCCGTCGGGTGCTGGTGACGACCCAGGGCGGCCGCGTGGACGGACACCTGCACTATTCCCTCCGCACCGTGAAACCCTCGACGAACACGATGGTGACACTGCATCTCGATTACCACACGGGTGGGCCGCTCGGGCTCGTCCTCGAGCAGATCGGCCTGCGGACCGCCCTCGAGGCCGGTGCCCGCACGATCCTGCAGAACCTGGCCCGCGCGCTGCCGGCACCCACGTGACGCCCCGGCACGGGGTGGTCCTCGCGGCGCTCCTCGGCGTGCTGCCCGCCACGGCGCAGGCACGCCCGGCCGTCGTGCCCACGCTGCCCCCCGGCGTGGAGGGACCCCTGCCCGCGGGGCGCGCGCCGGCCGTGGTGCTCGACCTTTGGCGCGCGCGTCCCGGGGCGGACAAGGTGCACGTCATGGCGCGCCTGCCCGACGGGTCCGAGGCGCTCTTCCTCGTCGACACCGGCGCGGGCGTCAACGTGCTCCACCGGGAGGTCGCGGAGCGGCTCGGCCTGGAGGTGCGACGCGTGCCGGGGTGGGTCGAGGGCCTCTCCGGCGCCGTGCCATGGAACGTCGCGCGGCTGCCCACCCTCGGCCTGGGGCCCCTCACGCTCCGCGACGTGGACGTCGCGGTCGACGTTCCCGGCGTGCCCGACCGCGCAGGTGCGCTGCCGGTCGCGGGAATTCTCGGGACCGACGTGCTCGCGCGCTTCACGATCGTGGTGGACGACGGCGCGGACCGGCTCGAGCTCTGGCTGGCGGGCACGCGCCCGCGCTCGAAGCATGCGGCACCCCTCGTGCTCGACGGAGGACACGCCCGCACGCCGGTGACCGTGTGCGCCCGCGCCCCGGCCGGGGTCTCGGAGGCACCCTGCGCCGAGATTCCGATGGACGTGGACACCGGGGCCCGCGACGTCCTGCTGACAGGGAGCGCCGCCGCGGCGCTGCGCGAGGCGGGCACGCGCGGCGTGGAGCCGGTCATCGGCATCGGAGCGTCCCTCGACGAGTTGCCGCCCGAGAGCTTCCTCGCCGTCACGCGCAGGGTGCCGATCGCGTCGCTGGGGTGGGCCGGGCGCGTGCGACCCGCGCCCGACGGGATGCGTGCGCGCTGGGTGCAGCCGGACGGCCCCCGCCAGGCGCGCGGTGGGCTGCTGGGGTGGGAGGCGTGGCGCGGGGAGGCGCTGGTGCTCGATGTTCCCGGCGGGCGGGTGAGCGTCGAGCGCTCGGCGTCACCCCGTCGACGGTTCGACTCGGCCCGCGCCATGCTCGCGCGCATGGATGCGGGATCCGACGCCGCCCCGACGCCCGACGCGGCCCTGCGGCGCGCCCAGCTGCTCCAGGTCATGGGACGCGAGACCGACGCCCGGCGCGCGCTCGAGGCGGCACACGAGGCCTTTCCGGCCCACGGGGAGATCGCCGCGGACCTCGCCTGGCTGCAGCGCCGCGACGGGGACGTCGCCGCGGCGGTGGCGACGCTGCAGGCCCTGGACCCGCGCACGCTCGCGGACGAGGGTGCCTGGGCCGGCCACATCGGCGATCTGATCCGGCTCCACGGCGTCGCGGCGGCGCGCAGGCGCGCCGAGCCCGCCATGGCGGGCGCGCTGCCGGAGGGCCGTGCGGCCGAGCAATGGCTCGTGGCATGGTCGGACGTGCTGCTCGCCGAGGGAACGCCCACCGAGGCGGCGCGGACCCTCCGGGAGGCCGTCGCGCGCGGAGGAAGCACCCACCTGCTGCGCGGCGCGCGCCTCGCGCTCGCGGAGGGCGATCACGACGGCGCCATCGTCGCCCTGCGGGAGCTGATGCGCATCTACCCGCTCGACGGCACCGCAGCCTGGCTGCGCGCACGCGTGTCGCGGCCGGAGGATGTGCCGACCCTGCGCGCCGACCTCGAGACGATGGAGACCCGCCTGCACCCGGGCGACGAGCCGCTGGACTTCCTCGGCGCCGCCTGGCTCGCCGCGGGGGATCCCGCGCGGGCGGCCGACCGCCTCGCACGCGGACGCGCCCGGGATTGCGAGGGGGAACGCCTGGCGCGGGGAACGCGGTCCGAGGTGCGCGCCGCCCGTCGAAACTGCCGTGCCTGGTACGCCGCCCTCGGGGTACCCCCCGGCGCCACCGACGCAGGCAGCCGGCGCATCCTCGCGCAGGCGCTGCGCGACGTCGAGTCGGCGCTGCGTGACGAGCCTCACGCCGCCGGCTTCCTCGACACGGCGAGCCTCGTCGCGGGACGGTTGGGCGACGCCCGGCGCGCCCGTGACTGGGCGGACGCCGCCGCCGCACGTTCTCCCGCGGACCCGTACCTGCTGTGGCAGCGCGACGCCGCCGATGGCAGACTACCGTAGGAGCACGCGATGTCCGGCATCCTTCCGTGGCTGTTTCTGAATGTGTGGGCCGGCTTCGCCGACGCGGCGCCGCTCCCGCAGCAGGACGTCCCCCCTCCGCCCACCTCGACGATGACGAGCGTCTACGACGGCGACACCTTCACGCTCGCCACCGGAGACCGCGTCCGGCTGCGCCTCGTGAACACGCCGGAGCTCAAGCCGGCGGAGGCCTACGGTCTCGAGGCCCGCGAGGCGACCGAAGCCTTCCTCGGCGGCAAGACCCTGAGGCTGATTTACGGCGCGGTGCCGCGCGACGGCTACGGGCGCCTGCTCGCGGCCGTCGCGGTTGGCGGTGATCTGCTCGGCATCCACCTTCTCGAGCGCGGGCTCGGGCACGTCTTCGTGATTCCGCCGGACGCGACCGACCTCAAGCCCTACTTCGCGGCGCAGGAACGTGCGCGGGGCGCGAAGCGCGGCATCTGGAGCACCCCGGAGTTCCAGGGGGAGCTCCACATCACCAGCTTCCACGCCAACGCGGACGGGGACGACCGCGCGAATGTCAACGGCGAGTACCTCCGCGTGTGCAACATCTCCTCGGAGCCCGTGCAGCTGCACGGGTACAGGATCGCCGACATCTCGGGCAACGCCTACGAGCTCCCCGGCCTGCTGCTTCCGGCGGGCCACACGGTGAAGATCCACTCCGGGCAGGGCGTGCACCAGACCGACCCCTCCGAGCAGCTCGCCGCGTACCTCGGGAGCGCCGACCCGATCTGGAACAACAAGGAAGACCGCGCCACCCTGTACGACCGATTCGGAAAGGTCGTCGACACGCGAAGCCACAGCGTGAAGGGCAAGGGCACGCCATGACCGTGCGCGCCGTGTTCGTGGACGCCGCCGGGACCCTCCTCAGGCCGAGGGAACCGGTCGGGGTCACCTACGCGCGCGCCGCCCGGGCGCACGGACACGACGCCGATCCCGCCGACGTGGAGGGGCGCTTTCGTCGCGCGTTCCGGGCGCGCCGTGGCACACCCCAGTCGGGAGATGGCCGCGCCTTCTGGGCGGGAATCGTGCGGGACAGCGTCGGCACGGACGATCCCGCGCTCTTCGAGGTGCTCTACGCCCACTACGCCACGCCGCGTGCATGGTGGATCGATTCGGACGCGCTGCACGCGCTCACGACCCTCGCGCGACGCGGCATCCGCCTCGGCATCGTCTCCAACTGGGACGTGCGCCTTCGCCTGCTGTACCACCGCATGGCGCTGGAGCGGCTCTTCAGCGTCCTCGCGTGCTCGGCGGAGCTGGGCGTCGAGAAGCCGGACGCGTGGATCTTCCTGCACGCGTGCCGCCTGGCCGGGGTGTCCCCCGGGGAGGCCGTGCACCTTGGTGACGACCCTGACGCGGACGTGGACGGCGCGACGGCAGCCGGCCTCACGGGGCTGCTTCACGACGAGGACGAGGACTGGCGGACCCTTCCGGCACGCATCGACCGCCTTGCGCGGCCCTTCCTCGGCTTTCGGGCGGGGGTCGCGTGAGCGCGGTCCTCCTGCTCGCCCTCGCGGGATGCGGAACGAACATCCACGACCCCGTGTTCGGTGTGGCGCTGGAGCGCTACGTCCTCCCGCGCGAGGACACCGGCGGCACCAAGACGGACGTCACCGTGGACAGCGGCACCGGCAACACCACGGGGACCGCGACCGGGACGTCCACCGGCGACACCGCACCCGCACCGGACACCGCCACGGAACCGTCGACGGGCACGGCGACGGGCACGGCGACGGGAAGCGACACGGGGCCCGACGGACCCGTCAACCGCCCGCCCGAGCTGCCGGACGTGCTGATCGAACCGGCCAACCCGCGCACCGGGGACACCCTCGTCGCGATCGCCGCCTCGCGCGATCCGGAGGATGACCCCCTCACCTACACGATCACCTGGGCCCGCAACGGCCAGACCCTCCGCACGCCGACCGAGACGGTCGCGGGTGCCCGCGTCCGGCGCGGCGACGCATGGTCCGCGACGGTGGTGGCCAGCGACGGCCTGCATGAAACGGCTCCCGTCACCGTGGAGACGACGATCGGCAACGCGCCGCCCGTGGCGACCGTGACGCTGGAGGCCACGGCGCCGGGTCCCGACCAGGACGTGACCGCGCGTGGCCGCGCCGTGGACCCCGAGGGCGACGCCACGACGCTGCGGTACCAATGGACGCGCGAGGGCCTGGTCGCCCCGGTCGAGGGCGCGACGCTCCCGGCGTCGGAGACCACGCAGGGCCAGCTGTGGACGGTGTCCGTGATCCCGTCGGACGGGGTCGCGGAAGGCGTGGCGGCCCTGGCGTCCGTCCGCATCCGGAACCACCCGCCGACCGTGGGGCGCGTGACGCTCGACCCCTCCGTGCCGCGCACCGGGGATGCGCTCGTCGCCCGGGTCGAGGACGTGGACGATCCGGACGGGGACGCGGTCGCCCTGCGCTGGACGTTCCACGTGGACGACGCGGTCGTCCAGGATGGACCCTCCGACACGCTCCCGCCGGGGTCCGCCGCGCGCGACCAGCTCGTCCACGTGGTGGTCACCCCGGACGACGGCTTCGACGTCGGCCGCGGGCGCGCCAGCAGCCCCGTGATGATCCGCAACACCCCGCCGTCCGGCGCGGCCGCCACCGTGGTGGCCGCGGACGGCAGCGGCATCGTGCGACGCTCCACGGGGGCGACGTGCGCGCCGGCCGGATGGTTCGACCCGGACAACGACCCGGAGCGCTGGACCTTCGCCTGGTCCCGCAACGGCGCGCCCCTCTCCGTCGCCACGGCCACCGTGGACACGGCCGGATGGGCGCGCGGCGACACCGTGGCCTGCACCGCGACACCGCGCGATGCCACGGACGTCGGCGTACCGCTGACCTCCGCGACCCGGACGCTCGGCAACACCCCTCCGACGCTCAGCGGCGCGACTCTCTCGACGTCCTCGCCGGCCGCGGGCGACACGCTCGCGGTCACCCTGGTGGCCCTCGCGGATGCCGACGGGGACGCCGTCACGCCGGGCTACGCCTGGTTCGTCGACGGGGTCCAGCGCGGAGCCGGTCCGGGGTTCGACACGACCGGGCTGCGACGCGGCCAACGCGTGGCCGTTCGGGTCACGCCGTGGGACGGCCAGGACGCAGGCACGCCGGTCGACAGCGACGAAGCGGTGCTGGTCAACGCGGCCCCGCGGCTCGACGCGGTCACCCTCGTTCCCGCCTCCCCCACGACGAACACCGTGCTGCGCGCCGACGTGCAGGCGACCGACGGAGACGCGGACCCGCTGGTGTACGCCTATGCGTGGACGGTGGACGGCGTGCCGGTCGATGGCAACGACGCCCCCACGCTCGACGGCGCCGCGGCGTTCGACAAGGGAGACACCGTGACGGTCTCGGTGCGCGTGCGCGACCCCGAGGGGGCGGAGGACGGACCGCTCCCCAGCGCCGCCGTGATCGTGGCGGATACGCTGCCGTCCCCGCCCGTGCTGCGCCTCGTGCCGACGCAGCCCCGCGCGGGCGTCGACGCGCTGGACTGCGAGGTCACGGGCGGAGGCTCGGACCCCGACGCGGGCGACACCGTGGCGCAGACCCTCCAGTGGTACCTCAACAGCGCGGCCACCGGCCGCACCGGTGCCCACATCCCCGCGGCGGATCTGGTCGCGGGCCAGGTGTGGACGTGCAGGGTGCGCGTCACGTCCAGCGGCGGGGGCGCCGCCGAGGCCAGCCGCAGCACGGTCGTGCGGTAGGGTTCACCCGCCCCCGGCTTCTCCCCGGCGCGCGGTCACGCCGACGGGGGGTCGTCCGCGGTGACGACGGCGGCCACGACGAGATCGCCGGTGACGTTCAACGTGGTCCGGCACATGTCGAGGAACCGGTCGACCCCGACGAGGACCCCCACGCCCTCCGGCGGCACGCCCACGCCCGCACACATGGCAGCGATCACCGGCAGGCTTCCGCCCGGCACACCCGCGGTCCCCACGCCCGCCAGCACCGCGAAGAGCACGACGGCCGCCTGTCGCGCGGCATCCAGCTCCACGCCGTAGAGCTGCGCGAGGAACAGCACCGCGACGCCCTCGAAGAGCGCGGTGCCGTTCTGGTTGCCCGTGGCACCGACCGTCAGCACGAAGCGCGCCCGCTCGGACGGCAGGCCGAGTCCGCGCTCGGCGACCTCCAGCGCGGTGGGGAGGGTCGCGGCGCTGGAGCTGGTGGCGAACGCCATCGTCATGGCGGGACGGACGGCTGCGAAGAACGCCCGCGGGTCCCGGCGTGCCGCGAACACGAGCACGAGCGGGTAGACGACCAGGGCCTGCACGGCGAGCGCGCCCACCGTGACGGCCACGAACCGGGCGAGCGGCACCAGCCCGGACAGGCCGGCGCGCGCCACCAACGTGCAGGCCAGCCCCGCCACGCCGACGGGCGCGAGGCGCATCACGCCCTCGAGCACCCGCACGCAGAGCTGGTAGAGCCCCGCCACGGCACTGCGCAGCACCGCCACATCCGGATCCTCGGCGCGGCTGCGCAGGGCGAGCCCGAGCAGGACGGCCGCGAGCAGGACGCCGAGCAGTTCTCCGCGCGCGGCCGCCGCCACGAGGTTGTCGGGCACGAGCCCGAGGAGGGTGTCCACGACACCGACCGACGGCGGGCGCACCGCGTCACCGGCGGGAAGCGCCGCGCGGTCCACCCCGGCGCCCGGCGCGAACACCCGGACCGCGGCGATGCCGATGGCGACCGCGCAGCCCGTCAGGATCAACGTCCACGCCGCGAGGCGCCGCAGCGTCCCCGAGAGCGCGCCCACGCGCAACTCCGCGACGCCGAGCACGAGCGCGCTGGCGGCGAGCGGCAGCACCCACAGCAGCAGCAGCTTCACGAAGCCGGCGCCGACGAGCCGTCCGACGACGTCGGACACCCACGGCGCGTGCGGCGCGACGAACCCGCCGAGCAGCCCGCCGAGAAGCATGCCGAGCAGGATCCGGGAGGCGGAGGAACGCATGGGCTCCCCCTAGCGCGATAACGGCGCGCATGGCCGGCCATTGGCTCCAGCATCTGCTCGCGAAGGGTCCGGAGCCCGCGCCGTCGGTCGCGGACGGACGCGTGCGCTTTCTCGGGACGGCGGGGTTCGAGCTGGTGTCGGCGACCGGCGATATCGTGGTGCTGGACCCGTACCTGAGCCGACCCGGGCTGCTTCGCTCGCTGTTTGGGCGGCTCGAGCCCGACGCCGCGCTGCTCCGTCGGGAGATCCCGCGTGCCGACGCGGTGCTGTGCGGACACAGCCACCACGACCACGCGCTGGACGCGCCGATCGTGTGCCGCGAGACGGGCGCGCTGCTGATCGGGTCCGAGAGCACGCTGCACCTGGGGCGCGCCGCCGGGCTTCCCGAGGCGCAGCTGCGGCGCGCCGACGGGCCCCTGCGCGTGGGCAACGTGCTGGCCACGCCGATCCCGTCGCGGCACGGAAAGGCGGTCCTGGGACGCGTGCCGCTCCCGGGCGACATCCCCGCGCCGCCGCCCTGGCCGCCGCGCCTGTGGGACCTCCGGCACGGCCCCGTGTGCCTGTGGCATCTGGACCTGGGTGACGTGCGCGTGCTGCACGTCGACTCCGCCGACTGGCGCGACGAGGCGCTCGACGGGGTGGAGGCCGACGTGCTCTGCCTCTGCGCGGTGGGCCGACAGTACCGCCAGGACTACACGCGCGGCCTCGTGGCGCGGGTGCGGCCGCGCTGGGTCATCCCCTGCCACTGGGATGATTTCACGCTTCCGTGGGGGCACCCACCACGCCAGCTCCCCGGTGTCCGCGTGGAGGACTTCGCGGACGAGATCCGCGCCGCCGGCGCCGAACCCGTCCTGATGGGCCTCGGCGCACGGTGGAGTCCGGGCTGACCGGCACGGGGGGCGTTGCGGGGGGATGCCCCCCCGCCCCGAGGAAAGGATGGCGGAAGGCACGATCCGCGGGTACGCTCCCCGCATGTCCATCGGCACGTTCCTGCTCGCCCTGCTCGCCTGCGTGGAGTACGAGCCGCGCACGAAGATCGACCCGTCCGGAGCGAACGGCCCGGGCATCGAGCTGACGCCGGAGACGCTGGACTTCGGGCTGCTCCCGGCCGGTGAGACGGCCGCCGCGACCTTCACCATCACCAGCGCGGGCGAGACCACCCTGCACGTCCGCGAGGTGCGAGTCGGGGCCGGTCCGTTCACCCTGCCCGAGCCGCCGGGCGAGCTGCGGCTGACGCCCGGCGAGAGCACCGACGTGTCCGTCATCTACACGTCCGGGAACCCCTCGGATGCGTCGTGGGTGTCGGTGTTTTCCGACTCCTCGGCCCGTCCGGAGGCGCGCGTGCAGCTCCTGGGGGGGACCATCGGCCCCGCCATCGCGCTGGATCCGGCCTCCGTCCACTTCGGCCCGGTGCTGCGCGACACGATCGGGACGCAGGAGGTGCGCGTCCTGAACATCGGCACCGCCCCGCTGACCGTCACGGGGCTGAGCGTGGTCGGCGCCGGTTTCTCGCTCGATCCGGGCGCGGTCACGCCCTTCGTGGTCGAGCCGGGCGCCGACGCGCCGTTGGAGCTGCACTTCTCGCCGCCGGCCGCAGGGCTGTTCACCGGGACGCTCTGGGTCGAGAGCGACGCGCCGACCTCGATCGTGAGCGCGCCGCTCGACGCGCAGTCCGGCCAGCCGATCGCCGTGTGCCGCGCCGACCCGCCGACGGTGGACGCGAACGCGCAGCCGACCGACCTCATCGGCAGCGACTCCTACGACGCCGAGGGCGGGACGATCGTGGCCTGGGACTGGACCCTGCTGTCGCGGCCGCCGGGGTCCGGCGCCGTGCTGCCGACCTCGAGCGGGGCCGTGATCCGCGACTTCCGGCCGGATCTGGCCGGCACCTACGACGTGGCGCTCGTGGTCACGAACGACGCGGGGCTGCGCTCCGAACCCTGCGTCACGACCGTGGACGCCGTGCCGTCGCAGGATCTGTGGGTCGAGCTGTCGTGGGAGCACGCGGGCGACGACATGGATCTGCACCTGGTCGCGCCGGGCGGCGAGCTGACGTCGAGCACGGACTGCTACTTCGCGAACTGCGTCGGCGGGCGGCTCGACTGGGGCGCCGCCGGAAACCCGGCGGACGACCCGCACCTCGATCTGGACGACATTCCGGGCACGGGACCCGAGAACATCAACATCGCGGCGCCGCAGGACGGCGTCTACACCGTGTACGTGCACGACTACCCGGGCACGGTGTACCAGTCGGCCAACGAGGTCTGGGTCCGGATCTTCCTCGGCGGAGTCCTGGCGTGGGAGGGGCCGCGCGTGCTCGCCGGCGAGAACACCTTCGCGCCGATCGCGGCGATCTACTGGCCGGACGCCACCGTCTCGCCGCTCTGACGCGGATCGCGACAATTCGGTACCGTTCGGATACCATGGGCCGTTCCCAGGAGGCCCCTTGACCCGCTCGACCCTGATCACCCTCGCGCTTCTGCCCCTCACCGCGTGCTTCGGCGCCACCGCGCCCAAGACCTCGGGCACCGACACGGCCACGGCGACGGACACCGCGACCGACGCGGGCACCGCGACCGACACGGACACCGCGACGGCCACGGCCACCGCGACGGACACGGACACCGCGACGGACACGACCACCGCGACGGACACCGACACGGACACCGGCAGCGGTGGCGGCTCCTCGCAGGGGTCCCTTGGCCGTTGTCCGGCGTGGGAGGGCGAGCTCGAGCCCGGCACCTACACCTTGATCGTCCAGAGCTTCAGCTCCAGCAGTGCCGCGAGCGACACGTGCACCTACAGCCTGGGCGTGTCCGGCGCCACTGTGGCCGCCGGAGAGGACGACGTGTCGTCCGACGGCACGGCGGTCCCCCACGTGTGGACCGTCGAGGGCAGCGCCACGGTGGCCGGCGGCACGCTGACGGGCACGATCAACTACCTGGAGACCCTCGGCGGCGCGGCGGTGTGCGACTCCGTCATCACGCTCTCCGGCACGCCGTACACCGGGATGTTCGACGTGGCCTCGACCTACGACGGCGAGCGCTACGACATCACCAGCGCGACCTTCGCGCACGACATCACCGCCACGGAGACGACGGACAACGGGACCGACGCCTGCGAGCTGGATCCGGGCCTGTCGATGATCCGGCCCGACAGCACGGGAACGGGTACGGGCACGGGCACGGGCACGTCCCCGGACGTGGCCACGGTCTTCGCCGTGTGGGAGTCCTACACCTACGTGGACACCCTGTACAACGAGACCTTCACGGGCACGAACGTGGCGGCCACCATCGCGCTCGATGACACGTCCATCGGAGACATCGGCTACGGCTCCAGCGTGTGGGGCGGCGACTTCTCGCCGGACCTGCCGTGGTTCATCTGGGACGAGCCGGCCACGGTCGCGCGCACGGGCAACACCTGGACCTGGTCCTACGAGACCTCCGAGACCGAATACGTCGGCGCCACGAGCCTCAGCACCTGCGCGACGGCCCCGTCCAACGCCACGCCCTCCACGGTGCCGAACGGCACGCTGCAGGGCAGCGTGGATTGCGACGGCGACATGATGGACACCTACACCGTGACGGTCACGACCGCCGGCACCGTGAGCATCGCCCTCGACACGGTCGACGCCTCCACGCGGTTCGACCCGCTGTTCTACCTCAACGACGGCGACACGTGCCGGATGGCGTACGACGACGACTCCGTGATGTGCACGCACTGGTAGTGCGCCGGGTCAGCGCGCGCGGTGGATCCCCAGCCCCGCGCGCGTGACCTCGAAGAACCCGAGCTGATGAAGCTCCCACGCCCACCGCCACGCGGTGGGCGTTTCGATTCCGACGAGCGCCAGGCCCTCCTCGCGCCACCCGCCGTCGCACGCCTCCCCCACCGCCGGGTACGCCCGCACGCCGGAGGCGCGCACGGCGGCCGCGAACGCCTCGTGCCGCGCCTCGTTGTCCGCAGCCGGCAGGAGGCGTCCGAAGGGATTCCAGGCCGTGACCACCCATGCGCGCTCCGAGAGCCGCCCATACGCATCGAGGGTGCCGTTCCTGGGGCGGGGGGACATCCCCCCGCAACGCCCCCCGGGCGGAGTCTCCGCGAGGGCCGGCACCACGAGCACCCGGTCCCCGAGATCGATGCGCACCCGCGTGCGGGCCCACGCGGCCTCGAGCGCGGGCGGCAACGGGACCGTCGACGGTGGGGCCAGGGACGCGCTCCGGGATAGGAGCCCGCGCTAACCTGCGGAGCCTCCCCCATGCGGCGCGACCTCGAGGCGCTCGGACTCGACGCCCTGCTGCGCCGCGCGGCGGCACGCTGGCCGGATCGCCCGGCCATGCTGCACGCCGACGGCGCATGGGGTTGGGCGCGCCTCGACGCCGCGGTGGACGCCGTCGTCGCGGACTGGCGACGCCGCGGGCTCGTCCCCGGAGCCCGCGTGGGGTTCCTGTGCGAGAAGCGGCCGGAGGTCGTCGTCGGGCTGCTCGCATGCGCGCGGGCGGGCACCGTCTACGTCCCGGTCAACCACAAGCTGCCCGAGGAGCAGGTCGCCGCCTCGCTGCGCTCCCTGCGCGTGGACGCCCTGCTTGTGGCGCGCGAGCACGCAGCGATGGGCGCGCGCGTGGCACCCTCCCAGGTGTGGGACCTCGAGGCGTGGGGCGCCCTCCCCGCCGCTCCGGCCACGCCGCCCGCGCGCGATCCGGACGCGCCTTGCTACCTCAACCTGACGAGCGGCTCGACCGGCCGTCCGCGCGCGGTGGCCACCACGCAGCGCCAGATCGTCGCGAACGCCATCGTCACCGCGGACGGGCTGGGGGTCCGTGGGGACGACGTGTTCCTCGGGATGTTCTCGGTGTTCGCCCACCCCCACGAGCTGTTCCACCGAAGCCTGCTCGACGGCAGTGCCTTCGTGCTCGTCGACTCGCTCCACCCGCGCGTGATCGCGGACGCCATCCGGCGGTGGGGCGTGACCTGGATCATGGCGGTACCGAGCTTCTACGAGATGCTGCTGGACCACCTCGTCGCCACCGGGACCACGCTGCCCGGGCTGCGGGTGCTGGAAGCGGGCGGCGCGTGGGTCGGCCCCGAGGCGCAGCGTCGGCTGGCGGAGGGGCTCGGCGCCACCTTCCTGTCGGTGTGGGGCAGCACGGAGACGACGGGCGTGGCGCTCGCCGCCGTCCCCGGCCCGCGCGGCGAGGCACCCCCGCCCGGGTGCACCGGGCGCGCGCTCGAGGGCTACCACGCGCGGGTGGTGCGCGAGGACGGAAGCCCCGCGCCCCCCGGCGAGGTGGGCGAGCTGGTGGTGGCCGGTCCGGCCGTGGGCCACGGCTACGTGGACCATCCGGACGCCACGGCCGCCCAGTTCCATGCCGACGGGTACCGTACCCGCGATCTGGTGCGCCAGGACGAGGCAGGCTGGTTCTGGTTCGCCGGCCGTCGTGACGACATGCTGAAGATCGGCGGCGTGCGCGTCTACCCGCTGGCGGTGGAGCAGGTCATCGCGGCGCACCCCGAGGTGCGCGGCGTGATGGTCGTACGGGACGAGGACCGCGTCCGCGGCGAGGTGGCCCGCGCGGTGATCGAGACCGCCCCCGGCGCGGCGCTGGACCGGCGCGGGGTGCAGGCCTGGTGCCGCGCACGGCTGCCACCCTACGCGGTCCCGCGAATCGTGGAGTTCTGGCGCGCGCTGCCGCGCCTGCCGAACGGAAAGCCCGACCGCCGCGCCGTCGTGTCCCGCGTCACGGACCCCGCCCGGGACGAGCGCACCCCGTGAGCGTGCCGCGCGCCGTGCGCCTGAAGGACCTCGGGGGCCTGGCGCTCTACGGCCCGGGCGCCGGGATCGTCGCCCGCCTGCCCCGCGCGGCGATGCCCGCGCTGGCGAGACTGGGCGGTGCCGTGCGGGCGCGCCTGGACATCGAGGACTACCATGCCGAGGCGCGGGCCCTCGCACGGTGGAGCGGGTGCTCGGACCCGCCCGGGGCGCTCGTGCGCGCGGCGCTCGCCCTGCAGCTCTTCAACGAGCTGGAGGTGTTGCGCTATCCGGGCATCACCCCCGAGAACCTGCACGAGACCTGCACCGTGGAGGGACGCGACCATCTGGACGCCGCCCGCGCCCGCGGCCGCGGGGTGCTGCTCGTGCTCGCGCACTTCGGGGCCAACCAGCTGGTGATGCCCGCCCTCGGCCACCTCGGCGTCCCGCTCCACCAGCTCGGCGCGCCGCCGACGGCGTGGCTGTCGCGATTGGAAGGCACGCGCACCACGCCGGGCTGGGCGCGGGTCCAGGCGCGCCGCTGGGCGCTCGAGCAGACCCTTCCGGCGCGCCACATCGACGTCTTCGGCTTCCTGCGGCCCGCCTTCGCGGCGCTCGCGGCCAACGAGATCGTGGCGGTGGCCTTCGACGGCGGGGGTGGCCGACGCTGGGCCCAGGTCCCCTTCCTCGGCCGCACGGCCACGCTCTCGACGCAGCCCGCCGAGCTGGCGCGGCGCACCGGCGCAGCCATGGTGCCCGCCGTGGTCGTGCGGACGCGCGGCACCACGCGCCACCGCGTGATCCTGCTCCCGGAGGTGCCGCCCACCGAGGACCCCGCCGGGACGCTGACCCAGGTGGCGGGCGTGTTCGCGCCGTGGATCGCCCGGCACCCCGACCACTACCTGCCCTTCCTGGCGCTGCGGCGGCGCGTGGCGCGCCTGCCCGGCGAGGTCCCGCTGTTCGCGTCGTGACCCCGCCGACGGCCGGGGGGCGTTGCGGGGGGATGTCCCCCCGCCCCATGCACCTCAGTCCGACGAGGCCGACGCGTCGGAGGATGCGCCGACGGGCTCCGCGACCGGAGGCGTCCAGCCCCACCAGCCGTCTCCCTCCGGGGGCGCCTCGACGAGGATCTCACCGTTGCGGAGGATCGTGCTGCGTCCGCAGAAGGTCACGTCATCCTCGCTGCCCCAGCGGTCGGCCGCCACGAGCGTGCCCGACCAGCCCTTGAGCTGTCCCGCCCAATAGGGGCGCGGGTCCACGCCCTCGTCGATCCAGTTCGTGGGAAAGCACACCAGGTCCGCGCGGACCCGCCGCACATGGGTGAGGAAGCGCGGATCGTTCAGATCCATGCAGATGCCCACCGTGGCGACGCCGTAGGGCGTCTGGAACACGGGGTACGGGAGGTCGCCGGCGCTCGCCCAGGTATGGTCGTCGATGTAGAGGAATCGCTTGCGGTACACCGCCTCGAGCTTGCCGTCGGGGTTCACCACCATCGCGCTGTTGAACAGGCGGCCCTCGCTGTCCTCCACGAAGCCGCACACGATGTGCGCACCGTGCTCCTTCGCCAGCGGCGCAAGCACCTTGAAGGTGGCGCCACGGGCCGGCTCGGCCATCGGCCGCACGACCTCGGGGTTCGGGAAGCGGTAGCCGGTGGCGGCCATCTCCGGCAGCACCAGCACGCGCGCCCCGCCGTCCAGGGCCTGCTTCACGAGCGGCAACAGGCTCGCGAGGTTCGCGTTTCGCGCCCCGCGACGGGGCTTGAACTGGACCACCGACAGCATCGCCTTCCATGTATCACACCCTGCGCACCCCGCGACCCGCGCGGGATACGGCCCGCGCCATGCAGGACACCCTCCGGATCCGCGGCGCACGCACCCACAACCTGCGCGGCGTCGATGTCGATCTGCCTCGCGACGGCCTGAGCGTGATCACGGGGCTGAGCGGGAGCGGAAAGTCATCCCTGGCGTTCGACACGCTCTACCAGGAGGGCCAGCGGCGGTTCCTCGAGAGCCTGTCGCCCTACGCGCGGCAGTTCCTCGGACAGATGGAGCGCCCGCCGGTGGACCGCGTGGAGAACCTTTCGCCCACGCTGTCCGTCGACCAGAAGACGGTGAACCGGAGCAGCCGGTCCACGGTGGGCACGGTGACGGAGATCCAGGACCACCTGCGCCTCCTCTGGGCGCGCCTCGGGACCCCGCGCTGCCCCGTCTGCGGCGAGACCATCGCGCGACGCAGCCCGGGCGACCTGGCGGACTCCCTCCTGGCGACGTCGGAGGGTGCACGCCTGCACGTCCTGGCACCCGTGATCCGCGAACGCAAGGGCGAGTACCGCCAGGAGATGGCGGACTGGCTGCGCCAGGGCTGGCTGCGCGCCCGCATCGACGGTGCGCTGGTATCGCTGGAGGAGCCTCCGGTGTTGGCACGCTACGAGGCCCACACGCTCGAGGTCGTCGTCGACCGCGTGGTGGTGAGGACCCCCGAGCGGGGCCGCATCGTCGAGGCCATCGAGCGCGCCCTCGGGATGGCGGACGGCCTGGTCAGCGTGCTGGTGGACGACGTCCACGCGCTGCACGCGATCGCGCGGGCCTGCCCCACGCACGGCATCAGCGTCCCCGAGATGGAGCCGCGGCTGTTCAGCTTCAACGCGCCGCACGGCGCCTGCGGGACGTGCGGCGGCATCGGCCAGGTGGTGCGGAGCGGCACGGCGGTGGCCCCGGCCCCCTGGGACGCGGCCCACCCCGAGACCTGCCCGTCCTGCGGCGGCGCGCGGCTCAACGCCATCGCGCGCGCCGTGACGTTCCGCGGGCGCGGCATCCACGAGGTGTCGGGCCTCGCGGTCGAGGATGCCCACGCCTTCTTCGCCGCGGTGACGCTCTCGGAGGCCGAGGCGCCGGTCGGCGCCGCGATCCTCGCCGAGATCACGGAGCGCCTGCGGTTCCTGGAGCACGTGGGCCTCGGCTACCTGGCGCTCGACCGCCGGGCACGCACGCTCTCCGGCGGCGAGGCACAGCGCATCCGGCTCGCGGCCTGCGTGGGCAGCGGCCTTCAGGGCGTGACCTACGTGCTGGACGAGCCCAGCATCGGCCTGCATCCGCGCGACAACCGGCGCATGCTCGACGCGCTGTTCGCGCTGCGCGACGCGGGCAACACCGTGGTCGTGGTGGAGCACGATCGCGAGACGATCGAGCTGGCCGACCACCTCGTCGACATCGGCCCCGGCGCGGGCGTCCACGGCGGCCGCAACGTGGCCGAGGGGACCCCGGCCGCGGTGCGCGACGGCGACTCTCCCACCGCACGATGGCTGCGCGACGCCGACGTGCTTCCCCTCCCCGACCGGCGCCGCGCGGGCGACGGGCGCGTGCTCTCCATCCGCGACGCGCGCGTCCGGAACCTCCGCGGCGTCGACCTGGACGTGCCGCTCGGCGTTCTCTGCGCCTTCACCGGGGTCAGCGGCAGCGGCAAGAGCACGCTGGTGTTCGACGTGATCCGCGCGGGCGTCGAGGCGCGCACGCTTCCCGGCGCCGAGCACCTGGCCGGCATCATCGAGATCGACCAGCAGCCGATCGGACGCACCCCGCGCAGCAACCCCGCCACGTACACCGGTGCCTTCGACGCGATTCGCGAGCTGTTCGCGGCGACCCCCGAGGCCCGCGCGCGCGGGTGGACGAAGGGACGCTTCAGCTTCAACCGACCGGGCGGGCGCTGCGAGACCTGCGAGGGTGCCGGGGTGCGCACGGTGGCGATGCACTTCCTCGCCGACGTGGAGGTCCCCTGCGAGGACTGCGGCGGGAAGCGATTCACACCCGAGACGCTCGAGGTCACGTGGAAGGGGCACACCATCGCCGACGTGCTGGCGATGCCGATCGACGCGGCGGTGGAGGTCTTCGCGGCCCAGCCCCGCATCCGCGGGTCCCTCGCGACGATGGTGCGCGTGGGGCTGGGCTACGTGACGCTCGGACAACCCGCCACGACGCTCTCGGGCGGCGAGGCCCAGCGGCTCAAGCTCGCCACCGAGCTGCAGCGACCACCGGCGCGCCGCGCGGACGGCACCGCCGCCCCCACCCTCTACGTGCTGGACGAGCCGACCACCGGTCTGCACTTCGCCGACGTGAAGGTGCTCGTGTCCGCGCTGCAGGCGCTCGTCGACGCAGGCCACACCGTGCTCGTCATCGAGCACAACACCGACGTGGTGAAGGTCGCCGACGTGGTGGTGGAGCTCGGCCCCGAGGGCGGCAGCCGCGGCGGGCAGCTGCTCGCGACAGGCTCGCCCGAGGCGATCGCGCGCACGGACACGCCCACCGGGCGCGTGCTCGCGGCCCTGCCGGAGTTCGGCGGGGCGCACGTCGTGCCGACACCGACGCAGCGGCCCGCGCGCACGGCCGGCGACCGCGACCTCGTCATCGAAGGCGCCCGCTGCCACAACCTCCGCGGCGTGGACGTGCGCTTTCCGCACGGCGCGATGACCGTCGTGACGGGACCGAGCGGCTCCGGAAAGACCTCGCTGGTCTTCGACACCGTGTTCGCGGAGGGCCAGCGCCGCTACGTCGAGTGCCTGAGCACCTACGCCAGGCGCTTCCTGGGGCGGCTGGAGCGCGCCCCGCTCACCCGCGCACGCGGGCTTGCGCCGGCCATCGCCATCGACCAGCGCACGAGCGGCCACAACCCGCGCTCCACCGTCGCGACGACGACGGAGCTGCACGACCACTTCCGCCTGCTGTGGGCACACCTCGGCGTGCCGCACTGCCCCACGTGCGACGCGCCGATCCGGGCGTGGTCGCCGAGCGCGGCCGCGCGCCACCTGGCCGCCGCATCCCCCGGCCGCGGGCACCTCGTGGCCGACCTCGCCGCGCCACGACGCGCGGCGGAGCTGCGCGCCGAGGGGTTCGCGCGGGGGTGGGCGGACGCCGCGGCCGTACCGCTGGAGACCCAGGCTGCCGTGCACGCGCTCGTGGTGGACCGCTTCGATCCTGCGACGACGGACGCCACGCGGATCGCGGAGGCCGTGGCGACCGCCTACCGTCTCGGGCGCGGGCGGGCGCGCTTCGTGGGCATCGACGCGACCGTCCTGCTCGCGGAGGACCCCGTGTGCCCGACGCACGGGCGCGTGCACCGCGAGGCGCCGACGCCGCGCCACTTCAGCTTCAACCACTGGCTCGGGGCATGTCCGGCCTGCGACGGCCTCGGGCGGGCGCACGGCGTGACCGGGCCGGCCGGCGAGCCGGTGACCTGCGGTGCCTGCGGCGGCGGGCGGCTGCGGCCCGAGCTGCTCGCTGTGCGGTTCGCGGGCACGGGCATCGCCGACGTGGCACGCATGACCGTGCACGAGGCGCGGGCGTGGTTCAGCGGGCTGGTGCTGCCGCCCGTGGACCAGCGCATCGCGGAGCAGCCGCTGCGGGAGGTCCGCAACCGTCTCGGGTTCCTCGACGACGTGGGCCTCGGCTACCTTGCGCTGGGACGCACCGCGGACACGCTCTCCGGCGGCGAGGCGCAGCGGATCCGGCTGGCGAGCCAGCTCGGCGGCGGGCTCACGGGCGTGCTCTACGTGCTGGACGAGCCGACGATCGGCCTGCACCCCCGCGACACGGGCCGGCTGCTCCGCACGCTGGACGGCCTTCGCGCGCGCGGCAACACGCTGGTGGTCGTGGAGCACGACCCCGAGACGATGCGCGCGGCCGACTGGATCGTGGACATGGGCCCGGGCGCGGGCGTCCACGGCGGGCAGATCGTCGCGACCGGCACCCCCGAGGGCCTGGGCCCCGAGAGCCCCACCGGCGCGTTCCTGCGCGGCACACGCACCATTCCGACCCCGGCGCGGCGACGCTCCCCGGGTCCCCCGATCCGGGTGCGCGACGCGCGCCACCACAACCTGCGCGGACTGGACGTGGACGTGCCCACCGGCGTGCTCGTGGCGGTGACCGGCGTGAGCGGCAGCGGCAAGAGCTCCCTCGTGCTCGACGTGCTCGCCGGGGCGTTGGCCGGCGCGACGGTGCGCGCGACGGTGACGCTGCCGCCGGCCGACGGGACGGCCCCGGCCGGCCGACGGGGCACGCCGCCGCTCGGCGTGACCGTGGTCGACCAGTCCCCCATCGGACGCAGCCCCCGCAGCACGCCCGCGACCTACGTCGGCGTCCTCGACCCGATCCGGACGCTCTTCGCGGCGACGCCGACCGCGCGCGAGCGCGGCTGGGGCGTGGGGCGCTTCTCCTACAACGCGAAGGACGGCGCCTGCACGGTGTGCGGCGGCTACGGCAGCGAGCTGGTGGAGATGCACTTCCTGTCCAACGTGTGGGTCCGCTGCGAGTCCTGCCGCGGCCGCAGGTTCGCCCCGGAGACGCTGGAGGCCCGCTGGCGGGACCACTCCATCGCCGACGTGCTGGACCTGCGCGTGGACGAGGCGCGCGCCCTCTTCGCGGCGCAGCGCGGCATCACGCGGCCGCTCCAGGCGCTCGAGGACGTGGGCCTGGGCTACCTGCGGCTCGGGCAGCCCGCCACCGAGCTGTCCGGCGGCGAGGCCCAGCGCGTGAAGCTCGCCGCGGGCCTCGCGGGGAGCGGACGCACGCGGCAGGTCTACATCCTCGACGAGCCCACGACCGGGCTGCACCTCTCCGACGTGGAGCGCCT
The DNA here is from genome assembly GCA_039800105.1 of Pseudomonadota bacterium. Taxonomy (GTDB): domain Bacteria; phylum Myxococcota_A; class UBA796; order UBA796; family SXON01; genus CAMAXZ01. The sequence continues at coordinate 27,043 of JBDLRI010000063.1, forward strand.
CGTCGGGGTGTTCGACGCGCTCGTGGAGGCCGGCCACACCGTCGTCGTGGTGGAGCACCACCTCGACGTGATCCGTCACGCCGACTGGGTGCTGGACATCGGCCCGGAGCCCGGCGACGGAGGGGGACGCCTGGTCGCGGCGGGTACGCCCGAGCACGTCGCCGGGGTGCGCGAAAGCTGGACCGGACGCGCCCTCGCGGGCACCCTGGCCGGCTAGGAGCCCGTACCGGTTGCCCGGCGGCGGCCGCGAGGGGGGCAGCCGGCCCCCCGCCCCAGGAACGAGGTCGGTCAGGCCCCGCTGCGCACCGGGCGCACGTCGAGGACCTTCACCTCGATCTTCACGCCGCGGCGCAGATCGGCGCCGGCGGGGATGGGGAGCTGGGCACCGTCCATCCAGCGGTCGCTCGCCTTCGTGTCGGTGAGCAGGACCTTCTCGTAGGCGGCGTTCGTCATGACGCTTCCCTCCGTCGGCGGCGCGGTCTTGGAGGGCTTCAGCGTGCCCACCATCGTGTTCGCGCCGGCGGGGACGGACCCCTCGATGGCGAGCTCGCGCGTCTCGAGGACGGCGCCGGCCGGGTCCTTGAGCGTGATGCCCAGCTTGAGGCCGTTCATCTCGTAGGTCGACGTGTTCGACAGCAGGAACGTGAAGTTCGCGGTGCCGGCGGGGCTCTCGGGGCCGCTCGTGGCACCGCCGTTCGCGACGGTCACGTACTGCCCCGGGTTGAACAGCGGGTTGTGGACGGCGTAGACCTTCTCATCGCCGAAGTACCAGCCGGGGATGATCTTCGCGGCGTCGATCCAGCCGGTCGTCTCGCCGGCCCGGACCTGCCAGGACAGGCCGCGCTTGTCGAGCAGCGTCACGACGTCCGCCCGACCGAGCGTGGCGACCGGGGTCCCCGCACCCGGCTCGGCCGTGAGCTGCGCGCCCTCCACGGTCACCAGCGCCTGCTCGTCCTTGAGGCCATCGGCGCCGCCACGCAGCCGCACGGAGCCCTCCGCCGGGATGCTCGCGCGCACGGAGATGGCCCACGCCCACACGGCGATCGCGGCCACGCCCATCACGGCGGCGAGCACGGAGCCACCCCGGCCGGACGCGGGCGTCGGCGCCGCCACGGGCGCCCGAACATCCCCCGCGAGCTCGGGCACCTCGGCGACATAGAGCCAGTCGCGCGCGCCGGGGGGCTGCAGCAGGTCGCCGGCCTCGATCACGCCCTCCCGCGCCAGGCGTCGCAGCTCGTCCATGTTCTCGGCACTGCGCTGCTCGCCGCGCGCGTTCACCATCCACCTGGACATGCGATCCTCCGGGTCGCGAGCGTGTACCGCACGGTGCGTCGCGCCGTCAAGACGCGGGATAGGCGCTGCGAAGGAACTTTGCGTGCCTTTTACGCCCCTCCCGCTGCTGCTCGTCACCCACACCCCGGCCGGGCGCGGCGACGCCGTGCTCGACGGCCTCGTCGGGATGCTGGAGGATCGCGCGTTCGTCGTGCGCCGCGTCCCGCTCGCCACCGCGACGCCCCCGGACCCCGCGGGCTTCCGGGGCGTGGTGCTGGCGGTCGAGGATCCCGGCCTGCTGGGCCTGCGCGACCATGGCGTGCCCGCGCCGGTGGAGGCGTTCCTGCGCCGGACGCCCGGGCTGGAGGCAGTCCCGCTCGCCATCCTGACGCTCCACCGCGTGCGCCGCGGACCGCTCGGCGAGGCCCTGCGACGCGCCGCCGAAGCGCGCGGGGTGCGGATCGCCGTGGTCCACGCCATGCGCGAGGGCGCTCCGGAACGCGACGCCCACGTCGTTCCGGCCGAGTGCATGGTCCGCATGCGCTGACGCTTGCCGGCCTGCCCCGGCGTCCGCAGGGTCGCCACGGGGGCCGGCATGACGGGATGGATGACCGCGGGCTGGATGTCCGTCGCGATGGCCTGTGCGACCCGGGTTCCTGGGGCGGAGGGGGACACCCCCTCCGCAACGCCTCCCCCGGAGCCCGCCGCGTGGGAAGCGGTCGGCGTCGGCGACGCCAGCGACCCGTTCTCCTGGCCGGAGGTGCCGGAGCCCCTGCGCATCCGCCTGTCGTCGGCCGACTGGAGCACCATGCGTGCCGAGGCCGAGGCGCTCGTGGACGCGCCGGGCGCGTTCGCGCCGGGCGTGGCGGACGCCGTGGCCCAGCGTCCCACCGAGTTCCGGGGCGACCTGTGGTTTCGCGGGCAGGTCCTCCGCGACGCCGGCGTGCGGCTCAAGGGCAACGCCACCCTGCAAGCCGCCGTGCGCGCGGGTTCCTGGAAGCTGCCGCTGCGCATCGACGCCGAGGCGTTCACCGACCGGTTCCCGGGCAACCGGGGGCGCCGCTGGCACGGGATGGAGCAGATCTCGCTGGCCAACGGCGCGCGTGACCCCTCCGGCCTGCGGGACTTCGCCACCGCCCGCTGGTTCGCCGCGTTCGGCATCGCGGCACCGCGGGTCCGACGGGTCGACGTGACGCTGGAGCTGGACGCGGACACGGTGCGACTCGGGGTCTACACGCTCGCCGAGGTGCCCGGGGCCGCGTTGCTCGCCGCCCGGTTCGGCAGCCCGGACGGATCCCTCTACGAGGCCGACGGCCCCGCCGCGAGCCTCGACACACCGGACCCCGACGCGATGGCCGCCGCGTTCAAGCCCCAGCGCCCGGGCAGCGATGGCGAGGACCTGGCGCGCGCCATCGCGCGGCTCGCGGACCCCGCCCAGGACCCCGACGCGGCCTGGGACACCGAAGGGTTCCTCGGGTGGCTCGCGGCAAACACGTCGCTGCAGAACTGGGACGCCTACGGTGCCATCGCCCACAACTACTACCTCTCCGGCGACGCGGCCGGGCGCATGCGCTGGATCCCGTGGGACTTCAACGAGGCGATGCGGGCGCACGACCTTGCACCCCCGCTGGACCTGCGCACCATCGCGCCCCGATGGAGGCTGATCCGGCGTCTGCTGGACACCCCGGCCGGACGCGCGCGCTACCGCGCGGACGTGCACGACTTCGACGCGCAGATCCTGACCGGCGCCGCCGACGACCTGCGTCGCTGGCACGCCGCCGCCCGCGACGCCGTCGTGCGCGAGGACCCCGCGCACGCGCTGCACGCGCCCGGGGACCACGACGCCGCGCTCACGGCGCTGACGGCGTGGATCGACGACCGGCGATCCCTCGTGGCGACCCTGCCGGACTGAGCGGCTACCAGGTCCAGTTCAGGAACCGCGACGGGAAGAAGTCCCAGGTGTAGGCGTAGCCCCACCCGTCCGGGTAGTGGTCGCAGAAATACGTCGGGGGGCCGCACCACCCCGCCGCGAACCCGATGCTGAGCTGGTTCGCGGGGATGTCCAGGTCCGCCAGTACGAGCGTCACACGCACGGTGTCGGCATCCACCGCCACGACCGCGGGACGGGCGAGCTCGACGAAGCCGGTCGATCCGTACCCCTGCGCCACGGCCGTGCCCGACTGGATCACCAGCCGATGGTAGGACCACTGCGACCCGAGCGCGGTGGCCCAGGCCTCCACGAACAGGTCCTGCATGCGAAGCGGCGCCGCGGTGTCCAGCTCGATCTCCAACGCGCCGGCGCGCACGCGCCAGCGGCCGGACCGAAGGTCCACGGTGCCGGGCGACACGACGTCCCCGCGCGCATCCGGCGTGGCGAACGGCTGCCAGGGCGGCTCGCCGAGGGTGACGGGCACCGGCAGCGTCCAGCTGCGCGTGCCGTCCGTGACGGTGACGCGCAGGTCGAGGACCTCGCCCGGGGCCCCGCCCGACACCGTGATGTCCCACGGATCGCTGGGCCATGCGGCCTGACCCACCGCGAGCGACGGGTACGTCTCCTCCGACGTGTCCAGCTCCCCCGTCACGACGCTGCCCGCCGCGAGCGCGAGCGTGGCGTCGAGCGACGCGGACAGCGCGAGGGTGCCGGCGTTCACGAGCCGGACCTCCAGCTCGGCGTGCTCCCCGGGATCGAGGATGCCGTCCCCGCCGTCGTCGTCGATGCGCACCGAGTGCACCTGCGGGGAGGGCCACGGCACCGCCAGCCGCACGGGGATCCGGGTCTCGGATTCGCCGTCGTCCAGCACGAGGTCGGCGAGAAGGTCGGTGCCGTCGACGTGATCGGCCGACACGTCCAGCACGAAGGCGCCGTCGAGCGACACCCCCTCCCCGTGGCCGAGCCCATCGGCGTCGAGGGTCACCGTGGAGGGTTCCCGGACCTGCAGCGCCGGATCCCGGCTCTCCCAACGGACCACCAGCGGTCCCGGACCGTCGGCACCCTCGTTCGAGACCGACAGCGCCACGGAGACCCCGGCGGCGCCCGGCGTGAGCGTCGCGGGATCCGTCGCGACCGAGGCCGTGTACGACACCGGAGACGGCAGCCACGCGACGGTCGTCGTGCGGGGCGCGACCGGCGGCAGCACCGAGGCCGAGAGCGTCTCGCCGAGCCAGTCGATGCCGAACGACGTGAGGGCGCCGCCGGCGTCCGACGTCACCGCCACGAACCAGCGCGTGCCGTCGCGCCGCGGCGGCAGGAGCGCGTGCTGGTCCGTCACGTCCGACGAGAGGTCGAGGGCCGCGTCGGCAGGCGCGTCGTGGAGCACCACCTGCCAGTCGGGCGCGTCCGGCGACCCTGCGCCGAGCACCACCTCCACGTTGCCAGTCCCGCTCGGCGCGAAGGCAACGCGCGCCACCGCAGGCGGCCCCACGCGGACGCGGGTCCCGATCTCCCGGACATGGTCGCCGCGGGTGACGGTCACGATGCCGTCGAGGTTTCGGGGAACCGGGACGTCCGCACCCACGCGCAGGGTGAACGCGACGTCCGTCGTCTCGCCCGCCGGGAGCGCCAGGGCGTCCGTCCCGCCCTCCACGGTCACGTCGACCCCGGGAAACGCAAGCGCCACCGTGACGCCCTCCGCATCCAGGTCGCTCTCGTTGGACACGGACACCCGCAACGTGCCGGTTCCGCCCGGCATCACCCCGTCCGGAACCTCGCGCACCTCGGCCGCAAGCACGGGCTGGCGGGTCTCCACGCGCACGTCGTCAAGCCACCAGTCCTCGGTGGCAGACCCACGCACCACCCAGGCCAGGGCCACGTTCGTCGCGCCCACGAAGGCGGACAGGTCCACCACGGGCGAGGGCGTCCAGGCCCCGTCCGCCGGCGAAGGAAGCTGCTCGGCCACGGGCACCCACGTGCCGCGCTCCGGGTCGCGGCTGTCCGTGCTCGCCCAGAGCGCGTGGTCGGCATCCGCCCCGTTCCGGATCCGCTCCCACCAGGTCACCTGCGCGTCGGCCACCGCCGAGAGGTCGAGCACGGGCCCGATCAACCAGTCTTCGACCGCGCCGGCCGCCGTCGTCACGCGCGGATGCGCGACGCTGCCGTCCCCGGCATGGGCCTCGGAATCCAGCACCCACCCGTTGCCGCGAAACCCGAGGGCCGCGGAGGCCCACCCGATCTCGCGCAGCGCCACCTCGCCGTTCGGGCGCTCGAAGTCCTCCACGAACGGGAGGGCCACCCCCTGGACCGTGACGGGCACGACGAAGGGCGCGTCCACGGAGTCCTCGGGCAGGTACGCGCGCGCCGGCACCGCGCCGGCGTCCTCGGCCCGCACGTAGTACTCCAGGCTGGGGGCCATCACGTCGGCGCCGTCGACCGTGGCGGCGTAATGCCCGCCGTCTGCGGGCGTCATCGGCAGCAGGTTCCACTGGGACTCACCGCCGCGGCGGTGGTACAGCGCCACTGTCGCCACGCCGTCGGGATCGGACACCTCCACGTCGAGCGACAGCGGCTCGCCCGCGCGCGCTGCGGCAGGTGCCACGTGCACGAGGGCCGGCCCCTCCAGCGTGGGGCGCGTATCCGTCGAGGGGGCATCCGGTTCGGCGCAGGCCAGGAGCAGGGCGAGCAGGGTCACGGGGACTCTCCATCCAGCCAGCAGGCGGCCAAGCACTGGTAGGACACGATGTTGCCGCTCAGATCCCCGATGGGCGCGCAGTCGTACCCGGCCGGGCACTCGTGGTCCGCCGCGCAGGTCACGCCGCAGTACCCGCCGATGCACAGGTTGCCGCCGCCCCCGCAGTCACCGTCGTCCTCGCACGCGCGACAGTAGGCACCGCCCGCCTCGACGCACTCCCCGTCGCTGGCGCAGAACTCCCCGAACGCGCAGTCCACGTGCGTATCGGCGCAGGCGGCCTCCACGCAGGTCGCCGTCGCCGCGTCGCAGGTGCTGCCGAAGACGCAGTCCGTGTCCTCCGCGCACCCGTCGATGCACTGGCCCGAGAGACAGTACTGCTCGATGGCGCACTGATCGGACGTGGCGCACGCCTGCAGCTCGCATACGCCCTCCACGCAGACCGAGCCGAACGGGCACGGGGTGTCCGCCGAACACGTGGCCCGCTCCGCCCCACCGCACGCGAGCAGGCCGAGCAGCAGCGCGATCACGCGCCACCCCGACGCTTGTACTCCACGAGGATGTAGGTCTCGCTCGGCGGCACCTGGTCACCCTCGAAGCGGATCACGTTGCGCTCCTCCACGTACGTGTAGTCCGTGTCGCGCGTGAGCACGCGCAGGAGAGAGTCATCATCCGCGCTGGCGTACAAGCGCACCTCGAGGCTGTCGAGGACGGGGACGCGCGACAGCTCGAACTCGGACTGGAGGCCGGACAGGGTGAGGCCGAGATCGTTGACGATCGGCGAGAAATCCTCGGCGCAGATGCTGTCGTGCAGGCCCCCGGTGGCTGCGGCCGCAGCGACGTAGCGGGCACCCCACTCGGCCACGCCGTTCGCGGACGCGCAGCTCGGCTCGCCGGCCAGCTCGGGCGCACGGTCGCCGACGACGGCGGACACGTTCATGCGCGCCCGGTTGCGGTACGCGTCGGCCCCCTTGGCGTCCGCGTAGGCGCGCAGGTAGTCGGCCACGGACATCGGCGAGATGTCCTCCTCGTCGGACACGAAGAGGATGGAGAGGTTCGCCTCGGGGCGCAGGAACCCGGCGTTGTCGCCCGACACCCGCGGCTCCGTGAGCGCTAGGCGGGCAGCCTCGAAGCCCTGCTCGAGACCCGACCCGGACGTCCCCTGCGCCACCATCTCCGCGAAGATCTCCGACGCGCCGTCGGTGTCCGAACGCAGGAACAGGGCGTGGTCGTTGAGGGTGAACGACGCGCCGGTCGTCCAGGTCGCGCCCTGCACGGCCTCGGAGCGCCCCACCACGCGCGCCGCGCCCGCCGGCAGCACGGCATCGGCGGGGAACGTCCAGGCGTTGCGGCCCTCGTCCGACAGCGTCCACCCGCCCAGCGGCACGTCCGCGGCGGTGAGGTTCGTCAGCTCCACCCACTCGCCCGCGTCATCGGCCACGTCGGCCGGATCCGCCAGGAACTCGGTGATGAGCACCGCACCGTAGCGGGCGTCGACTCCGGGCCCGCCCGCGGCCTCCGTGCATCCCTCGTTCGGAGCCCCGGGCGTGGCGCGCGTGCCGAGGCACCACGCGGTGCGGAGATCGTTGCTGACCCCCGTGTGACGGCTCGGGTCGAGCGACGCGACGACACCGGCCTCGAGGACCCAGCGCCGGTCGTAGGCCACCGAGTCCACCAGCCGGCCGTCCGCGTCGCGCAGCACGATCTCGTCGTCACCGCCGAGCAGATGACCACGTTGACGCTCGTCTTCCACGTCCGTCGTGACGACACCCACCTGCCAGTCGACCTCCGCCTGATCGAAATACTGGATGAAGCTGTCGAAGTTGGAGGCGAGCTTGTTCTGCTCCTCGACCATGGAGCAGGAGTTGTCGACGACGAGCAGCACATCGACCGTCTGGATGCGCTCCTGCTGGAACACGTCCTCCTGGGTGAGCTGCGAGAAGTTGTTCTCCTGGCAAGCGAGCAGGGCGGCGAGCGCGAGGCTCATCGGGACTCCGTGGCGGCCGGCGCCGGCAGGGTGGTGACCAGCGCGCGGACGAGGTTCTGCGCGAGGATAGGGTTCTGGGCGCCCCAGTGGAACGACCCGTAGATCACGGTGCCCGCGCCGGGCTGAAGGCGCACGAGCAGGGGCAGCTCCGTTCCGTCCACGATCGGCTCGGCGGGATCCGGCTGGTAGGAGGCATCGCCCCGGAGCAGCACGTCGACGTCCTCGCCGACCGCCCGCATGACGGACCACGCGCTGTAGTCCATCTGCAGCGCCGCGGTGGGGCCGAAGGCCGCCGCCAGCTCCTCGTCGACGACCTCCGCGACGAGGTCCGCCTCGGCGACACCCACCTGCGCGGCGTCGGGGCCGTCCCCGTCGCCCACGAAGGACACGGCGTCCGGCCAGCAGGTCTCGACGACGTCGTAGGCCCAGTCGCTGAGGACGAGCGTGCCACCCCCCTCGACGAAATCGCACAGCGCACGCACGAGCGGTGCGTCCTCTCCCTCTTGCGCGACGAGCAGCGTGTCGTCCGGCACCAGCGCGTTGTTGTACTGCCCCGCGCCCAGGCCGCGCGTCCCGGATGCCAGGAACAGCGTGCCGTACTGCGAAAGATCGCGTCGACCGTCCGAGTCGAACGACCCGAGGAGCATCTCCACGGTGACACCGAGGCTTCCGCGACGCGTGCGGTCCCGCTCGGGCTCGTAGGCGGCCTGCACGATGAAACCGTCGTAGGGCACGGCCGCTACGTCCAGGGCGACGAGCACCGCGTTCATGTCGTCGAAGTCCCCGAGCACCACGGCGATGGCGTCGCGTTGCACCTTGCCGAGGTTCGTCTCGTTGCACGCCAGCAACAGCGGAAGCAGGCCGGTCATTCGAACACCACCGTCCCGCTCAGGTAAACCACCGTGCCGCTGGTGTTGTCCTGGATGGTGCTGAACGGGAAGCCGAACGGGGGGCCCTCGGGAATGACGCTGTAGGCGGCGAAGTTCGCCGTCGGTCCCGCAAGCTCCGCCACCTCGTCGGCGGTGTACGCATGGTCGCCGTCATCCCACGGGATCGAGCCGACGTACCCGCTCTCCCCGGTCGACACGAGGTTTCCGCTGAGACTGGTGACGAAGTACGCCGACGGGTACGTCATCGCCGGGGTCCAGGTGTACGCGAACGGCTGGCCGCGCGGGTGGACCGCGTCGCCCCACAACTGCGGCGAGAGCAGCTGGAAGTCGGCGGGGACCGTCGGCTGCACACCCTCCAGCAGGTACTCGCCGATGCCGTCCTCCTCGCCCTGCGTGTGCAGGTCGTAGAGCTGCCCGAAGCAGTAGTCATCCAGCGTGAGCGGGGCTGAATAGTAGATCATGCCGGTCGCGCGGTCGATCTGGCGGTCCAGCTGCACGATGTTGCAGGGACTCTCGAACCACACGTGCTCCCCCGCCCCGACGGTGATCGGCACCGGGCAGTCCGAGGAGCCGCCCGTCACGTAGGTCGCGAACACCCCGTTGGCGTCGTAGGGCTGCGGACCGGAGAGGCATTCCTGCGAGCTTCCGCAGTCGCTGTCGTAGCAGTCCAGCCATCCGTCGCCGTCGTTGTCCTCACCGTCGGTGCAGCCGTAGGCCTCCGGGCTGTCGGGGCACGCGGGGTCGAGCGGGATGTAGAAGAGCGCCGACGCGCTCACCATCTCCGAGATGGCGCCGGTCGCACGGTCGATGCCGCGGAACACGTCGAAGGACAGCGAGATGCCGACGTTGGACAGGTCGAGGGGGCCGCCGTCGATGGTGAAGGCGTCCGTCACGTAGACCCCCTCGTCGCGGGTGGTGACCAGCACGTCGCGGGGACCAAGCTCCGCGGCGTTGCTGACGGTCATGGTGCCCCAGAGGTTCTGTGCGTCCACCACGTTGAGCGAGTCGACGACCACGTCCCCGTTGCGGCGCCCGTCCTTCCAGAACGTCAGCTCCGTGGCCGGGCCGAAGTGGGTGCCGGACGCGTACACGGAGAACTCCACCGTGTCGCCCTGCTCGACGTTCGTCGGATCGAAGATGGCGGAGAGCGCGACACGATCGATCTGGAAGGCGTCGTAGGCCGTCGTCGTGGCCGCGCGGGTTCCCATGCGCACGTCCCGGAGCCCGGGGGTCGCGTCCCCGCGCACGGTCACGCGCGCGGTGGCGAACGAGTCGGAGAGCACGTCCACGGACAGCACGTCCACCCCGTCGCCGAAGGTGGGCCACGAGACGCCCGGCTCCCAGGCGGTCCGCGTCCCGACGAGCTCGACGTCCACGGTCTCCCCGATGCGGGCACGCCCGGGCGTGACCACGAGGCTGTCGGCCACCACCTCGAACGCATCGTCGAGCGTGACCGTCTCCTCGCCCGTGGTGACCGTGACGTCGCGCGCGTCGAGCGCGGCGTCATCGGCGACGCTGAGGTTGGCGGAGAGCGTGTAGCCATCGAGCACCTGGACGCGGTTGACCGTGATCCCCTCGCCCGCGACCTGCAGATCGGTGGTGTCGAAACGGAACAGCGACCGCCCGGCCGAGACGCGGGCGTCCACCGTCGTTCCGCGGCCGGCCTGCGGCGGCCAGAAGCGGACGCCATCGTTCGCCGCGAGCGTGACGTCCTCGGTGTCCGACGCCTTGGACGCCTCCTGGCATCCGGCCGCCGCGAGCGCCACGAACGCCAACCCCAACGCACCGACCCGTCCGGCCATGAACACCCCCGCGCGCACGCGCACGTCGGGAGTATACCTGCCGACCACCGCCCCGCGCAATCGCAGGGCGGCTCAGCGCGCGAGGGACATCACCGAGTGCTCCGCGAGCGCGAGCACGTGCGACGGAAGGAGGCCCAGGCCCAGCACGAGCACCGAGCACGCGGCCACCGCCGCCCCCGCCCAGCGCGCCTGCACCGGCGCGGGGTGCCCCTCGCCCATGAACATCACCACCATCGGACGCAGGTAGTAGTACAGACCCGCCGCGGCGCCGAGCGCACCCACCACCGCGAGCCCGACGTAGCCGGCCTCGATCGCGGCGGAGAACAGCAGGAACTTGCCGATGAACCCGATCGTCGCCGGGAACCCTGCGAGCGAGAGCAGGCACACGGAGAGCCCCGCTGCAAGCCACGGACGGGAGCGCCCGAGACCGGCGAGCGCGTCCAGGTCGGTCGCATCGGCGCCGTCCTTCACGAACATCGTGAGCACGGCCCACGCGCCCGCGTTCATGAGCGTGTACGCGAACGCGTAGAACAGGACGCCGGAACCCGCCGCCGCGCGTGCCGCGGAGGAGACCCCGCCGGCCTCGGCCGGGTGCCCGACCGCCACGAGCGCCATCAGCAGATAGCCCGCGTGCGCGATGGAGCTGTACGCGAGCATGCGCTTCAGATCGCGCTGCACGAGCGCACTCACGTTGCCGACGACCATCGTGAGCGCGGCCATCCACCACAAGGCACCGGTCCAGCCGCCGTCATGCCCGGTGGCCGCCACGACGAACCGCAGGAACGCCGCGAAGCTGGCGGCCTTCACGCCGCTCGACATGAGCGCGGTGACCGAGGTGGGCGCGCCCTGGTACACGTCCGGAGTCCAGAGATGGAACGGCACGCTCGCGACCTTGAAGCCGAACCCCACGACGAGCAGCGCGCCGCCGACGGCGAGCAGCGACGGGTGCGCCGCGGCACGCGCGCCGGATGCCACCTGCGCGACCGCGTCGAGCGACGTGGACCCGACCGCGCCGTACACGAGGCTGATGCCGTAGAGCATGAGGCCCGAGCTGAACGCGCCGAGGATGAAGTACTTGAAGCCGGCCTCGACGCTGCGCGGGTCCGCGCGCTTGAGCGCCGCCAGCACGTACATGCTGAGACTCATGACCTCCAGCGAGACGAACACCATCATCAGGTCGTTGCTCATGCCCATGAGCATCATGCCGAACACGCCGAAGAGGACGAGCGCGTAGTACTCCCCCACCCGGACGCCGATGCGCGCGAGGTACTCCTCGCTCATGAGCACCGCGAGGATGCCGGAGATCGCGGCCACGACGTTGAAGAAGCCGCCGTAGGCGTCCACGCGGAGCATGCCCGCGAACGCCGGGACCCCCTCGACGGACAGGCGCGCCGCGGACAGCACCCCTGCGACGACCAGCACCGCAAGGGACACGGCCCAGAGGCCGCCCGTGCGCGTGGGACGCGACACGGCCGCCATCATCATCACGACCATGGCCGCCACGAAGATCAGGCACGCCGGCGCGATGGCGACCAGCGAGGCTACGGTGTCGAGCGGTTCCATCAGTGCGTGCCCTCCGCCGCGGGCGCGGCGTCAACGGGATGGGAGGCAGGCTCCGCGCCGTGGTGCGGTGCCGCAGGTTCGGAGGCCACCGGACGCGGCCCGACCCACGAGGGCGTTCCGGCCGACGCCGCGTACGGGGACCCGCCGCCGTAATGGCCTTCCTGGGCCATCCGGACGAGGAAACGATCCACCGACGGCTGCACGCGGTCGAGCACGGGCTGCGGGTACACGCCCATCACCACGATCGCGATCGCGAGCGGCGCCATGTAGGCGATCTCGCGCAGGTTCATGTCCGTCAACGTCGCGTTGGCGTGGTTGGTGAGGGGGCCGAACATGACCCGCTGGAACATCCACAGCATGTACGCGGCGCCGAAGATCACGCCGGACGCCGCCACGACCGTCGGCAGCGGCGCGAATTGGAACGCACCGAGCAGGATCATGAACTCTCCGACGAAGCCGTTGAGCAGCGGCAGACCGATGGAGCTGAACGTCACCAGCATGAAGAAGGTCGCGAAGACCGGCACGACCTTCGACAGCCCGCCGTAGTCGACGATGCGGCGCGTGTGGCGGCGCTCGTAGAGCACGCCGACGAGCAGGAACAGCGCCCCGGTGCTCACGCCGTGGTTGAGCATCTGGTAGACGCCGCCCGTGACGCCCGGCGCGTTGAGCGCGAAGAGGCCGAGCATCACGAAACCCATGTGGCTCACCGAGGAGTAGGCCACGAGCTTCTTGACGTCGTCCTGCACCATCGCGACGAGGGCGCCGTAGACGATGCCGATGACGGACAGCGCAATGATGACCGGCCCGAACGTCGTGACACCCTCCGGGAAGAGCGGCATCGCGAAGCGGTAGAACCCGTACGTCCCCATCTTCAGCATCACACCGGCGAGGACCACGGACCCGCCGGTCGGAGCCTGCACGTGCGCGTCCGGGAGCCAGGTGTGCACCGGGAACATCGGCACCTTGATGGCGAAGGCGAGCGCGAAGGCCGCGAAGCACCACAGCTGCATCGAGCGGGGGATGTCCAGCTCCAGCAGCCTGAGCAGGTCGGTGGACGGCGTGCCCGTGGCAGCCTGGTGCTGGTAGAGCGCGATGAACGCGACCAGCATGAGGAGCGAGCCAGCCGCCGTGTACAGGAAGAGCTTCACGGCCGCGTAGATGCGGTTCTCCCCGCCCCAGATGCCCACCAGCAGGTACATCGGCAGGAGCACCGCCTCCCAGAACAGGTAGAACAGGAAGGTGTCCAGCGCGACGAAGGAGCCGATCATCGCGCCTTCGAGCACGAGCATCAGCGCGTAGTAGGCGCGGTGGTTGCGCTCGACGCCGCTGAATCCGGCCGCGACGATGATGGGCATCATCGCGGTGGTGAGCAGCACCAGCACGAGGCTCACGCCGTCGATGCCGAGGTGGTAGGAGACGCCGAAACGCTCGATCCACGGGACATTCTGGACGAACTGGTAGGCCTCGGCGCTGCCCGGGTCAAACCCCGTCCACAGCGGGATGGACGCGAGCAGCGCGAGGACGGACACCGCCATCGCGGAGACCTTCGCCGAGCGCTCGGGAAGCAGCGCGACGACGGCAGCGCCGAGGATGGGCAGGAAGGTGACGATGCTGAGCAGGGAATCCATGGCTCACGACCCCAGCGCGTAGGCGAGCACGAGGAGGGCCGACCCTGCGGCGATGCCGAGAGCGTAGGCCTGGACACGCCCGTTCTGGATGCGGGCGTGGAGGGAACCGGCACCGGTCGCGACGCGGGCCGCGCCGTTCACCGCACCGTCGATGAGGAGCGCGTCCACGACGGCCCACAGCACCTGGCGGGAGCCGAGCACGAGTGGCTTGAGCAACGCGGCCTCGTAGATCTCGTCGACGTACCACTTGTGCAGGGAGCCCTGGTACAGCGCCTTGACGCGCGCCGCGATCGCCGCGGGGCGGCTCGGCTCCTTGACGTAGAGGAACCACGCGAGACCGACGGAGGCGGCGATGCCGACCAGCGTCAGGCCCATGAGCGGAAACTCCAGCGCATGATCCTCGGAGAACGGCAGGTGCGCCGAGCCCTGGAACACGGGGTGCAGGAACCCGTGCAGGAACCCGTGCTGCCCCGTCCATGCCGGAAGGTTCAGCGCGCCGCCCACGACCGACAGGAGCGCGAGCACCGCGAGCGGGCCGGTGAGCACCGCCGGGGACTCGTGCGGATCGTGACCGTGCGCGTCGTGACCGCCGTGCGCCCCGTGGGCACCGTGCCCGTCGTGCGCCGCATGACCGTGCGCGTCGTGCCCGTGGGCGCCATGGCCGTGGCTGTCGTGGCCGCCGCGGAAGGTCCCCGCGAAGGTCATGAACATGAGCCGGCTCATGTAGAACGCCGTGAACAAGGCGGCCGTCGTCGCGAGGAGCCACAGCACCTTCGGCATCACCATGCCCAGCGGAAGGTCACGGAAGACCTCCGTGCTGAAGGTGAGCCACAGGATCTCGTCCTTCGAGAAGAAGCCCGAGAAGCCCGGCACGCCGATGATGGCGAGGTAGCCCATGAGGAAGGTGCCGAACGTCACCGGCATGTACTTCCGCAGGCCGCCCATGTTCCGCATGTCCTGCTCGTGGTGCAGGGCGTGGATGATGCTGCCCGCCCCGAGGAACATGAGCGCCTTGAAGAAGGCGTGGGTGAGGACGTGGAAGAAGCCCGCCGTGAAGCTGCCGACGCCGACGCCCAGGAACATGAACCCGAGCTGCGACACCGTGGAGTAGGCGAGCACCTTCTTGATGTCGGTCTGCGTCACCGCGATCGTCGCCGCGAAGAACGCCGTCAGCGCGCCGATCGTCGCGACCACCGCGAGCGCCGCGGGCGCCAGCGCGAACAGGAAGTTGAGGCGGCACAGCATGTAGATGCCGCTCGTCACCATCGTGGCCGCGTGGATGAGCGCGGACACCGGCGTCGGGCCGGCCATCGCGTCCGGGAGCCACACGTAGAGCGGAAGCTGCGCGCTCTTGCCCGTCGCGCCACCGAACAGGAGCAAGCAGATGCCGGTCACGGCCAACCCGCCGGCACCGCCGACCAGCGCGGGGTTCGCAGCGATGACGTGCTCCAGCTCGACGAAGTTCATCGTCGCCTTGTCACCCAGGCTCCAGAAGAGCCAGAACAGCCCGAGGATGAAGCTGAAGTCGCCGACGCGGTTGGTGACGAACGCCTTCTTGCCCGCCTTCGCGTACTCGGTGTTCTCGTACCAGAAGCCGATGAGCAGGTAGCTGCACAGGCCCACGCCCTCCCAGCCGACGAACATCAGCGGAAAGCTGTCGCCCATGACCAGCAGGAGCATCGAGAAGACGAAGAGGTTGAGGTACACGAAGAAGCGCCACACGCTCTTCGCGTCCTTCTCGTCCGTCATGTACCCGATGGAGTAGATGTGGATGAGCGACCCGATGCCGGTGATCACGCAGATCATGACGGCGGACAGCGGATCGACGCGCAGACCGAAGTCCACCGACAGCGGGCCGGCCTTCATCCACGTCCACAGGGTCTGCGTCACCGCCGGGACCTCGTGGCCCTCGTGCGGCATCCCCAGCACCTGGGCGAAGGTCGCGAACGAGAGCGCGGCGGCGGCGAGCACCATCGCGGACGCGATGCTCCCGGCCACCACGCGGCTCGCGCGCACGTTCAGCGTGGCGTTGACGATGGCCCCCAGAAGCGGGAGCGCAGGGATCAGCGCGAGCATCGGTTACCCCTTGAGGAGGTCGAGGTCATCGAGATCGACGGTGACCCGGTTGCGGAAGAGCAGGATGACGAGCGCGAGGCCCACGGCCGCCTCGGCGGCGGCGACGGCCATCACGAACACCGTGAAGACGTGCCCGTCCACCGCAAGGTTCTCCCGGGCGAACGCCACGAAGGAGAGGTTGACCGCGTTGAGCATCAGCTCCACGCTCATGAAGACGATGAGGGCGTTGCGGCGCGTGAGCACGCCGGCCACACCGATCGCGAAGAGGGCCGCGCTCACGGCCAGCACGGGGAACAGCCCGACGGTCTCCATTCAGATCTCCCGCTTCGCGAGGACGACGGCGCCGATGACCGCCACGGTGAGCAGCACGGACACCACCTCGAAGGGCAGCAGCCAGCGGCTGTCCGGCTGGAAGATCGCGGCGCCCACCTGCGCGATGGTGCCGAAGTCTCCCGGGACCTGCGGCATCGTACCGCCGGTCACGTGCTCGAGCCCCACGATGAGCCCCACGCCCAGCAGGCCCGCGGCCGCCACCCCGAGCAGGGCACGGCGGGAGAGGTCGAGGATCGGCCCGCCGGGCTCCCGGAGGTTCAGCAGCATGATGACGAAGATGAACAGCACCATGATGGCGCCGGCGTAGACGAGCACCTGGATCACCGCCACGAAGTGCGCGTCGAGCAGCACGTAGTCGGCCGCCAGCCCGAAGAAGCACACCACGAGCGCGAGGGCGCTGGAGATGGGGTTGCGTGCGGTGACCACCAGCAGGGCCGACACAACCGCCACGAGCGAGAAGAAGTAGAAGAGGACCGGCTGGGTCATGTCAACCTGCGCGGAACGGGTGGGAAGGCGCGAGGGTCACGTTCACGCGACCGGAGGCTCGTCGAAGGTGTACCCGGCGGGCGCCTGCTCGGGCGTCGCACGGTACACGTCCTCCGCGGCGGGCTTCACCCCGTCGAGGAGGTTCACCATGTACGCCTTGTTGTGGACCATGTCCTGGCGCGTGTAGGCGTTGATCTCGTAGATCTTCGTGTCCATGCGGATGGCGTCCTTCGGGCACGCCTCCACGCAGAAGCCGCAGAAGATGCAGCGGAGCATGTCGATCTGGAACTCGACCGGGAACTTCTCGATCGGGTCCTGCGGATCCTCCCCCGCCACGATGGTGATGCACTTCGCAGGGCAGATCGTCGGGCAGCACATGCACGCCACACACTTGACCTTGCCGTCCGAACGGGTCGTGAGACGGTGGGCGCCGCGGTAGCGGTCGGCCATCGGCTTCCGGATGTCCGGGTACTCGATCGTGCGGAAACGCTCGGGCTGCAGGATGTTCTTGACGACGTGGCTCATCGTGAGCACCATGCCCTTGACCACCTCGACGAGGTAGAGCGCTTCGGGCGTGGAGAGCTTCTTGTTCGGCGCGGGCAGTGCCATCGGAACCTCTCAGGCGAAGAAGGTCTGCTTCGCGATCACCCAAAGGGACGCGAGGAACACGTTGGCGAGCGCGGCGGGAAGCATCATCTTCCAGCCGAGATCCATGAGCTGGTCGTAGCGGAACCGCGGAACCGTCCACCGCACCCAGATGAAGACCCAGCACCCGGCAAGGATCTTCACCGCCAGCGCCGAGAGCTGCGCCACGAAGGCGACCAGCTCCGGACCCAGGGCCGACGCGCCGACGAACCCCGTCAGCCCGAGCACCCCGATGGCCGCGTGCGCGAGTGCAGCGCCGATCCAGATGACCGTGAACACCAGCGGCTCGCGCTGACGCGGGTCATTGGCAGGGATCTCCTTGTAGAACGGACGGTTGCGGCGCTTCCACGCCACCGCCGCGAAGAACAGGAACGCGGGCACCGCGCCGAACCCTGCGACCGTCAGGAGCATGTCGGCGTTCGCACGAAGCGCCGCGCCATCGAGGAAGGGCACGTTGTAGCCGCCGAAGAACAGCGTCGCCGTCACGGCGGACGCGACGATCATGTTCGCGTACTCGGCCATGAAGAACAGCGCGAAACGCAGCGAGCTGTACTCGGTGTGGTAGCCGCCCACCAGCTCGGCCTCGCCTTCCGGCAGGTCGAACGGGGTGCGGTTCGTCTCCGCGAACGCCGCCACCCAGAACAGCACGAACGCGATGAAGCCGGGGGGCGAGAACACGTTCCAGTGCCAGATCGCACCCGACTGCTGCCGCGCGATCTCCGCGAGCGACACCGAGCCGCTCATGACGAACACCACCACGGCGCTCAGTCCCATGGCCAGCTCGTAGCTGACCATCTGGGCGCTGGCGCGGAGGCCGCCGAGCAGGGAGAACTTGTTGTTGCTCGCCCAGCCCGCGAGCATGACGCCGTACACGCCGATTCCGGTCATCGCGAGCACGAACAGCAGTCCGCCGTCGATGCCGGACACCTGGAGCGCGACCTCGAAGGTCTTGCCGTCGATGGGAATGGTGAGGTGATCCCCGAACGGAACCACCGCGAACGTGCACAGCGCCACCGTCATGGAGATGACCGGCGCGGTCGCCCAGTAGCCACCCTCGACATGACCGGGGACGATGTCCTCCTTCATGATGAGCTTGACGACGTCGTTGAGGGTGTGGACGAGGCCGCCCGCGCGGATGCCGAGAATGCTCGCGCGGTTCGGGCCCGGGCGGTCCTGGATGTAGGCGGCGCCCTTGCGCTCCGCCCAGATCAGAAGCGGCACGATGTTCATGACGAACGCAAGGGAGAACACGCACTTGGCCACGACGGCCAGCCACGGCGCCAGGATTTCGAGGCTCATGCGGGCGCTCCTTCCGACGCGACGAGGACGCCGGCCTCACCCAGGGACTTGAACTCGATGCCGGAGAAGGCGGGCACCGCACGCGCCATGGCGTTGAAGGTGGCCGCGACCATCTGCGTGCCCGTGGCCTGACCGAGCGCCGCCCCGAGGCGATCCACCGCGACATAGGCGGGGACGCTCTCGCCGGCGGGGTTCACGGCACGCCGGATGCGCTGTACGCGGCCCTGCCGGTTCACGAAGCTGCCGTCCTGCTCCACCGCGTGCGCCGCCGGCACGACGATGGCGGCGGCCCGCGACGTCGTGTTCTGCAACGCGCCGATGTACGCCACCGCGGGCCCGGAGAGCCCGCCGAGCCGCGCCAACACGTCGTCCTCGAGGACGACGAGCCACGCAAGATCGGCGAGCGCTGCGCGGAGTGCGTCTGAATCGCCCACCTGGCCGTCGTGGGCGGCGAGAAGCCGCGCACCGGCGCTGTTGGGTGCCCGGTCGGAGTCCTGCAGGATGGCGTCACCGGGCTTCGCGCCCGGGTCGTTGCCATCGACGAAGAACACACGCGCCCCGCGCAGGGCGCCCTTCGCGAGCTGCAGTGCGGCCCAGTTCGCCTCGTTCGTCGCCTTGTTCCCGAGCACGATTCCGATCCGCGCGGCCCCGACGGCCTTCAGGCGCTCGGCCAGCGCGGCCACGGCGTCCTCGCCGGAGACGGCCCGTCCGTCCACACTGCCACGCAGCAGGCGCGCCAGGCTGGCGACCTCCTTGTAGCCGAGACGACCGGGATCACACAGCCAGCTCTTGTTGACCGCGTCGTTCCGACGACCCGAGAAGCGGAAGACCTCGCCCTCCTGGTGGCACACGGTGATGTTGCAGCCGGTCGCGCAGCCGTTGCACACCGAGGCGGTCTCCTTGAGGTACCACACGCGGCGCTCGAAACGGAAATCCTTGCTCGTGAGCGCGCCGACCGGGCAGATCTCCGAGAGGTTGCCCTGGTACGCGTGCGTGATGTGGTCGCCGGGGAACACGCCGATCTCGGTGTGGTCCGTGCGGTTCATCAGCCGCAGCTCGCCGGTGCCCGTCACCTCGTCGCTGAACCGTTCGCAGCGGCTGCAATGCACGCAGCGCTCGCTGTCCAGAACCAGCTCCGTGCCGATGTCCTGCCGCTTGTGCTTGCCGACCTTCGCGTCCATGCCGCGGCTGTCGTAGCGGCCGTGCTCCATGTAGTAGTCCTGGAGCCGGCACTCTCCGGACTGATCGCAGATCGGGCAGTCCAGCGGGTGGTTGACGAGCAGGAACTCCATCACGGACTTCCGCATCTTCGTCACGGCCGGCGTGTCGGTGCGGATGGCCAGGCCGTCGCGCGCCTGCATGTTGCAGGCGATCTCGGGGCCACGGCCGCCGACCACGTCCACGAGGCACATCCGGCAGTTGCCGGCGATGCTCAGGTGCGGGTGGTAGCAATAGTGCGGGATCTCCTCCCCCACGCGCTTGGCCGCCTCGATCATGTTGGTCCCGGCGGGAACCTCGACTTCCTTGTCGTTGATCTTGACGATGGGCATCAGGCGGCTCCGGTGATCGCCGTGACGGGCACGGGCGCGTCGGGCGTCTGCACGCGCGCGACGAACTCGTGCCGGAACTTCTTGAGGAAGCTCTGGACGGGCATCGCGGCGGAGGGCCCGAAGAAGCAGATGGTCTTGCCGTAGATGTTGTCGGCGAGGTCGAGCAGGGTGACCAGGTCCTGCTCCGTCGCCTTGCGGTCCCGCACGCGACACAGGATCTGGTACATCCAGCCGCATCCCTCGCGGCAGGGCGTGCACTGGCCGCAGCTCTCGTGGGCGTAGAACCGCAGCAGGTTGGTCAGCGCGTCCACGAGGTCGGTGTCCTCGTCCATCACGATGAAACCGCCGGAACCGAGGTAGCTGCCCGCCACCTGGTTGATCGACTCGTAGTCCATCGTGGGCGCTACGCGCGTCACCGCGTGGCCGGCGGGAACGCTGGACCCTACCGCCACGCGCGTCTCCGACAGCACCCCGGTCGCGGGAGCCGTGATGACGAGGCCGTCCTCACACTCCAGGATGGGCTCGCCCTGCTTCACGGCGGCGCCCGCCTCCATGAGCCAGCGCGCCACCTTGACCTGCGTCACGGGTCCGGCATCGGTCGCCTTGGGGGCCGTCACGACGAGCCCCTCGAGGACCTCCTCGGCCGTCATGACCGGTACGGACGACCCGCCGGGGATGATGGCCTTGAGCTTCTTCCCACCCCGCACACCGCCGCACGTCTCCTCGAGGAAGCGCTTCATCGGCATGCCCATGGAGATCTCGACGACCCCGGGCTTGTTGACGTGCCCGCTGATGCTGAACAGCTTGGTGCCGGGCGCCTTTTCGGTGCCCAGCGCCTTGTAGGCCGCCGCGCCGTTCTCGAGGATCCACGGCACCGCCGCGAGCGTCTCGACATTGTTCACGACCGTGGGCGCCTTCCACGCACCCTCGACGGCCGGGAACGGCGGCTTGAGCTTGGGCTGGCCCTTCTCGCCCTCGAGCGAGCTGATGAGCGCCGTCTCCTCGCCGCAGATGTACGCGCCGGCCCCGAGGTGCACGTGCAGGTCGAGGTCGAACCCGCTGCCCTGGATGTTCTTCCCGAGGAAACCGGCGGCGTAGGCCTCCTTCACGGCCTCCTCGAGACGCCGGAAGATGAAGCGGAACTCCCCGCGGATGTAGATGTACGCGCGGTGGCAGTCGAGCGCGTAGGACGCCAGGATCATCCCCTCGATGAGGAGATGCGGGTCCATCCACATGCAGTAGCGGTCCTTGAAGGTCCCGGGCTCCGACTCGTCGGCGTTGCAGAGCAGGTAGACGGGCTTGCCGTTGCGCTTGTCCTTCGGCGGCACGAAGCTCCACTTCATGCCGGTCGGGAAACCGGCGCCGCCACGACCGCGCAGCCCGGAATCCTTCACCACCTGGGTGATCTCCTCGGGCTTCATCGCGAAGGCCTTCGCGAGCCGCGTGTAGGCGCCGCGCGTGCGCGCGACGGCGAGGGTGTGCGAACCGGGAACCTCCCAGTTCGCGCTCAGGATGCGGACCGGTTCCACTGCCATGTGCTCGCCTGGGGCTGGGGGGTGACGGGCGGCGTGCCGCTGCGGTACGCCGCGACGATCTGGTCGACCGACTCGATCGTCAGGAACTCGAAGAAGTCCTCGTTGACCTGCATCATCGGGCCGGAGCCGCAGCTCGCGAGGCACTCGACGCGGTGGAGCGTGAACAGCCCGTCCTTGCTGTCGCCGTGCTCATCCACCTCGAGGATGCGCTCGAGGTGCTCGATGATCGGCCCCGCGCCGACGAGGTGGCAGCTCAGCGTCTGGCACACGTCGATGACGTAGCGACCCGTCGGGACCTTCTTGAACATCGTGTAGAAGCTCGCGACGGCGTGCACCTGGCTCGCCGGCACGTCGATGGTGCGCGCGACCAGCCGCATGACGTCGAGGTCCAGCCACTCGAAGCTGTCCTGGGCGAGCCAGAGGAGCGGCATCACCGCGGCCTGCTTCGTCGGGTAGCGCGCCATGATCTCGTCGACCTGGGCGCGCTGCGCGTCGTTCCATTCGCGCGGCCCACGGGAGGCCACGTGGCGATGGGAGATGCTCATCGGTCCAGCTCCCCGGCGATGATGTTGATGCTGCCGAGCGCGGCGATCGCGTCCGCGATCATGCCGCCGGTGGAGATCTTCGGGAACGTCGAGTAGTTCGCGAAGCACGGCGGACGGATGCGCACCCGGTAGGCGTTGGGCGTGCCGTCGGACACGATGTAGTAGCCGAGCTCCCCGCAACCGCCCTCGGTGGCGCTGTAGATCTCGCCGACGGGCGGCTTGACACCGTGCATCACGAGCTTGAAGTGGTTGATGAGGCCTTCCATCGTGTTGTAGACCTTGTCCTTGGACGGCATGGCCACCAGGTGGTCCTCGACCATCACGGGGCCGTCCGGCATCCTCGCCACGGCCTGCTTGATGATCTTGACGCTCTCCTCCATCTCGCGGAAGCGGACGATGGTGCGGTCGTAGGTGTCGCCGCCCTGCGCCACGGGCACGTCGAACTCGTACTGGTCGTACCCCCAGTACGGCTGCGCCTTGCGGATGTCGTACGGGATGCCCGCCGCGCGCAGGCAGGGCCCGGTCACGCCGTGGGAGAGCGCGATGTCCTTGGTGATGACGCCCGCGCCGATGGTGCGGTCCATGAAGATGCGGTTGCGCTCGACCAGCGCGCGCACCTCGCCGACCGCCTCGTGCATCTCGTCCATGACGCGAAGGAGCTTGTCGAACCACCCGTCCGGCGCGTCCATGCTGACGCCGCCGATGCGCGGGTAGTTCACCATCATGCGGGCGCCGCACAGCTCCTCGTAGAGGTCGTAGACCTTCTCGCGGTAGTTGTACATGTACCAGAAGTTGGTGAGCGCGCCGATGTCCACGAGGTTGGTGCCGATGCACACCGCGTGGTCGATGATGCGTCCCATCTCGGACGTGATGACGCGCAGCGCCTGCGCGCGCGCGGGCACCTCGATGCCGAGCAGCTGCTCCACCGCGTGGCACCAGGCGTTGCTGTTGTGCACCGGCCCCATGTAGTTGAGGCGCTCGGCGTACGGGATCACCAGCTGGTACTGGCAGTTCTCGGCCTGCTTCTCGAACCCGCGGTGCAGATAGCCGATCTCGCACGCCATGTTGACGATGGTCTCGCCGTCGAGCTGGACCTGCAGCCGCAGGGTGCCGTGCGTGGCGGGGTGCGCCGGCCCGATGTTGAGAGTCAACAGCTCGCTGGGGATCGGCTGGACCTGGGTACCGTCGGCGCTCATGCGTGCTCCGGCTTCGCGCAGAGGATGTTCTCCGCGGGCTGCGACAGCTTCTGGCGCTTGTTGATCGGGTAGTCCTTCCGGAGCGCGTGGCCCACGAAGTCGTCGTGGCACATGATGCGGCGGAGATTCGGATGGCCGGTGAAGCGCACGCCGAAGAGGTCGAACACCTCGCGCTCCATCCAGTTCGCGATTCCCCACAGGTCCCACACGCTCGGCACGTCGAGGGCGTCCTCGCGGACGGCCACCTTCACGCGGAAGCGGTGGTTCTTCGAGAGGCTGTACATCTGGTAGGCCACCTCGAAACGCCAGTCCATCGACTCGGCGTCGGGGTGCGCGAGGTAGTCCACGCCGCCGACGTCCATGAGCATCTCGAACTGCAGCTCCGCGTCGTCGCGCAGGAACACCAGCACGTCGCGCAGGTCGGCCGGGGCCACCGTGACGGCGGCCTGCCCGCGGAACGCGTACGCGCGCAGCACCTTGGCGCCGAAGCGCGCCTGGACCTTCTCCGCGATCTGGGACTCGTTCATCGGGCCTCCCCTACTTCCAGTCCGCCGCCTTCTCGCGGTCGATCTTCTCCATGATCTTGACGACCGCGCCGATCACGTTCTCGGGACGCGGCGGGCACCCGGCGACGTACACGTCGACGGGAATGATCTCATCGATGCCCTGCACCACGGAGTAGTTGTCGTAGAAGCCGCCGCTGCTCGCGCAGGCGCCCATCGACACCACCCACTTCGGGTTCGGCATCTGGTCGTAGATCTGCTTGAGCACGGGCGCCATCTTCTGGGTGACGGTCCCCATCACCAGCAGCAGGTCCGCCTGCCGCGGGCTGAAGCGCACCAGCTCCGCGCCGAATCGGCTCACGTCGAAGCGGCTCGACACCACGCCCATGAACTCGATGGCGCAACATGCCGTGCCGAAGGGCATGGGCCACATCGAGTACTTGCGGCCCCAGTTGATGACCTCGTCCAGCCGCGTCGCGATGAAGGGCTGGTTGATCTGCGCTTCTAGTCCCATCGGAGCGCTCCACGCTTGAGGCAGTAGACCCAGCCGAGGAAGAGGACGCCCAGGAAGAACGTCATCTCCATCATCATGAACATCGCGTTCTCACGGATGAAGTCGCGGAACACCACCGACCACGGGAACAGGAAGACCGCCTCGAGGTCGAACAGAATGAACAGCACGGCGACCAGGTAGAACTTGACGCTGAAGCGCTGGTGCGCCGGAGACACGGCCGGCATGCCGCACTCGTACATCGACTCCTTGGTGGCGTTCGGACGCTTGGGCCCGAAGAACTTCGACATCGCCACGAAGGCGAGGCTGAAGATCACCGCGATGACCACGGCCACCATCACGGGAACGTAGGGGTTGGCTTCCGGGATCACGCGGTCACCTCGTGAGGATGCCGAGGGTATCGCACCGCGGGGCCCGCCGCAACGCTCGCTCCCCCCGGTGGGGGACACCCACGCGGCCGGGCGGCCTTCGTCCCCCGACGCGCCCGCGTTAGCCCTCGGCCATGCGCATCCTTGGGCTGGACGAGGCAGGGCGGGGCTCGGTGCTGGGCCCGCTCGTCGTCGGTGGATTTCTCGTGGAGGGCGAGGACGACGACGACGCGCAGGCGGGACTGCGCGCCGCCGGCGCCGACGACTCCAAGCAGCTCTCGGCACGCCGGCGCTCCCAGGCGCAGGAGCGCCTCGCCACGCTCGGCCAGGCGCGCACGGTGCACGTGACACCCGCGGAGATCGACGCGGGCAACGTGAACGCGCTCGAGGAGGCCGCGTTCCTCGCGCTCGTCGCGGAGCTGCGCCCGGACCGGGTGTACCTCGACGCCCCGGTCCACCCCCGCGGCATCCCCGCGCTCCGCCGCCGCCTGCAGGACGCGTCGGGGGTCGAGGACTGGATCGTCGCGCCGAAGGCCGATGCGACCTGGGCCGTCGTCGGCGCGGCCAGCATCGCCGCCAAGATCGCGCGCGACGCGGCCATCGCCGCGCTCGGCCCCGACGTCGGCAGCGGCTACCCCTCCGACCCCCTCACCCGCGCATGGCTCACCGCCCGCCTCACGGACGGAGAGCCGCTCCCGGCCTGCGTCCGCACGCGCTGGGACACCCTGGAGTCGCTTCGCCAGGGCACACTGTTCCCTGCCTCCTCCCCTGGGGGCGGAGGGGGACAGCCCCCTCCGCAACGCCTCCCCCGACGGCGCTGACGATGCCCCGGAGCACGCCGCAGCTCCTGCAGGATGCGCGCATGTGGGCCTCCCGCGCGCTGGTGCGCTCGCTGGCGCCGCCCGACTGGCTCTCCGTGAACGTCACGCTGCGCTGCAACCTGCGCTGCGTCATGTGTACGACCTGCTACGATTCGCCGGAGTTGACCACGCGGGAGCTGATCCGGCTCGTCGACGAGGCCGCCGACATGGGCGTACGCGTCTTCAACCCGCTCGGCGGGGAGCCGCTCGTGCGGGATGACCTCGAGGAGGTCCTCGCGCACGCCGTGGCGCGGGGCATGTTCGTCACGCTCACGACGAACGGGACGCTGCTGCGTCCGGAGCGCGCCGCACGCCTCGCGCGGCTCTCGCCGGCGCGCTTGCACGTGAACCTCTCCCTGGATGGCGCGGAGGCGGCGCACGACCGGGTGCGCGGCGCCGGGAGCTTCTCGCGCGCGATGGCGGGCTACCGCGCCCTGCGCGCCGCCGACGCGGCCCACGGCAACCCCGTGCGCACCCTGCGCGCCAACGTGCTGCTCCACCGCGGAAACCTGCACGGCTACGAGGCGTTCCTGGGCTGGCTGGAGGACGAGGGGTTCAGCGGAGTCCAGCAGCTCACCCTGTTCCGCGACGAGGCCGACGCCACCGTGGGCGGCATGTGGTTCCAGCCGGAGGACCTTCCCGCGCTCGACGCGCTCTGCACGCGGCTGGCCGACGACCGCGCCGCGGGCCGCGGCCCGGCGCGGTTGCTGGTCAACGCCCCCGAGGACCTCCGCGCGGTGCCCCGGTACTACCGGGAGGGCCTCAGCCCGCGCGAGGCACCCTGCTGGGCGGGCTGGAAGGAGCTCTACGTCAACGCCGACGGCCGTGCCGTGATGTGCGATGGCACCCTCGACTTCCTCGCGGGTGCCTACGGCGACGTGCGCCGCCAGTCCCTCCGCGCGCTGTGGCGCTCCGATGCCCTGCGCGCCCGCCGGGAGGTGGTCAAGGCCTGCACGACGCCGTGCATCCAGGGCTGCTACCTTCGTCGGGAAAGCGACGCGCTCGCACCGATCGCCGGCGCCCTCGCGGCCAACGCGGCGCGCCCCCTGGAGGCCCGCGCGGCGCGGGCCGTGGCACGGCTGCGTCCGGCGCGCCCGCTCGACATGACGCTGCTGTTCGAGGCCAGCGCACGGCCGTCCGACGATGCCGGCCTCGGAGCGATCTGGCGCCCGGACGTCCCGGCGGGGGCCCGCGTGGACCCCGCCACCCTGCGCGCGTCGCCCGACGCGCTGCGCCGCGCGTGGTCGCACGGCTGGGCGGACACCGACCACGGCTTCGGGGGCGAGGAACTGCTCGCCAAGGTGCTCGAGGACCTGGACCGGGCGCGGCTGCGCCCCCGCGCGCTGTGGCTGGGCTGGCGCGGCGACGCGGGGCTGCACCCTGCGCTCGATCGCCTCGTCGCGTGCGGGCTCGGCCGCGGCCTTCCGGTCCACGTCGTGATGTCGGACACCTTCGCCACGCTCCATCCGGTCGCGGCCGCGCACCGCGCGCACGGCGGCGCCCGGCCCAGCGGAGCGTGCCGTGTGGTCACCTGGGACGCCCGCGTGCTCGATGACCCCGACGACGTGCGCCAGACACGCGTCCTCGGGAACGCCTGGGAGGAGGACGCCGCGGCGGTCCTGACGCGCACCTACCCGCCGAGCACGTCCTCGAGCGTGTAGCGGCCGGCGGGCCGGCCGGCGAGCCACTGCGCGGCGGTCACGGCGCCCGCGGCGAACAGGCCGCGGTGCATCGCCACGTGTCCGAGCTGCAGGCGCTCCCCAGGCCCGCACAGGTACACGGTGTGCTCTCCGACGATGTCGCCCCCGCGCACGGCGTGCAGGCCCACCTCTCCCGGCAGGCGCGGCCCGCTGCGACCCGACGTGCGGGGACGGGTCGCCCCGCCCGCGGCGTCGATCGCATCCGCCAGCCGGAGCGCCGTCCCGCTCGGCGCGTCCTGCTTGCCGTGGTGGTGCAGCTCGACGATCTCGACATCCCAGCCGGGCAGGCGCGCTGCGGCGTCCCGGACGAGCCGCGCCAGCACGGCCACGCCGAGGCTGAAGTTCGCGGCGTGCAGCAGGGCCACGCGCGGGGCCGCGGGCAGGACGACGGCCCCGGTGGTGCCGGTCACGATCGGGCACGTCGCGCGCGCGAGCAGCCCGGCCAGACCCTCCGGGGTGGAGAAGTCCACGATCACGTCCGCGTCGAGGGAGCCGGGAAGTGTGCGGCCGCAGGCCCACGCGATCGGGAGGCCGCGCGCCTCGACCTCGGCGCGGACCATGCGGCCCATGCGCCCGCTGGCGCCGTGGATCCCGATCCGCACGCTCAGCTCAGCCCGTCGACGAGCCCCGCGGGCGGGGCATCACCGGCCGTCAGCGGCAGGCGACAGGTGGCCGCGCACAGGCCCATCGCCGCCAGGCCCGCCTTCGCGGGCACGGGGTTGCTCGCGGAGAACAGCCAGTGCACCAGCGGGTACAGGCGCCGGTGCCGCGCCCCGGCGAGCGCGGTGTCGCCGCTTCGCCAGGCGTCCCACACGCCCACCGTGTCGCGCGGGGCAAGGTTGGACAGCACGCTGATCACGCCGAGGCCGCCCACGGCGAGGTGCGGAAGCCACGTGAAGTCATCCCCCGACAGGACCGGCACCGGCGTCCGGAGCAGCACGTCCTGCCCGTAGGTCAGGTCGCCGGTGGCCTCCTTGCACGCGATGACGCCCGGAATGTTGCACAGCTCCGCGAGCAGCTCCGGCGGAAGCCGCTGCCCCGTGCGACCCGGCACGTGGTACACGACGATCGGAAGACCCGTCTCGCACGCGGCGCGCACGTGCAGCCGCAGACCGGCAGGAGTCGGCTTGTTGTAGTACGGCAGCACCAGCAGGCCGGCGTCGGCGCCCTCCTCCCGGGCGCGCACGCAGTTCGCGACGGTGGACCGCGTGACGTTCGTGCCGACGCCCATGGTGACGCGGACCTCCGTGCCACGCGCCGCCTCGCGGGCGACGGCCAGCAGTGCGCTGCGCTCGTCGACGTCGAGCGCGGGGCTCTCCCCGGTCGTTCCGGCGACGACCAACCCGTGGACGCCGCCGTCCACCTGGCGTCGCACGAGGCCGCGGAACGCCACGAGGTCCAGCGCCCCGTCGGCGAGGAACGGGGTGACGAGCGCGGTGTGCACGCCCTCCAAACGCACGGTCATGCCAGCCTCCCGGGTCAGAACGCGACGGAGCCCACGACGCGGCCGGCGAGCGCGGGCGCGTCGAACCCGCCCCCGAGCGTGGCGTCCTGCGCCTCGGTGAACACCGCGCCCGGCAGGAGCACGCCGGCGGTCGCCTGCAGTTCCACGTGCGGGTACGGCGTGAGCTTGGCGGTCACGTCGATCTCGTGCCCGTACCCGCGGCGCCCCGCATCCGTGGTACGGGGGGTCGCCTCCATCGCCGTGAGCCAGGCCGCCTCGAGCGCGAGGGACTTAAGGGCCTGGAACCCCACGCGCGGCCGCAGGTACATCGCGTTGGAGACCCCCTCGCCGACGACGGCCGCGTCGGTCGTCCGCCCGTCGCCCTCGGTGCCCGCCACGGGGGCACGCAGCGTCGGCAGGGGCTCCTCGAAGAGCAGCAGCGAGAGGTTGTAGTCACGGTCGAAGGTGAAGGTGCGGAGCGCGCTGTCACGGGTGTCGGAGTCCCCCGACGCCAGGCCAGCCTGCAGACCCGCGCTCCAGCGGTCGGTGCGGTAGGCCCCGTCCAGCATGCCACCCCACGCGGCGACGCTCGCGTCGTCGATCCCCTCCTCCAGATCGCCGCTCCCGAAGGTGGCGGCGACCTCGGTCTCGACCCGGATGGACCCGAGATCCGCGAACGCCCAGAAATCCCCCGTGTAGGAGGTCCAGTCCCGCGAGGACTGCGTGCGGACGTGGTTGAGGAGGCCGATGCCGGAGGTCTCGCTGCGCGACGCGACGGCGGCGGTCCAGCCGATCATGTCGTCCGCCTCGTTCACGCGGCCCGACTGTACGAAGTCCGCCGCCGCCATGACGAACACCGGTCCGGCGCGCGTGGCCCACGACACGCGGTCCGCGGTGTCGCCGAACTCCGACAGCACATCGTTGCCGGGATTCCACAGAAGGCCGGCGCCCCAGGTCATGGGCATCCGGCCGGCGCTGAACCGCCCGACTCCCGTGTAGACCTCGCCCCACGCGCGCGTGGCCTGCACGCTCGCCGTGGCGGGCGCCACGCCGTCGGACAGGATGGCCGGCCGTGCGATGCCCGAGACCGGGTCCACGACGGTGTCGGCCGCCTGGCCGAAGGGGGTGTAGGCGAGCACGTCGAGCTGGGCGTGCAGCTCCGCGCGCTCCGAGAGCACCCAGGTCGGCACGAGCCGCGCGCGATGGTCCACCCGCGTCGCGGGGCCCTCCGCGGCCGCGTTGGAATCGGAGAGCGAAAGGGAATCGTAGTGGAGCAGCCGGGCGCGGGTGAACCCCTCCCAGCGGAGGTCGGCCGCCGAGGCGGACGCGGCGATCAGGGACGCGACGAGTGCGATCAACGACGGCTCCGGTGCGCAGGCTGCGGGAGTAGCACGCACCCCCCCGCGTCGCCAGCGCTTGCACCCCGGCACGGCGCGCGTGAGGTTGTCGCGTGCTCGAGCTTGCCAAGCGCCTCTGGATCGCGTGGAACGGCGTCGCGCGCCGCCTGCTGGCCGCGCAGAACGCCGCGGCGATGGGCGTCGCGTGGGTCCTGGGCATCGCACCGACCGCGATCGTGATGCGCCTGATCGGCCACGATCCCTTGGACCGGCGGCCGCCGCGCCCCGACGACGTGAGCCATTGGACGCCCCGGGACGACGGCCCGCTCACGATGGAGCGGGCGCGCCGGCCGTTCTAGGCGCCTTCTACGCGGAGGCCAGGTTCTTCGCCACGAAGTCCCAGTCCACGAGGTGGTCGAGGAACGTCGTGATGAAGGCGGGGCGCGCGTTGCGGTGGTCGATGTAGTAGGCGTGCTCCCACACGTCGATCGTGAGGAGCGCCACCTGGCCGCTCGTCATCGGCGTGCCGGCGTTGGGGGTCTTCGTGACCTTGAGCGCGCCGCCGTCGAGGACGAGCCACGCCCAGCCAGAGCCGAACTGCGTCGTCGCGGCCTGGGTGAAGGCGGCCTTGAAGGCGTCGAAGCTGCCGAAGTCGGCCTCGATGCGGGCGAGCAGGGCGCCCGTGGGGCGGCCGCCGCCGGACGGCTTCATGCAGTGCCAGAAGAACGTGTGGTTCCACACCTGCGCGGCGTTGTTGAACACGCCGGCCTTCGAGTCGTCCTTCGCCGAGAGGAGGATCAGCTCCTCGAGGCTCTTGCCCTGCAGCGACGCGTCGGCCGCCACGAGGTTGTTGAGGTTCGTGACGTAGGCGTTGTGGTGCTTTCCGTGGTGGTAGGAGAAGGTCTCGGCCGACATGTGCGGCGCGAGGGCGTCGGAGGGGTACGGAAGCGGCGGAAGGGTGAAGGACATGGGAACACTCCGGGTTGGCGCGACGCAGTAACGGGCCGAGCGCCTGCACGGCGAGGCGGACCTCCGCCGGAGGTGGGCCGGACGACAGGTCGGGCGCGACACGCGGCGACGGCGCGTGGTACGTTGAGCGCATGTCCGAGCCCGAGTCCGAAGAGCCCGTCCCGTCCCTTCCCGAGGGTTCACAGAGCCTGCTGGCCGACTTCTGGGACTTCCTCGTCCACGAGAAGGCGTGGTGGATGACTCCGATCGTGATCGTGCTGCTGGCGATGGTCGGCTTCATCCTGTACGCGGAGGCCAGCCCCGTCCTCCCGTTCATCTACGCGCTCTGAGACGATGCGCCGCGCGCGGGCCGCGGGGCTGCCGGCGCTGCTCCCCGGGCTGGCCGCCCTGCTGGCCGCCCGCCTCGGTGCGCCCGAGGCGTTGACCGGAACGCTCGCGGCGGTGGCGTGGTGGATCATGCCCGGCGTGGGCTGGAGCCGGGCGGAGGACCCGCTGCGACGGACGCTCGACACGCTCGGCGCAGGCATGGTGGTCGCGGGTGCCGCCGTGTTGGCGGGCGGAGTGACGGGCCTCGGCCCGACGCTCGGATGGGGAGTCGTGCTCGGTGCCGCGTGGCTCGGCGCCCGGCGGCCGGTGCCGCGCCCGCGCCCCTTGACCGGGCACGTCCGCGCCGCCGTCGCGGGGATCGTGGCCGCCGTGGCCGTCGTCGGCTGGATGCACCGTGACGCCCTCGCGCGGCCGCTCGCGCGGCACGCGTGGCGCACCGGACTCGACGAGGCCTCGTTCGCCGGGGAGGCCCCGCGCGTGGGCGGTGTATCCAGCACGCCCGACGGCGCGCTCCGCCCGCTCGGGCCGGTGGTGCGCCTGGTCGGACCCATGCGGGGGCCGGTGCTGCTGGCGTTCGAGGCACCGGTCGGCGCGACGCTGACCCTCGACGCGGACACCCCCGCCGCGCGCACCGTCGGCGTCGAGGCGGCGCCGGTGGAGGACCCCGACGAGGGTCCCGTGCCGCGCTACCTCGATCGCGGCACCGTGCTGCACCGGTTGGACGGCGACCTCGCGGCCGGCGAGTCGCGGAGCCTGCGGTTGTCCGCGCCGGAACGAAGCGCGTTGCGGATCATTCCGTCCTCCGACGCGCTGTGGGAGCTCCACGCGCGCGGCGTGCTCCGCGTCGTGCACTACTACCAGCTGCTCAACATGGAGGAGCAGGTGCGGTGGGCGCGCGAGCTGTGGGCCGGGCGCCGGGTCACCGACGTGCAGCCCCCGCTCGGTGCATGGCTCGCGGCCGGACCGCTGGCGACCACCGGCGGCGACCTGCCCACACAGGCGGGCGCGTTCCTCGTCGTGCTCGGTGCCACGGGCCTGGCGATGGTGGCGGTGCTCGCCGCCTGGTCCCCCGGAGCGCCCGTCGTCGCGTGGCTGCTGCCCGCGCTCGCGACCGTGCAGATCGGTCGGCTGATGCTCGAGCCGGGGAGCCACGGCATGCCGGACACCCTCGCGCTGGCCGCGTCCCTTGCGGCACTCGCGGCGCTTCCGGACCCCGGCCCGCGGTGGGGGATCGCCGGCATGCTCGCGCAGCTCGCCCGCTACCACGCGGGCCTGCTGGTGTTGCTGCCCGCGCTGCTGACGGGCCGCGCGGGCCGGGCCGCTGGCTGGCTGGGGGCCGTCGCCATGCTGCTCGCCGCGGTCGCCGCGCTCGGAGCGGCGTCGGGCAGCCTGGCGGGCTGGATCGAGACGGTGCGATGGGAGATCGGGCCGGAGCACTGGCACGGCGACACGGACGCCGCCGTGCTGCTCGCGCGCGTCCCCGGCTTCGCGACGCAGGCGCTGCGCTACGGCGGGTTCCTGCCGCTCGCCGCGCTCCTGCTCGCCGCGGGGGAGGCGTTGCGGAGGGGGCGTGCCCCCTCCGCCCCAGGCCAAGGCGCACCCGGAACGCGGGTGCTGCTCGGGAGCCTCGCGGGGTGGTGCGCGCTCGTGGCGACCATCGATCACCAGCCGAGCCACTACCAGCTTCCGGTCGTGGCGCTCGGGACGCTTGCGTTTTCCGCCGCCTGCGCGCCGCTTCGCGGGGCCGCCCGCACGCTCGTGCCGCTCGCCGGGGTGGCGGGCCTGGGGTGGGCGTGCGCCGCGGTCGCCATCACCGGCTGACGACACCGTCGCGCCGGACGCGGTAGGAGGGCGTCGTGCGCATCGTCGTGCTCTCCCGTGGCGACCTGTTTCCCGCGCAGCACGGCGCCGCGGTCAAGATCGTGCGCACCGCGGAGGCGCTCGTCGCCGCCGGGGACGAGGTCTGGGTCGTCACCGAGGACCGGGACGCCTACTGGCGCGTGCGCGTGGGGGCGGCCTGGGAGCGCGTCCCCTACGGCCCCCGGTTCCGCGCGCTGCAGGAGGCGCCGCCCCTGCGCAACCAGTCCCTCTACGAGCGGCTTTGCCGCGCGATCGGCTACCCCGCCGACGAGGTGTTCCTGTACCGCGCGGTGGTCGACCCCGCGTGGTGGGCACGCGCGCTCTACGTGGGCGTGCGGGTCGGCGCCCAGGTCCTGCACGCCGAGTTCCCGGGCCACGCGGCGCCTGCGTGGCTCGCGGGGCGTGCGCTCGGGGCGCGCGTCGTCGTGGGAACCCACAACGCGGAGTTCGAGCGCCTCCGCCAGACCACGTCGTTGCCTCCGCCGGTGATCGCCCGGCTGCGCGGCGTCGAGGCCGGACTGCTCCGGCTCGCGGACGCGGTCGTGGCGTGCTCCGACGTGGACCGCGACGCGCTGATGCGCGCCGGCGTGCCCAGGGCGCGGACCTGGCACGTCCCCCACGGCGTCGACAACGCCGCCTACACGGCCGCGCCGCTCGACCTGCACGCGCGGTACGACCTGCCACCCGGCCCGGTCGTGGCGTTCCATGGGACCCTGCACTACGCGCCGAACACCGACGCCGTGCGGTTCCTGGCCGAGCGGCTCGCGCCGCGCCTGCGTTCGGGCAGCGTGCTCGTGATGGGGATGAACCCGCCCCGAGCGCTCGAGGGCCCCCGGCTGCGCTTCACCGGCGCCGTGGAGGACCTGCCCGCCCACCTCTCGGCCGCGGACCTCTACGTCGTGCCGCTCGCCGCCGGCAGCGGAACGCGCATGAAGATCCTCGAGGCCTTCGCGGCCGGGCGGGCCGTGCTCAGCACGCCGGTGGGGGCCGAGGGCCTGGAGGTGGAGGACGGACGGGAGATCGCGCTCGCACCCCTCGAGTCCTTCGCGGACGCGACCCTCGCGCTGCTGGACGACCCCGCGCGACGGGCCCGCCTCGGCCGCGCGGCACGGGCGCATGCGCGGGCGCGGGACTGGGCGGACGTGGGGCGGGCGTGGTCCGCCATCCACCGCGGCCACGGCGCCGACTTCGTGGCGCGGCCCGACATCGAGGCGCACCTGCCGCCGCGCACGCCGAGCAAGCCGCTCCAGATGCTCCTGCTGCTCAACCGCGGCTGCAACCTGCGCTGCGCCTTCTGCGACCTGTGGGAAGGCCGCGAGAACCTTCCCCTCCCCCGGGCGGAGGCGCTCTTCGACGAGGCCGTGGCGATCGGCACGCGCGGCGTGGTGCTGACCGGCGGCGAGCCGACGCTCCACCCCGACCTGCCGGCCCTCGTGCGGGCCGCGAAGGCCCGCGGGCTGGCGGTGAACCTCACGACCAACGGGACCACCCTCGACCGGCACTACACGCGCCTCCGCGACGCGGGGCTGGACAGCCTGAGCATCAGCATCGACGGGCTCCCCGCCACGCACGACCGCCTGCGCGGACGCCCCGGCGCCCACGCGCGGAGCTGGAAGCAGCTCCTGCGGGTGCTGCACGACGGGCGGGTCGGTGCCAGCGTGTACTTCACCGTGACGCGGGAGAACGTGCGCGAGCTCGTGGACGTCCACGACGCGGTGCGCGCCGCCGGCGCGGCCTTCGACTTCTGGCCGGTCAACGACGCGCCGGAGCTGGCGCTCACCCGTCCGGAGGACGCGCAGGCATGGCGCGAGGCCGTGGCGACCCTCGCGACGCGGGACCCCGCCATCGCGGCGCGGAGGACCTACTACGAGGCCGGGCTGGACTACCACGCCGGCGTGCGCACCCCGATGCGCTGCCTCGGGCTGGTGGACCAGTACGGGGTGACCTACGACGGCCGGCTGCTCCCGTGCTGCGTGTGGGGCGCCGAGGGGATCACCGTCGGCAACGTGTTCGAGCGGCCGCTGCGGGAGCTGTGGCACGACGCGGCCGTGCAGGGGGCGCGCACGCGCATGTTCCACGACGGATGCGACGCGGGCTGCTACAACCACAGTCTCTACGAGTTCACGGCCAGCACCGGACTGGATCACCGGGTGGAGCGACGATGACGTGGGTACGGGCGGTCTTTCGCGGGCAGAAGGTCTGGGCCGAGTGCAACCCGGACGGCTCGCCGCGCGTGGACGGCGGACGCCGCGCGATCCGCTACTCGGAGGCCGCCGGCGCCACGATCTACCGGGCCGGCGCCGCCGCACTCCGCGACGAGCCGGGCAGCGCCCGGGAGCTTCCGGACGGCACGGCCGCCGCGCCCCGCGAGCCCGGAGCCGCCGGCGACGGCACCCGCGCACGCCCGACCCGCGGCAGCGGCTTCGGGAGCGCCGGCACGCGCTCGAGCGTTCAGGCCGCCGCAGCGGCCGCCGACGCCCGCGCCCGCATCGACGGGACCGGTCCGGACACGATCCTGGCGTTCACCGACGGCGCGTGCACGGGCAACCCCGGACCCGCCGGGAGCGGCGTCGTGGTGCGCCATCCCGACGGGCGCACGGAGGAGCGGCACCGCGCGCTCGGCGTCGCGACGAACAACATCGGCGAGCTGACCGCCATCGCCATGGCGCTGGAGCTGCTCGACGCGGCGGATGTGCCCCCGCGGGCACCGGTGGCGCTCTTCACCGACAGCACCTACGCGATCGGCGTGCTCCAGAAGGGCTGGAAGGCCAAGGCGAACCCCGAGCTCATCGCCGGGATCCGCGAGGCGCTGCGCCGACGCCCCGGCGTGGTGCTGCACTGGGTCGCGGGGCACGTCGGGGTGGCCGAGAACGAGCGTGCGGACGCGCTCGCCCGACGCGGCGTGGAGGAGAGCCGCGCGCGACGCTGACCCTGTTCCTGGGGCGGAGGGGGGGCTCCCCCCTCCGCAACGCCTCCCCCCGGGCTAGGCTGGGCCCATGCGCGTGCTCGTCGTCCATCACGGCGCCCTGGTGCCACCCGCGGGCCAGCCCGCCTCCGGCGGCGCGCTCCGCGCGCGCGTGCACGCCCGGGCGCTCGAGGAGGCCGGACACGAGGTCCTGACCCTGGGCCGCGCGCAGGACGAACCCGGCGCCCTGCCCGGGCCGGGCCGCGCCCTGCGCGGCTTCCGGGCACCGGCCGAGCTGCGTCGACGCGCGCAGGACGCCGCCGTGGACCGCATCGTGTGCGTGGCCCCCGAGGAGGCCGGTGCCCTGGCCGGCATCGCGCCCCTCTGTGTCGACCTCTACGCGCCGCGCATGCTGGAGGGCGCCTTCGAGGGCCTGCAGGAGCACGAGGCCGGCCGGACCCTCGAGGCCCTGCGCGCCGCGGACGAGGTGCTGTTCAGCAACCCGCGCCAGCGCTGGTTTTTCCTCGGGCTGCTCGGCGCGGCCGGCTGGGACCTCACGACGACGGCGGGACGCCTGGTGCCGCTGGCCTGCGTGGACGAGCCAGGCCGGACGGCGCGCCTGCGCCCGCCTGCCACGCCCTACGTGATCGTGGGCGGACAGCCGTGGCCGTGGCAGGACGCGGGCGCCACGCTCGCGCGCGCCGTGCGGCACCTCGGGTTCCGCGCGGAGGTGCGCGTCGTCGGGCTTCCCGCGGTGACGGGCGCCACGGCCGTGGCGCGCGGCGACCGCGCCGGCTGGCTCGACCTGCTGGCCGGCAGCGCGGCCGTGCTCGACCGCTACGCGCCGAACCCCGAACGCGCGTTGGCGCAGTCCTTCCGGCAGATGGACGCGCTGACCGCAGGCGCGCCGCTCGTCACCGACCCGGACACGCCGCTCGCGGAGGAGGTGCGCGCCACCGGCGCCGGCTGGGTCGACACCCCGCTCGAGGACGCCCTGGACGCCGCGCTGGCGGAGGCCACGCAGCCCGAGGCCGCGCTCCGGCGCCGCGCCTCCGTGCACACCCTCGCGGCGCGCTTCGCCCCGGCGCGCACGGAGGAGCCCCTGCTCGCGTGGATCACGGAGGGCACGGTGCGCGCGCGCAGCTGGAACCTCCTGGCGCCGGGGGCGGCGCTGGCGCGCGCGCGGGACCGCGCGGCGCGGGCCGAGGCGCGACGTGACGCCGCGCTCGCCGAGGTGGCCGACAAGCGCGCGGAGATCGAGGCACTCAACGCCCAGGTGCGGGCCCTCGCCGGCGCGGTCGAGGCCAGCGCGGCCGCGCTCTCCGACGTGGCGGGCTTCAAGCGCGAGGTGGCGGCGGTGCTGGGCACGCGCCTGTCGGGCCGCGAGGCCGAGGCCGAGCACCTGCGGCGGGAGCTCGCGATCGCGCATGCGGAGATCGACAAGAAGACCCGCGAGCTCGACGCGGCGCAGGCCGAACGCGACCGGGTGGGCAAGGTGCTCCGGGCCTTGCGCGGCGGCTGAGGCCCGTCACGCGGCGGCGGTGGGGTCCGTCGGCATCGCGTACCAGTTGATGCCGCCGCAGGAGGCGCAGGCGCCCTCGAAGCGCCCCTCCAGGTGCGCGCGCCGCAACGCCCGCGCCCGATCCCCGAACCAGAGCGCGCGGAACCCGGAGTCCGCCACGTCCCCGAGCGCCAGCGTGCCGCCGAGGTCGGCGCAGCAGGCCTGGAGGCTCCCGTCATGGCGGATGACCGGCGTCCACCACGGGGCCGGACACGCCGCGCGGGGGGCGTTGCGGGGGGCCGCCAGCCCCCCGCCCCAGGAGGAATCCGCCGACCCCGCGCGATCGTCCACCTGCCAGGGCCGCTCGCTCCAGGTCACGACCGAGAGGTCGTCGCCCGACGTCGGGACGATGCCGAAACGGGCCATCGTGGCGTCGTAGAGGGCGTCCGCGGCGGCCTGCCCGCGCGCGCCCCCGGACACGCTGAGGCGCTTGAAGAGGATCTCCGCGTGGCCGCCGGCGGGACCGCGACCCGGACACCGCACCGCGTCCGTCCAGTAGCGCAGGAAGTCCCCGGCCTCGTGGGCGTTTCCGTCCTGCACCACGAACTGCAGCTGCACGTGCACCCCCGGCGCGTGGTGCGGACGGAGCGCGAGCAACGCGCGGGCATGGCGGACCGCGAGCGCGTACGCGTCGCGACCCTTGACGCGGGCGTACGTCTCCGGCGTCGTCGCGTCGAGCGTGAAGACGAGGAGCAGCGGCACGTGCGGATCCCGCGTGGACAGCAGCGTGCGCAGCCGGTCGGGGCCGAGCAGCACGCCGTTGGTGTCCACGCGCAGGTAGTCGATGCGCCCGCGCAGCGCGGCACCCGTGCGCGCGACGAGGCGCTCGAGCTGCGGGTGCACCGACGGGTCGCCGAGCCACTGGAGGATCACGTGGTCGAACCGGCAGTCCTCCTCCACCAGCCGCGCGAGGATGCGGTCGAGGCGGTCCGGATCGAGCCGCCCCTTCGGCACGCCGTGCACCTGCTCCCACCCCTCGGCGTGCGGCGCGCACATGCGACACGCGAGGTTGCACAGATCCGTCGGTTCGATCTGCAGGACGCCGAGCTGAGCGGGTGTCACGCGCACGCGGAGGAGATAACAGACCGCTCGTGCCTTGCTCCCTCCGCCGGTCCGCGCGCGTCCTGTTCCTGCTCGCGGGGGCCGGGTGCGCGAACCCCTGCGAGTCCGTCTGTGACGTGCTCGCCGACTACGCCGAGGATGACTGCGGCATGACCGTGACGGCCGCCGACCGTGACGCCTGCCGCGACGCACAGGCCGGCGAGGTGAGCGACGCGCGCGCGGAGGCGTGCGAGGCCGCCGCGGATCCGGTCGCCATGCGGGAATGGTGGAGCTGCGACGATCTGCGTGCGAACTTCACCGCCGGCGTGTCCGCCGGAACCCGGTAGCGCGTGACGACCCCGCCCCGGCTCCCGGCCGACGAGGATGGCGTGGCGCTGCTCGACACGGCCTCGCCCGGCACCGGCGGCCCGCAGCTGTTCGGGAAGTACTACCTGCTGGACCGCCTGGCCGTGGGTGGCATGGCGGAGATCTTCCGCGCCCGCACCTTCGGGGAGGGCGGCTTCGAGAACCAGCTCGTCATCAAGCGCATCCTGGCGCACCTGAGCGAAAACGACGCCTTCGTCCGCATGTTCATGGACGAGGCGAAGATCACGGTCCAGCTCCAGCACGCCAACATCGTTCGCATCTACGACTTCGGGCGGATCCGCGACAATTACTTCATCGCGATGGAGTACGTCGACGGCAAGGACGTGAAGCTCCTGCTGCGCAAGCTCTCCGAGCGCCGCAAGCTGCTTCCGCGGGAGTACGCGGCGTTCATCGCGATGGAGGCCGCGAAGGGCCTCGACGTCGCCCACAAGCGCGTCGGCATCGACGGCACGCCGCTGCACGTGGTGCACCGCGACGTGTCCCCGTCGAACGTGCTGGTGTCCTACCAGGGCGAGGTGAAGGTCGCGGACTTCGGCATCGTCAAGGCCGCGACGGTCGTGGAGACCACGGCGGCGGGCACGCTCAAGGGCAAGTTCGAGTACATGAGCCCCGAGCAGGCGCGCGGCCACGAGCTGGACCGCCGCTCCGACATCTTCTCCCTCGGCATCATCCTCCACGAGATGCTGACCGGGCGTCGGCTGTTCAAGAGCGACAACGACCTGCGGACGCTCGAGCGCATCAAGGCCGGGGACATCCCGCGGCCCAGCGCGCTGCACGCCCACGTGCCGCCGCGGCTCGACCAGATCGTCATGCGCGCGTTGGCGATGGACCCGGACGCCCGGTACCAGGAGGCGCGCGACATGGCCGCCGACCTGCTGGAGTTCCTCTACCCCGTGCCGCCGGACGTGACGCAGCAGAGCCTCGCCGCGTTCCTCGGCGAGGTGTTCTCCGAGGAGATCGCCGGCGAGCGCGCGCGGCTGGAGGACGGCATCCGACGCGCCCGCGCGATGCACGACGC
Source organism: Pseudomonadota bacterium (assembly GCA_039800105.1). Classification (GTDB taxonomy): domain Bacteria; phylum Myxococcota_A; class UBA796; order UBA796; family SXON01; genus CAMAXZ01. The sequence continues at coordinate 67,263 of JBDLRI010000063.1, forward strand.
ACCCGACGTCCTGGAGCTGGAGCCGGACGACGAGGATCTCGACCCGCGGGCACCGGAGCGACCCGCGAGCCACGGGACCGCGTCGCACGGCACGCGCCCTGCGACCCGCAGGGACACCCCCGTCGCGGCCCTGGTCGTCGGCGGGATCGGACTCGCGGGCGCGCTGGGCCTCACCGCGTGGCTGGCGAACCCGCCGACGTCGCCGGGCACCTCCGCCGAGGTTCGCGCCAGCGCGGCGCAGCCGCGCACGGGCACGCTGCTGGTGCGCGCCGTGCCCGCCACGGAGGCGCGCGTGTTCCTGGACGGCACGCCGGTGGGCAGCGGCCCGGAGGTCACCATCCCCGACCTGGCCGCGGGCGAGGAGCACGTGGTGCGCGTCGAGGCCCCCGGCCACGCCCCGCACGAGGAACTGGTGTCGGTGGGGGCCGGCGAGCGCGTGGTCCTCCGTCCCACCCTGCAGCCCGTGCGCTGAAGGCGATACGGCCTCCGCATGCGCGTCATGGGCATCGACCCCGGAAGCCGCCGCACCGGGTGGGGCGTGGTGGAGCGTGTGGCGGGACGCCCACGCCTCGTGGCCGCGGGCGCGATCGCCACGAACCCGAAGGATCCGATGCCGCAGCGACTCCGCGTCCTGCACGAGGGCCTGCGCGACCTGCTCGCCGCGCACCGCCCCGACGCGGTGGCCATCGAGGAGATCTTCGCGCACCGCTCGGCCGCGAGCGCCATCGTGCTCGGGCAGGCCCGCGGCGTGGCGCTCGCCGTCGTGGCGCTCGCGGACGTGCCCCTGCACGGCTACAACGCGATGGTGGTGAAGCGCACGGTGGCAGGGAGCGGGAGCGCGGACAAGGCCGCCATGCAACGCATGGTCGCGCTGCTGCTGGGGGAGGAGGTGGCCGGACCGGCCGATGCCGCCGACGCCGTCGCGATCGCGATCACCCACCAGACGCACGCCGCCGCGCGTCCCTCCGGCGCCGGGGGTGGCGTTGCGGAGGGGGGGACCCCCTCCGCCCCAGGACGAAGCCCGCATGACGCCATCGCGGCCGCCCTCGCCGCGCGGGGTGCCACGCTCCCCCGCCCATTGCCAGGGGCCGCGCGCGCCGGCCGCACGCGGGGCTGGCGATGATCGGGCGGCTTCGCGGTGAGATCGCCGAGGTGACCGAGGATCGGCTCTGCGTCGACGTGCACGGCGTCGGGTACGAGGTGCTCGTGCCCTCGCGCGTCGTGGCCACGAGCCGCGTCGGTGAGCCTTTGGTGCTGCACGTGCACACCGCGGTCCGGGAGGACGCCATCACGCTGTTCGGCTTCGCGAGCGCGCGGGAGCGGGGCGTGTTCGAGCAGCTCATCGCGGTCAGCGGCATCGGGCCGAAGCTGGCGCTGGCGACGCTGTCCGCCATGACCCCGGAGGCGCTCGGACGCGCGGTGGCCACCAACGATCTGCGCGCGCTCTCCGCGATCTCCGGGGTCGGGAAGAAGACCGCCGAACGCATGGTGCTGGAGCTGCGCGGCAAGCTGGCCGTGGCGCCGGACGCGCCGGAGGCCGCAGCGCTCCCGACTGCGGCGACGCCGGTCGATGACCCGCTTGCGCTCGCGCTGGCGCAGCTCGGCTACCGACGCGCCGAGATCGAGCAGGCCGCCGCCCAGCTCGCCGCCCGCGGCCTGGACGGCGCCGCGCTGCCCGAGCGCGTCCGCGCCGCGTTGGGCGTGCTGGGAGGCGGGCGATGACGCGCGGCGTGGTGGACCCGCAGGAGACCGAGCCGCTCGATCCGGCCCTCCGTCCGCGCAGGCTGGACGAGTACGTCGGGCAGGAGCGCGTCAAGGACAACCTGCGCGTGTACGTGCGCGCGGCGCTGCAGCGCGGAGAATCGCTCGACCACGTGCTGCTCTCCGGACCGCCCGGGCTGGGAAAGACCTCCCTGGCGCACATCCTCGCGGAGGAGCTGGGCGTGCAGCTGCACGTCACCAGCGGCCCGACGCTGGAGCGCAAGGGCGACCTGGCCGCCACGCTCAACGGCCTCGGTCCCCGGGACGTGCTGTTCATCGACGAGATCCACCGGATGTCCCGCGTGGTGGAGGAGTTCCTCTACCCGGCGATGGAGGACTTCCAGATGGACCTCATGCTCGGGGACGGGCCGGGCGCTCAGTCGGTGCGCATCCCGCTCCAGCGCTTCACGCTCGTGGGCGCGACCACGCGGTCCGGCCTCCTGACCTCCCCGCTCCGGGCGCGGTTCGGCATCCAGGCGACGCTCGACTTCTACACGCCCGACGAGCTGCGGCGCATCCTTCTGCGCAGCGCGGACCGCCTGGGCCTCGACATCGAACCCGAGGCCGCGATGGAGATCGCGGGACGCTGCCGCGGCACCCCGCGCATCGCGAACCGCCTGCTGCGCCGCATCCGCGACTTCGCGCAGGTCGAATCCGACGGCCGCATCGGCCTCCCCATCACGCGGCGGGCACTGGAGCGCCTGGAGGTCGACGGCCGCGGGCTGGACGCCACGGACCGACGCGTGCTGGAGACCATCGCCGGGAAGTTCGACGGCGGCCCGGTGGGGCTCTCCAACCTTGCGGCGGCGATCGGCGAGGAGCCGGACACCATCGAGGAGGTCTACGAGCCCTTCCTCATCCGCGAGGGACTGGTGCAGCGCACGCCGCAAGGGCGCATCCTCACCAGCGGCGGCTGGAGCGCGGTCGGCCGCACGCCGGCGCGCCCCGGGCTGTTCGGGTGATCGACGGACGGACCCGGCACGCGCTCGCATCCGCCACGACCCGCAGGGGAACCGGGCTTCACAGCGGCGCGGCCTGCGCGGTGCGGATGGTTCCCGCGCCCCCGGGACACGGGCGCGTGTTCCACGTCGCCGGCGTGGCGATCCCGGCGCATGCGGCCCACGTGATCGATACGCGCGCGTGCACCACGCTCGGTCGCGGCGCGCGGCGCGTGCGCGTCGTGGAGCACCTGCTCGCCGCGCTGGAAGCCCACGGCGTCGAGGACGTGGCGCTGGAGGTCGAGGGCGACGAGGTCCCGGCGCTGGACGGGTCGGCGTCCGGCTGGTGCGTCGCGCTTCGCGACGCCGGGCTCGTGCCGAGCGGGCCGCGGAACGTCCGGACGCTCCGCGCGCCCGTGCGCGTCGCGCAGGGGGATTCGTGGGCGACGGCAGAGCCCGCGGACCGCCTGCACCTGACCGTGTCGGTCGACTTTCCGCATCCCGCGATCGGCCGCGGCGCATGGTCCGGCGACACCTGGGGGCCGCTCCTGGACGCCCGCACGTTCGGGTTCCTCGCGGACCGGGACGCGCTCCGGGCCGCCGGACTGGCGCGCGGCGTCACCCCCGACAACGCCGTCGTCTTCGATGACACCGGCCCGATGCACGGCGCCCTGCGCGGCGACGACGAGCCCGTGCGCCACAAGGCCCTCGACCTGCTCGGCGACCTCGCGTTGCTGGGTGCCCCGTTGCAGGCGCGCGTCCGCGTGCACAAGGGAGGTCATACGCTGCACCGTGCGCTCCTGGACGCCGTGGAGGACCTCGCGTGAGTCTCGCGTTCTTCGACCTGGATCGCACGCTGCTCGCGGTGAACGGGGCGGAGCTGTGGGTCCGCCGCGAGGTGCGCGAGGGGTGGGTCACCCGCTGGCAGGCCGCGCGCGCCTCCCTGTGGATTGCGAGCTACCACCTCGGCTTCGTGCACCTCGAGCGCGCGCTGGAGACCGCCATCGCCACGCTCGCGGGACAGCGCGAGGACGACGTGGCGGCGCGCACGGCGCGCTTCTACGCCGAGGAACTGTCGGGGGCGTACCGCCGCCGCACCCGCGACGTGCTCGCGCGGCACGCGGCCGCGGGCGACACGCTGGTGATGCTGACGTCCAGCTCGCTCTACCTGGCGCGGGACGCCGGACGGGATCTCGGCATCCCCCACCTGCTGTGCAACCGCTTCGAGGTGCGTGACGGCGTGTTCACCGGCCGACCCGACGGGCCGCTCTGCTACGGCCGCGGCAAGCTCGTCCACGCCCGCGCGTTCGCCGAGGCACGCGGCGAGCGGCTCGAGGACGCCTGGTTCTACACCGACTCGATGAGCGATCTGCCGGTGCTCGAGGCCGTTGGGCGCCCCGTGGCGGTGCACCCGGACCCTCGGCTCGCGTCCATCGCGCGCGCGCGCGGCTGGCCGGTGGAGCGCTGGGACGACGACGGCGTCCCGGCGGGCAGCTAGTCGACTACGAGCGCCCCGTGCTGCCGAAGCCCCCGGCGCCGCGGGCCGTGACGCCCGGGAGCGCGTCGACGACCTCCCAGCGGACCTCCGGTACCGGCGCGAGGAGGAGCTGCGCGATGCGCTCGCCCCGGGTGACGACGAATGGCACCTCGCCGAGGTTCACGAGCGGCACGCACACCTCGCCGCGGTAGTCCGCGTCGAGCGTGCCGGGCGCGTTGATGAGGGTGATGCCGTGCCGCAACGCGAGGCCGGAGCGGGGGCGCACCTGCCCCTCCCAGCCCAGCGGGATCGCGAGCGCGATGCCACACGGAACCAGCGCGCGACGCCCCGGCCGGAGGAGCAACGGAGCGTCCTCGGGAATGGCCGCCCGGAGATCCAGGCCGGCCGCGCCCGCGCTGGCGTAGGCCGGCAACGGCAACCCCTCGCCGTGCGGAAGCACGACGAGGGGGAGCGTAAGCGTCGGGAGGGTGCGGCTCACACCTCCTCGAGCGCCTCCTTGCGGGACAGGCGGATCTTGCCCATCTTGTCGATGTCGATCACGCGCACGAGCACCTCGTCGCCCTCGTTCACCACGTCGGTGACCTTGTTGACGCGCTCCTTCGCGAGGTGGCTGATGTGGATCAGGCCGTCGGTGCCCGGGAAGATCTCCACGAAGGCGCCGAAGTCCGTGATGCGCTTGACCACGCCCATGTAGAGCTTGCCGATCTCCGCCTCGGCCGTGATCTCGCGGATCATGGCGATGCACTTCTGCGCCTGGTCCTGATCGGTGCTCGCGACGTCGACACGGCCGCTGTCGTCGACGGTGATGCGGCAGCCGGTCTTGTCCTGCAGGCCACGGATGACCTTGCCGCCCGGCCCGATGAGGTCGCGGATCTTGTCGGCCTTGATGTGCAGCGTCGTGATGCGCGGCGCGTAGGCGGACAGCTCCGCACGCGGCGCCCCGATGACCTTCGCCATCTCCCCGAGGATGTGGATGCGGCCGTCACGCGCCTGGTTGAGCGCGCGGAGCATGACCTCGCGCGGCACGCCGGCGATCTTGGTGTCCATCTGGAACGCCGTGATGCCCGCCTCGGTGCCCGTCACCTTGAAGTCCATGTCCCCGAGGTGGTCCTCGTCGCCGAGGATGTCGGAGAGGACGGCGTAGCTCTCGCCTTCCTTCACGAGACCCATCGCGATGCCGGCCACGGGCGCCTTGAGCGGAACGCCCGCGTCGAGCAGCGCCAGCGTGCTGCCGCACACCGTCGCCATCGAGCTGGAGCCGTTGCTCTCGAGCACGTCGCTCGTGCAGCGCACGACGTACGGGAAGGACTCCTGCGGCGGCATGACGTACTGGAGCGCACGGTGCGCGAGCGCGCCGTGGCCGATCTCGCGGCGCTTCGGACCGCGCAGCATGGCCGACTCGCCGGTGCAGAACGGCGGGAAGTTGTAGGTGAGCATCCAGCGGCGGAAGGTGCCGATGGAGCCGGCGAAGTCGATGCGCTGGGCGTCGTCTTCCACGCCGAGCGCCGCGGCCACGAAGGCCTGGGTCTCGCCGCGGGTGAAGATCGCCGAGCCGTGCGCGCGCGGCGCCACGCCGACCTCGATCCAGATGGAGCGGATCTCGTCGGTCGCGCGACCGTCGATGCGGACGCCGTCCTCGATGACGCGTCGGCGCATCTCGGCCTTGACCACCTTCTCGACGACGCCCTCGGCGAGCGAGGTGCGCGCGGCGATCTCGGTGGCCTCGGCCCCCTCGACCGCAGCGGCCACGCCGGCGGCCTTGGCGGCGGCGAGCGCGTCGCGACGCTCGTGCTTGCCCTTCACGCTCATCCCGGCCTTCACGAGCGGGGTGACGACGCCCTTGACCTTGGCGACGAGCGCGGCATCCGGCTCCGCCGCGGCGGCGACCGGGCGCTTCGGCTTGTTGCCGACGAGCGCGCGGAGCTCCTCGATGGCCGCGACGATCTTGCGGATCTGCGCGTGCGCGAGGTCGATCGCGTCCATCATCACGGTCTCGGAGACCTCCTTGCCGCCGCCCTCGACCATGGTCACGGCGTCGCGCGTGCCGGCGACGACGAGGTTGAGCTCGGCGTCCTCCATCTGGGCGCGGGTGGGGTTCACCACGAAGGCGCCGTCGATGCGGGAGACGCGGACGCCCGCGGCCGCCTCGCTGCAGGGGATGTCGGAGATGTGAAGCGCCGCGGAGGCGCCGCAGATGGACAGCACGTCCGTCTCGTTCGCCGGATCGTAGGAGAAGACCGTCGCGATCACCTGGGTGTCGTTGCGGTAGGTCTTCGGGAACAGCGGGCGGATCGGGCGGTCGATGAGGCGGCTCACGAGCGTCTCGCGCTCGTTGCTGCGGCCCTCGCGCTTGAAGAAGCCGCCGGGAATCTTGCCGTAGGCGGCCGCGCGGTCCATGTACTCGACCGTGAGCGGCATGAAGTCGAACTTGCCGGGGCTGTACGAGGACACGGCCGTGACGAGCACGATGCTGTCGCCCTGACGGATGGTGATCGCGCCGTGCGCCTGCTTGGCGTACTTGCCGGTCTCGATGACGATGGGACGGCCGCCGATGTCGACGGAAACGGACTGGATGTTCATGGATTCTCCTGGATGCGAACGTGACGTGTCCACGTGGACACGCGCGCCTCCGCCACCGGACGACCCCCACGGACCCCAGCACCCGTAGACCTACTCGGAATGAGCTCGGGCCTGCAGGGGACGACGTCCTACGACGCCGCCCTTGCCGGTCGCGCTCAGCCCGCGAAGAGCTGCGGCACGGTCGGAGGACCTCCCGGACGGGGAGGAAGAAACGAGGGTGGAAAGAACGACGGCAGCCCGGAGGCTGCCGTCCTGGTCCTCAGCCGCGGAGGCCGAGGCGTTCGACGACGGACTGGTACCGCGCCGTGTCGGTACCCTTCAGGTACCGAAGGAGGCGGCGGCGCTGACCGACGAGCTTCAGCAGGCCGCGACGGGAATGGTGGTCCTTCGCGTTGGCCTTGAAGTGCGGCTGGAGGTCGTTGATGCGCTCGGTGAGGAGGGCGATCTGGACCTCGGGCGAGCCGGTGTCGGTGGGGTTGATGCGGAACGCCTCGACGAGCGCGGTCCGGCGGGTGTGATGAACGGCCATGGGACTCTCCTTGGAAACGTGGACCGCGTACGGGTGGGCATGGCCCGGGGTGAACGTTCACCCCATCCCGCCCGATGCAGCGCCACGAATGGCCGAACGCCCTATTCCTTCGTCCCACGCGCGTCAAGCATGGGGCGGAGGGGGGCATCCCCCTCACGGCCGCCGCCGGGCGTCGGCCTACGGGGGCTGGGTCCGTCGCTCGCCGAGCCCGGCTCGGCGCCCCCGACGGGGGACGCGTCCTCCCCACGCGCGCCGCTCGGGGCCCCTGCCGGGGCCGACCGCGGTGCCGTGCCCTCCGCAACGCCTCCCCCGAGCAGGTCGGGGCGCCACGCCCGGGTGCGTGCGTCGGCCTCGGCCTCGCGCCAGGCCGCGACGCGCCCGTGATGCCCGGACAGCAGCACCTCGGGGACCTCCCAGCCGCGGTGGCTGCGCGGACGCGTGTAGTGCGGGTACTCCAGCCCCGGGCGCGTGAAGCTCTCCTCCGCCAGGCTCCCGACGTTGCCGAGCACGCCGGGCAGGAGGCGCGCCACGGCATCCACCACGACCATGGCGGCGTATTCGCCGCCCGTGAGCACGTAGTCGCCGATGGAGACGCAGTCATCGACGAGGTGCTCGCGCACCCGCGCGTCCATCCCTTCGTAGTGCCCGCAGACGAGCACGAGGTGCGGACGCGCGGCCCATTCCCGGGCGAGGGCCTGATCGAAGCGACGCCCGCTCGGCTCCGTGAGCACCACGAGCGAATCCGGGCGACGCACCGCCGCGATGGCGGCATCCACCACGTCCACGCGCATCACCATGCCGCTGCCTCCGCCGTAGGGCGTGTCGTCCACGACCTGGTGACGGCCGATGCCATGGGCCCGGATGTCGTGCACGCCAAGCTCGAAGGCACCTGCGGCGCGTGCGCGTCCCAGCACCGAGGCGCCGAGCGGCCCCTCCACCATGGCCGGGAAGAGCGTGAGCACGTCGAAGCGCATCAGGCCCCGGTGGAGAGCGCGGCGGGATCGACGACGATGCGGCCCCGCGCCGGCTCGATGGAACGCACGGCCTCCTTCGTCGCGACGAGGAACGCGTCGTCGCCGTCGGGAAGCGCCACGACCCAGACGTCCACGGCGCCGGGCACCACGTCCGCGAGGGTGCCGAGCACGTTTCCACCGTCGTCCTGCACGGCGAGACCGATCAGGTCGTGGACGTAGAACTCCCCCGCCGCCGGCGCGGGCAGCTCCGACCGGGCGATGACGATCTGCGCGCCGATGCAGGCACGCGCGGCGTCCTCGGATGCGATGCCGTCCGCGGTGCCGAGGATCCGCTTTCCGGCCCCCGCGCGCACCCGCATGCGGGTCGGCCGGCGGGACCCGTCCGGCATCACGAGGACCACGGGCCGCACCTCACGGAGCGTGGTGCTCTCGCGATCGTGCAGGTGCACGCGCAGCTCGCCGCGGAACCCGAACACCCCGACAACCTCGCCGAGGACGATCTCGTCCGGCGTCGTCACGCGCGGTGGACCTCAGGCGCCGAGGAGTTCGAGCACGGCCTTGCGGCGGCCGCTGGACGCCGCGAGCACCGCGCGAATCGCCGCAAGGGTGGACCCCTCCGGCCCCTGCACCGCCGCCTGGTCTTCCGGTGCGACCGCCAGCTCCAGGAGCACGGAGGCTTCGCCTTCCGTTTCCGTGACGGTGACCGCGTCGGGGTTCTTCACGACCCCGCGGACCAGGAACGCGACGAGGTCCTTCACGCGGTCGCCGCGCGCGCGCGCTTCAGCAGGTTCGCGACGGTCTCGGACGGCTGGGCGCCGTGGCCGATCCAGTGGTCGGCGCGGGCGAGGTCGATCTGCACCGTGGCCGGCTGCGTCATCGGGTTGTAGTGCCCGAGGATCTCGAGCGCCGCGCCGTCGCGGGGCGCGCGGGAGTCGGCGACGACCACGCGGTAGAACGGCTTCTTCTTGGCACCGAGACGAGCGAGACGGATACGGACCATGACAGTTTCCTTGGCTTCTAGGGGCGCACGAATATTCGATCGGACGGTGGGCGTCAAGCCCGCGACGCAGGCGCGCGGTCAGAGGTCATCACAGGTCTTGAGGCAGCGGCGGTACGGACCGGCCTCGTTGCCCGACAGGTCGTTGCGGACGCAGGAGTCGAGCACCGCCGACTCGCACACCATGCCGTAGCCCGACAGGCCACGGAACACGTTGTCCGTGACCGTCGCGCGGGCACCCGACAACAGCAGCCCGTCGGCGCTGCCGCCATCGACGATCACACCGCTCAGCGTCGTGGTGCCGCCCACGACGCGGACGGCGGTCTCGGCCGCTCCGATCGTCACGCCGGCGAAGGTGCTCACGGTGTCCGCGTCCGTGCCGCCCGCGGTGGTGTCGAGGATCTCGACACCGACACCCTCGGCCTCGTCACACGCGACGTCGGCGAGCATCACGCTGGAGGCCCCGGTGGCAGAGAGGCAACGCCCCCCGCTCGCGACGATGTGCAGCCCCTCCACGTCCAGCGTGCCGCCGATCGCGACGATGCCGTCGGTGCCCAGCGCGCCGAGACGGACATCCAGAAGGTGCGTGCGCACCGTGCCGGTCCCGGACGCCGTCGTGCGCAACGCCGCGCCGTTCGCGACCGGACCGAGCACGACGTCCTCCAGCGAGAGCGCACCCACGTTCCCGACGACGAGGGCATCCCCCGCGGACGAGGCGACATCGACGCCGACGAACGAGACGCGCCCCTCGCCCGAGGCCGAGCTGGACAGGTTCGCCACCGCACCCGTCAGCGCACCGACGGTGAGGTCCTCCACGTCGAGATCCGGCGTGAACGCGCCCCACGTACCCTGGAACAGCGGAGAGGACGTCGTGCCGCCCGCGCTCGCCACGGTGACGGAATCGAGCTCGAGCGCGCCTTCGTACACGTACGCCAGGCCGGCCGCGAGGGCGCCGAAGTCCACGTCGCTCGCGGAGAGCCGCGCCAGCGACGATCCTCCGTTCACGGACAGCGCCGGGCTGGTGCCGGTGATCGTGCTGGCGCCCTGCGAGGTGCCGTCGTGGTAGGTCGTGTAGGTGTAGCTGTACGGCCGGAGCGCTCCGACCTGCACGTCCTCCACCTCGACCTCGCCGTACAGCACGCTGACCACGGGCCCGCCGACCGCGTCGACCGTGTTGCGGGAGAAGGTCGCGGGGTTGTCCGCCGAGGCGTAGTACACGGTGAACACGCCGCGCACGTAGTCGAACCAGCTGTTGTCGGTGACCTCGCCGTCCGCCACGGTGTTGAACTCGACGCCCGCGTCGCCACGCACGAAGGTGTTGTTGCGCACCACGACGCTCGCGGAGTTCGTCGCCCGCACATCGGCACCGGCGGCGGAGGTCTCCTGCGCCCAGGCGGAACCATCCGAGCCGTCGGTCCAGGTCACGCGGGACACGGCGTGGCCGTCCTGGAACGCGCTGTCCTCGATGACCGACGCCCCGCTCACGTCCCAGATGGTACCGGTCGGCGCGCTGCCCGTGAACGTCGCGCCCGTCACCGTGAGGGCACCCATGTAGTTCATCACGCCGGAGCAGGTGTTGCCGCTCACGTCCGTGCCGTCCACGCGCACGATGCCCTGGATGTTCGAGATGCCCCATCCGTCGTTGTCCTGCAACGCCCCGCCCGTGAACGACACGCGGCCGCCGTACACGAGGAAGGCCGCGGAACGGTCCACCATCCACGAACCGACCTCCGGGTCGAAGCACGGGCGCTCGAGCTCGGGCTCGCGCAGGCCCTGCACCGCCACGTTCGTCACGGTCCCCTCGACCTCGTAGAAGTACGCGCCCCAACGGCCGGTGTCCGAGAGGACGCTGTCGGACAGGGTGAGCGTCGCGCTCGCCGCCACGGAAGGCTGCGCCAGCAGCGCGTAGTTGTTGTAGCCGCCGACGTCGAGCCCCTGCAGCTCGATGGTGTCGGACGCCACCAGCATCCCGCCGCACCACGCGTTCCCGTTCTCGCCCCATTCGAGGTAGAGGAGCCCGCACGCATCGTCCGGCGCGATGCGGACGCGGGTGTCGACGAACCGCGCCGAGGCGCCCTCGGCGTACACGCCCTGCAGCGGCGCGTCCACCACCTCCAGGCGCTCGAAGTCCCACGTGGTGCCGAACCCGAAGGCACCCATGTAGCCCGGACCGGCCACGATCACGTCCCGGCCGGTGACCGCGCCGTCCTCGGCCCACAGTCCGACGCCGCCGGGCATGTCGACGATCACGCTGGACAGGGTCACGGAGCCGCCGTTGACGTCGATGCCACGGCCGTCGCTGAGGTCGTCGCTGTCCATCACGACGCCGTTGATCGTCACGTCGGAGAGCGTCACCTCGGAATCCCGCACCTTGACCCCGAACCCGCCCGGGGCGTCGAGGACCATGCGCGTCACGGCCGCGGTGCTGTCGCGCACCTCGAGGCCGCCGCCCTCGGGCGCCAGCATCGTCACCTGCTCGAGGGCCACGTCCGCGCCGTTCACCACGCTCACGCCCCAGGAGGCGGCCGCGCCGATCTCGACGTTCTCGACGAGGACGCCGACCGCACCGTCGATCTTGAGGCCCGTGCGCGTGCTTTCGAGGCGGAACCCGGAGATGCGCGCACCCGCGCCGGTCACGACGAGCGGAATGCGGTTCGGGGCGCCGACGAGCACCACGCCCTGCGTCCCGCGAAGGTGGATGCCCTTGTCGATGACGACGGAGTCCTCCTCCTCGTAGGTGCCGGCGCACACCTCGATCTCGGCGCCCTCGGGCGCCGCGGCCACGGCGTCGCGGAGGTGCGCGTACCCGCCGCCCCCGTCGACCAGGATGCAGCCCACGTCGTAGTCCGGGGTCGGCGTGTCGTCGCCGGTGTCCTTGTGATCCTCGCGCGCGCCGCAGGCCACGAGGAGGAACACGGCAAGGGGAAGGGACTGACGCATGGATGAGGATCTCCGCCTGTCACGCTAGCGTCCCCGGGCGCGTTGCACAAGGCACGGTTGGCCTGCGCGCCCCGAACCGGAATAGGACGCGCCGGACGAAACGGAGGTTTCCCGTGGACGCAGAACGTCGTGCCCTGCTCGAACGCCTGGAGGCCAGCAACGAGGCTGCGATGACGCCGGGGGGCGCGGACGCCGTGGCGCGCCAGCACGCCCGCGGGAAGCTGACGGCGCGCGAACGCATCGACTCGCTGCTCGACCCCGGCACCTTCCGCGAGCTGGACCGCTTCGTGGTGCACCGCTGCACCGATTTCGGCATGGACGGCAAGAAGGTGCCCGGTGACGGCGTCGTCACGGGCTACGGACGCATCGAGGGGCGCCTCGTCTACGTCTACGCGCAGGACTTCACGGTGTTCGGCGGCTCGCTCTCGGGCGCGCAGGCCCGGAAGATCTGCAAGGTCATGGACCTCGCCGTGAAGAACGGTGCGCCCGTCATCGGGCTCAACGACTCCGGCGGGGCGCGGATCCAGGAGGGCGTGGAGAGCCTCGGCGGCTACGCCGACATCTTCCTGCGCAACACGCTGGCCAGCGGCGTGGTGCCGCAGCTCACGGGCATCCTGGGGCCGTGCGCCGGCGGCGCGGTCTACAGCCCCGCCATCACCGACTTCGTGGCGATGGCGCGCGGCACGAGCTTCATGTTCGTGACGGGGCCCGACGTCATCAAGGCCGTCACCCACGAGGACGTGACGCAGGAGCGCCTGGGCGGGGCGGACACCCACCAGCAGGTCAGCGGCGTGGCGCACTTCGTCGCGGACGACGAGCAGGCTGTCCTGGCGCTGCTGCGGGCGCTGCTCGGCTACCTCCCGCAGAACAACCTCGAGGAGGCGCCGCGCGTGCCCACCGAGGATCCGCACGACCGCGTGATCCCCGCGCTCGACGAGCTGGTGCCGACGAACCCCAACAAGCCCTATGACATCAAGGACCTGATCACGTCCGTGGCCGACGACGGCGCGTTCCTGGAGGTCCAGCCCGAGTACGCCGCCAACATCGTCATCGGCTTCGTGCGGCTCGGCGGGCGCAGCGTCGGCGTCGTGGCGAACCAGCCGGCGGTGCTCGCGGGGGTGCTGGACGTGAACGCGAGCGTGAAGGCCGCGCGGTTCGTGCGCTTCTGCGACGCCTTCAACATCCCGCTGTGGGTGATCGAGGACGTCCCCGGCTTCCTGCCCGGCACGGCGCAGGAGCACGGCGGCATCATCCGCCACGGCGCCAAGCTTCTCTACGCCTTCGCGGAGGCGACGGTGCCGAAGGTCACGCTGATCACCCGCAAGGCCTACGGCGGCGCGTATTGCGTGATGAACAGCAAGCACCTGCGCGCGGACCTGAACCTGGCGTGGCCCACCGCGGAGATCGCGGTCATGGGCCCCGACGGGGCCGTCAACATCATCTTCCGGCGCGAGCTGCTGGAAGCCGGGGACGCGGCATCGCGGAAGGCCGAGCTGGTCGCCGACTACCGCACCCGCTTCGCGAACCCCTACCGTGCCGCCGAGCTCGGCTTCGTCGACGAGATCCTGCTGCCGCGCGACACCCGCGCCCGACTGGTCGAGGCCTTCGACGCGCTCGACAGCAAGCGCGAGCGCAACCCTCCGCGCAAGCACGGCAACATCCCGCTCTGAACGCGGATCCTGGGGCGGGGGGACATCCCCCCGCAACGCCCCCCGGACGGCGTCGGATCAGCGCAGCGCGATCGCGCCGACCTGACGACCGGCCGCGGCCCCGTCGCGACGGTGCGACCAGAAGCCCGGCGAGCAGATCGTGCACGCGGGAAGCACCTCCACCCGCACGCCGCGCGCCCGGAGCACGGCGGCGTTGGCGGCCTTGAGGTCGACGCGCGTCGCGGCGTCGTCACGGGCGAGCCACGCCCCGTCCGGGGCCGCGTCGCCCACGGCCGCGCGCACCCCGGCCACGACCTCGTCGCCGACGACGTAGCAGCGCCCGCACACGCTCGGACCGATGGCCGCCCGCACGGACCCCGCGGGCGCACCGGTCGCCGCGCACAGGGCCTCCAACGAGGCCGCCACGATGCCGGCGGCGGTGCCGCGCCACCCCGCGTGCACCGCCGCCACGCCGCCCGGCGCGGCCAGCAGCACGGGGACGCAGTCGGCCACGCGCACGGCGACCGCCCGGCGGGGTGGGGTCGCCACGATCGCGTCCGCCTCCAGCCCCGGTGCCAGGGCGTCGAGGGGGACGACCCGCGCACCGTGGACCTGCACGGCGCCGTGGAGCGGCCCGGATGCGCCGAGGACCTCCACGAGCCGCGCGGCCGCCGACGCCGAGGGGGAGGCGTTGCGGAGGGGGGCACCCCCTCCGCCCCAGGAATCGAGGTCGCGGAGATCGCCGTCGTCCACCCCGGTGAAGGCGTGGGGAACATCGTCCAGCAGCGTGCTTCGGAGCATGCGCGGGCGTAGCCGTCCGTAAGCTGCGCCGCCAATGCGACACGTGCCGTGGATGCGACGCAGCGTGCGGACTACACGCCCCACCATGCGAATCACACGTGTCTACACCCGCACCGGCGACAAGGGCACCACGCGGCTCGTCGGCGGACAGGAGGTCCCGAAGGACCACCCCCGCATCGCCGCGTACGGCACCATCGACGAGCTCAATGCCGTCCTGGGCATCGTGCGGGCCCACAACGCCCGCGGCACGGCGCCCGATGCTGCGCGGGCACGCATCGACGCCATGCTCCACCGCATCCAGAACGAGCTGTTCAACGTCGGCAGCGAGCTTGCCACGATGCCGGCGGACCACTGGCCTGGCATGGTGCGTGTGCACCCCGAGGACGTGACCCGCCTCGAGGAATGGTGCGACTCGCTCAACGAGGACCTCGGTCCGCTCAAGGAGTTCATCCTCCCCGGCGGCGGCATGGTCGGCGCGTTCCTGCACCAGGCGCGCACGGTCTGCCGCCGCGCGGAGCGGGAGCTCGTGGGCCTCACGCGCGCGGAGCCCGAGGCCGACACGGTCGTCGTCCGCTACGTGAACCGGCTGTCCGACTTCCTGTTCGTGCTCGGACGCTGGGCCGCGCAGCATCATGGCGAGCCGGAGGTGTACTGGGAGAAGCCTGCCGCGGGATGATCGCGCCGCGGCGGGTTAGACGCCCGCCGGAGGCTCGAGATGCGCGACACCCGGCTGGACGTGGACGGACTGCGCGAGATGCCCGCGACACTGGTGGCGGTGCAGGTCGACGGCATCCTTCGGGAGCACGTGGAACGCGTGATGCCCCGCTGCGTGGCGGACCTCTTCGCGATCGACGAGCTGGGCCTTCCCGGCCAGTTCGGCAGCCTGCTGCGCGCCTTCACCGGGCGGGTGGCGCGGGAGCTGCGCGGCCTCCAGCGCGAGCGCGCCGCGGCGTTCGTCCACGAGGTGGCGGTGCTGTCGGCGGAGGACGTGCCCGCCACCCTGCGCGCCGTCGTTGCCGAGCTTCCCGGCGGCGACGCGGTCGCGGGGACCTGGGCGTCCACCCCGCCCCGTCCCGTGACGCTGCCCGTGCCCGCAGCCGTGGACCGGAGGGCCGCGCTGACCGCCCCGACGCGCTCCGTGACCCCGGAGCTCGCGCGCGCCCGTCGCACGCACGCGCCGCGCCCGGAGGCCGCCCCGGCCGCGCCGAAGGCACCCCGTGCGCCCCGGGCCGCCGCGGTCGAGGACACGCGCGCCCAATGGATCCGCGAGGACGTGAAGCGGCGGATGAAGGACGCACCCGACACCGGTGTGCTGGAAAGCCTGCTCGTCGGGGGCGTCCAGAAGCGCGCCGAGGCGGACTGGCCCGATCTGCGCGCCGCGGACGTGCTGGTGGTGCTGCGTTCCATGACCCGCGGCGACCGCCCGATGTTGCGTACGCGCGGTGGCCGCTGGTATCGCGCGCAGTGACGCGCTAGGACATCCGGGTCCATGCCGAGGGGGCGTGGCGAAATGGTAGACGCGCTCGACTCAAAATCGAGTGGATTCACTCCTTGTCGGTTCGAGTCCGACCGCCCCCACCCCATTCGACGCGCGCCCCGCCCGCGGTGGGTGGCGGGTGCCGCGAGCCTCGCCCTCCTCCTCGCCGGATGCGCCACGGCCGCGACGCCGGAGTCGGCCGCCGGAGCGGCACGGGTGGTCGCCATCGGCGACCTGCACGGCGACCTCGACGCGACCCGCGCGGTGTTCGCGCTGGCCGGGCTCATCGACGCGGAGGGGCGCTGGTCCGGGGGCAACGCCGTGGCGGTGCAGACGGGCGACGTGGTCGACCGCGGCCCGGACAGCCGCGGCGTGCTCGCGTTCCTGCGGCGGCTGGAGACCGAGGCGTCGCGCGCGGGCGGACGCCTCGTGCCGCTGCTCGGCAACCACGAGGCGATGAACGTGCTCGGCGACTGGCGCTACGTGAGCCCCGAGGACCTTGCGGGGTACGGTGGAACGGACGCGCGGCGCGCGGCCTACGGTCCCGAGGGTCCGGACGGCGCGTGGCTGCGCGCTCGGGATGCGGTGGCGCAGGTCGGGGACACGGTGTTCGTCCACGGCGGAGTCGACGCGCGCTGGGCCGCGCGCGGCGTCGACGGCCTCAACCGCGCCGTGCGGGCCGCCCTCGCTGCCGGGGACACGGAAGCCCCCGTGCTCGGTCCGGACGGCCCGCTGTGGAACCGCGGCCTGGTGCTCGCGGAGGAGCCGGTCGCCTGCCCCGCCCTGCGGGAGGCCCTGCGCGCGCTGGGGGCGCGGCGGATGGTGGTCGGACACACGACCCAGCGCGACGGGCGCGTCGGAGTGCGCTGCGGCGGCACCCTTCACGCCATCGACACCGGGATCTCGGCCGCCTACGGGAGGCAGCTGTCCGCGCTGGAGATCCGCGCGGACGCAGTGCGCGCGCTGGTGCCCGCGGGGGGCGTTGCGGGCACGCCGCCGCGGTTGGCCCCGCCAGGGGCCTCGAGCGGCGCGCGTGGGGAGGACGCGTCCGCCGAAGGCGGCGCCGAGTCAGGCTCGGCGAGCGCCGGACCCCGCCCCCGGAGGTCGCCGCCCGGCGGCGGCCGCGAGGGGGGCGGCAAGCCCCCCGCCCCATGAACCGGAATCCCTAGGACGGGCGTGCGCGGAAGGCGTGCGCGTCGGTGGGGAAGGCGCGCGTACGCACCTCGTCGACGTAGCTGCGGAGCGCCTCGACGATGGGCTGTTCCAGCTCCGCATAGCGCTTCGCGAAGCGCGGCTGGAACCGGCTGTCCAGGCCCAGGAGGTCGTGCATCACGAGCACCTGTCCGTCACACGCGGCGCCGGCGCCGATGCCGATGGTGGGAATGGGCAACTCGGCGGTGATGCGCGCGGCGAGCTCGGCGGGCACCATCTCCAGCACGACGCAGAACGCCCCGGCGTCCGCCACCGCGCGGGCGTCCGCCAGGATTCTCTCGGCGTTCGCGGCGTCGCGGCCCTGCACCTTGAACCCGCCCAGCGCGTGGACCGACTGCGGCGTGAGGCCGACGTGGCCGATCACGGGGATGCCGGCCTCCACGATGGCCCGGATGGCCGGCGCGCTGCGCACCCCGCCCTCGAGCTTCACGCTCTGCGCGAAGCCCTCCTTCACGAGCCGCCCCGCGGAGGTCAGCGCCTGCGACGGGCTGACCTGGTAGCTCATGAACGGGAGGTCCACGCACAGGTGCGCCCGCGACAGCCCCGCCGCCACGCAGCGCCCGTGGTAGGCCATGTCCTCCAGCGTCACGCGGAGGGTGTCGGGCTGGCCCTGCACGACCATGCCGACGCTGTCGCCGACCAGCACGACGTCCGCGCCCGACGCGTCCGCCCAGCGGGCCATGGCGGCGTCGTAGGCGGTCAGCATTGTGATCGGGGCCGCCCCCTTCCGCGCCAGCAGCTCCGGAGCGGTCACGCGGGACGCGCCTGGCCCGTGCGCGCTCACGTCAGTCTCCGAAGAGGAGCGGTGCAGGCGGCTCCCCATGGCGCGGCGGCGAGCCGGGGACCGGCGTTCCCCCGAGCCACCCCTCGATCATGCCGATGATGGCTGCCCTTGCGCCAGGATCGTTCACGTAGTCCATGCGGTCCGTGCGGAGCACGTGGACCGGGGCCGCCGTGTAGGAATCCCACAGCGCGTAGTACCGTGCCCGAAGGTCATCGAGGTACGCGGCGGGGATGACCTGCTCGGCCGCGATTCCGCGGCGCTGGATGCGGGTGCGGATCACCTCGGTGTCCGCGTCGAGGAACACCACGAGGTCCGGGGTGGGCGGACGGTCGGTGAGCAACCCCGCGATGCGCTCGTAGAGCGCGAGATCGTGCCCCTTCAACGTCATCTCCGCGAAGAGGCGATCCTTGTCGAACAGGTAGTCGGCGACCGTCATCGGCGCGAACAGCGCCGGCTGGCGCAACGCCTGCTGCTGCGCGTAGCGGGCGCTCATGTAGAAGAGCTGCGCCGGGAGCGCGAAACGCTCAGGGTCCTCGTAGAACCGCGCCAGGAACGGATTGTCCTCCCACGGCTCCAGCACCAGCCGCGCCGACCAGGTGCGCTCCAGGATGCGGCACAGCGTGGTCTTTCCCACGCCGATCAGCCCCTCGATGACGACCAGCCGAGACGACACGCATGTGCTCCTGACGCGCGAGCGTAGCACGCGCGACGAAGACGGCCCACGCGAACGCCCGCCCCGCCGACGGTCCACCGACGCCGTCCGACGGCCCGCCGACGCTCCGACACCCGCCAGCACACCCCAAGGTACTGGAATCACATATGGCACGCCTCTTGCGGTGGATGCCCCGCGAGCGGACCCACGTTCCCCGCTCCCACGGAGAGACCATGCGAGGACTGAACAAGGCGTACTTCATCGGGCACATCGGCCACGAGCCCGAGCCGCGCACCACGTCGTCGGGCACCACCCTGCTCAAGCTGAACATCGCGACGCCCTCGTCGCGGCGTGTGAACGACACGTGGGTGGAGCAGCCCGACTGGCACCGGCTCACCTTCTTCGGCAAGACCGCCGACTACGTGGCGCGCGCGGCGCACAAGGGGGACTCCATCGCCGTGGAGTGCACCGTCCGCCCGCGCCGCTGGACCGACGAGTCCGGTCAGGCGCGCAGCGAGGTGAGCCTCGTCGTGGATCGGGTGCTGTGGCTTCACGGCCGCACGCGCGCCGTCACGCACGCGGACCCGGAGGGCGCGGACGGCGCAGACGCCTCCGGCCTGCCGTCGCCCGAGGAGGTGACGGAGATGGTGCCGGTGGCCTGACCGGACCGCCCGGCGCGGGGGGTTCAGGCCCCTCGCGCCGCAGCGCGTCGAGCCGCGCGTCGGCGCGCCCACGCGGCGCACAGCGTGAGCGGGAGGAGCACCGGCACCGCCAGGACCGTGTCCTCCGAACCGATCCAGCCGAGCTCGGCGTCCCAGGTCGAGAACGGGTACAGCAGCAGGTAGCCGACGCCCAGGTGCCGCTGCATCAGGTCGACCGCCAGGTGCAACAGGCCTCCGGCCGCGAGGGCCCGCGCGGTCGCGGGCCGCTCGTGCTCCCCGAAGGCATAGGCCGCGAGCAACGACGCGAGCACGATTCCCACCGGCATGTGCAGCGGCCCGAAGACGTGGATCGCCTCCTCGGGAATGGCGGGCCATCGCCACCGCGCGACCGTGGCCGCGGCCGCAGGCACCCGCGAGGTCAGGTCCGGGAGGCAGGCACCAAGGACGAACGTGGCGACACGCGGCTCCCCGCGACCCGGCGGGCGCGGAAGGCACGTCCAGAGGACGGCGACGCAGCCGTGCGTCACCAGGTCCGCCATCGCTCCTCCAGCCGCCGCGTCGCACGGTCCCAGCGAAACGCCATCGGTGCCAAGGCCCCGCCGACCACGACGCCGAGCAGCCCGAGGGCTTCCTTCCACCGTCGGAGCCGATGCACCTCGCGGCGCTCCTCCCGCGCAACGCGCGCCGTGCCGTCGAAGCGCGCCACGACGGACACGGTGTCGCCGACCGTGAGCCCGGCCGTGTCGCCCGCGACGGGAAGGTCGCGCACCTGCTTGGAGATGCGGTAGCGCCGCGGGCCGTCCACGCCGGTGACCGTCCACAGCGGAAGCACCAGCGACGCGCCGTCCCGCGCGACAGGGTCCTGCAGGCACCAGTCCCATCCGTGGGGGGCGCGCGCCGCGTGTCGCGCGTAGGCCCCGCACACCCCGAGGAGAATCACCGCGAGGACCGGCACCACCCGCGCGCGGTGGCGATCCGCCAACCACCCCGCCCCTTGGCGCACGCGACCGCTCAACGCCCGAGCAGCCGCCGCACCAGCCCCATCAACCGGACGCGCACGCCGCGCCGCGGGGGCTCCACCCGTGGCATCGGGCGGGCGGCGGCGGGCTCGCCCACCGTCACGGACGGCGCGGCCACCCCCTCGGGCGGGGCCGCCGGCATGTCCGCGGCCACCGGCGCGGACGGCGCGGGAGCCGGTTCCACACGCGTGTCGGGGGCGACCCTGCGCGCGCGCGAACGCGGTGCCAGCGCCGCCTCCGCACGGCCGGACTCCGTGAGCGCGAACCGCTCACCGTCCCATGTCGCGTAGCCGCCGTCGACGATGCCCTCCATGATCGCCGAGAACGCCTGGTGGGCGGCGAGAAGCTTCCCTTCGCTGAACGCGTTGGCTTCGGCCAGGCTCACGGCACCGCCCTGCTCCGCAAGGAACGCGAGCATCCGTCGACGTCGCGTGACCGCCAGGTCCTCGGCCATGCTCAGGCGTCCCCGGAGGAACCGGCGTCCTGCGGTTCCCGCACGCGCTCCGCGGCAGGCTGCGCGTCCCGGGCGGCACGCTCCGCGTCACGCTGCCGACGCCGGCGACGCCGACGTTGCGGCCACGTCCACGCCAACAGGAGCGGTCCGGACACGACGTGCCCCATCCCGAGGATGACCAGCACGGTCGAGATGTCGTACCGCGCGCCGACGGCCAGGCAGGCGGCCGCGAACGCCACGAGCGCCGCCATCGTCTTCGGAGACATGCGCAGCGCCTTGGTCGTGTGGAACGGGATGGTGCTCACCTCGAGAAACGAGATGCAGGCGACGAGGATCACGAGCGTCCGCGCATCCGGCGCGCTCGCCCAACCCTTGCCGGCGTACCACATCACCACGCTGGCCACCGTCCCGCCGCCCGCCGTGATGGTGAGCCCCTCGCTCGTCGCATGGGCCTTGCCGTCGGTGCTGACGTTGAACCGCGCGAGCCGGAAGGCACCGCAGAGCATGAGCAGTCCGGCGACGAACACCCCGGCCACCCCGTAGTGCTCCAGGCCCCAGAAGTACACGAGGCACGACGGCGCCACGCCGAAGCTGATGATGTCCACGAGGGAATCGAGCTGCACGCCGAAGGCGCTTCCCGTGCCCGTCAGGCGCGCCACGCGACCGTCGAGGCCGTCGAACAGCCCCGCGAAGAAGATCATCAGGCCAGCCTTGTAGAAATGACCGGGATCCCCGTCCGCCGAGCCTGCGAGCAGGATGGCGTACAGCCCGCAGAACAGGCTCGCGGACGTGAACCAGTTCGGTGGGTTCAGGAACTGCCGGATCATCATGGGACCTCCGCCAGGGCCGCGTGGAGCAACCCCTCGAGCGCCGGCGCCCGGGCCACCGACGTATCGAACACTACCGCATCCGCGGAGGCGTGCCAGCGCACGATCCCCTCAACCCCCGACACCGCGTCGAGAATCCGTCCGAGGCACCCGGGATCGGCCCCGGCGCGCGCGCCCACGACGGTCACCGTCGCCAGTGCCTCGAGTCCGGGCAGGTCCGCGTGCACGTTGCGACGGTCCACCACCACGCCGGACGCGTCGGCGTGACGGACGCAGGCCGTCGGCAGGGACGCGAGCGACCCGAGCGGCAGGCGTCCGAGCTGGGTGTCGGACGTGACGGCCACGACGCGCGGGGATGCCGGCACGGCGGGAACGATGCGGGTGCCCCCGCCCTCGACGGCGGTGGCCGAGGCACGCAGGTGGATCCCCTCCCGGTGCGCCCAGGCGACCGCCTCCTCGTAGAGCACCTTCGCCCCGTTCCGGGCGAGCGCGAGGGCCTCCTCCAGGGAGAGCTCCTCCAGCCGCCGCGCGTTCGGCACGGTCCGGGGGTCCGCCGAGTAGACGCCGTCGACATCACTGCAGATCTCGCACTCGTCCGCGCGAAGCGCAGCGGCCAGCACGACGGCGGTCGTATCGCTGCCGCCGCGCCCGAGGGTGGTGATCTCCCGCGCGCGGCTCACGCCCTGAAACCCGGCGACGATGGCGACCTCCCCGTCGGCGAGGGCCGCGAGGACGCGGTCCGGACGCACCTCCAGCACCCGGGCGTTGGCGTGGCTGTCGTCGGTGATGATGCCGGACTGGCTGCCGGTGAAGCTGCGCGCCGCCACGCCGCGATCCTGCAGCGCCATGGCGAGGAGCGTCATGCTGACGCGCTCCCCGACACTGATGAGCATGTCCAGCTCACGACGACCCGGCGATGCACTGACCTGCCGGGCAAGGGCCAGGAGCTCGTTGGTCGTGTTCCCCATCGCGCTCACGACCACGATGACCTCGTGACCCGCATGCCGCGCGCGCGCCACGCGGTCGGCGACCTGCCCGATCCGCGCGACGTCGGCCACGGACGATCCGCCGTACTTCTGGACGAGCCTGGCCATCAGCGGAGCTCCACGTCATCGAGGAGGACCTCCGCGTCCCCCCGCACGTCGCTCCCCTCCCCCGCCACGTTGGAGACCTCGAACCACCGCACCCGGCCGCGCGATGCCTGCAGCGTCGCAGGGCTCACGTCCACGGTGAGCCACCGACCCACGGGAACGAGCACATCGGCGGCCTCCCACACCGCGCCACCTCCATCGTGCAAACGGACGACGATCCGCGCGGGGAGCTTCTCCGCGCGGACGCGGAACATCATCCGGGCGACCGACACCCCGGGCCCGACGCCGAGGCCGATGCGCTCGGGACGCGCGTCGACCCGCGTCTTCCACTGGAGCGCACGGGCGCCGTCGCGCTCCACCACCGACAGGCTGCTCCGCTCGACACCGTCGGACAGCACCACCCACGGGCCGTGGGCGGAGGGCTCGGCGCGCTCGAAGTCCATGCGCATGGGAAGGCGCTCCACACGTCCCTCCAGGAGGTCGGCCGCGGCGAGAAGCTCCCCCGCGCGACCCCGGGACGCCGGAATCTCGCGCGCCGCGGTCCACGCCACCCGTGCCGCGTCGACCCGACCGAGTGCCGCCCGCGCCTCCCCCAACGCGCAGAGCGCCGCCCCGCGGAGCGGCTCGTCGGGCCGTACCTCGCGCAGCACCTGCTCGTAGGCCCGCACCGCGTCGAGGGGCGCACCGCCCAGCGACTCGGCCAGGCGCGCGTCGTGGTAGGCCTCCCAGGCCGCGACCCCGTCGGATGCGCGCGCGAGCGCGGCGATCAGCAACCATCCGACGACCGGCACCGTCAGGCCTCCTGACCGATGAACCGGTAGCCGATGCCGTGGAAGGTCTCGATGAAGCGCGGCGCGGTGATGTCGTCGCGGAGCTTGCGGCGCACGTTGAGCACGTGCGTGTCGACCGTCCGCGTCGTGACCCCGGCGCTGTATTTCCAGATGCTGGCGAGCAGTTCCTCGCGGTTGAGCACCTTGCCGCGGTGTTCGATCATGTAGCGGAGAAGCTCCTGCTCGCGGTTGGACAGCCGCTCCACCTCCGCGCCGTGGCGCACCTCGTAGTTGTCGAGGTCCACCTCCACGTCCCCGTAGCGGTACACGCTGCGAGCCCCGCCCGCGCGCTTGATGACGGCGCGCACCCGTGCGTTGAGCTCCAGCAGGCTGAAGGGCTTGGTGACGTAGTCGTCCGCGCCGAGGCCGAACGCGAGGAGCTTGTCCGTCTCCAGGGTCCGCGCGGTGAGGAAGATGACCGGGCCACCGTAGCCGTCCCGACGGAGCTGCGAGAGCAGCTGGAACCCGTCCATGCCGTCCGGACCCTCGGGACCCTCGTGGAGCATGACGTCCAGGACGGCCACGTCGAGCGCGTGGCGCGAGGCCAGCTCCATCGCCGCGCGCGCCCCCCGGGCGTGCACCACGTCGAAGCCCTCGCGCGTGAAGAACGCGACCAGCTCCGCGAGATTCTCCTCCTCATCCTCGACGAACAAGATCCTCGGCATCGGTCCTCCGGGCCTGGGCCTCCGCGGGAGGCGCCCGTGTGGGGAAATGAAGCGTGAACGTCGTACCCTGCCCCGGCGCGCTCTGCAGCACCACGCGCCCACCGTGGGCCTCCATGACGTACTTGACGATCGTCAGGCCGATCCCGGTCCCCTTCCGGCGACGGGCCTGCGGATCGGCGGAGCGCCAATACTGCTGGAACACGTGCTCCTGCTCCTCGCGGGCGATGCCGATTCCTCGGTCGGACACCGCCACCCGGACCTCCTCCGGGGAGGCCTCGACGGTGACGCCGATCCAGCCGGCGTCCTGGCCATATTTCGCCGCGTTCGACAGCAGGTTCGTCATCACCTGCGACACGGCGTCGACGTCGTGCCACACCGGCGGCAGGTCGTCGGGCAGTTGCAGTTCGATGGTCATGCGGCGCGTCTCCATCGCCACGCGCGCGCTCTCCACCGTGCGATGGATGGTGCCGCCGAGATCCCCCGGCCGGAGGGTGTACTTCTTCACCCCGCGCTCGATCGCCGCGAAGTCGAGCATGTTGTCGACGAGCCGCGACAGACGCTCGGATTCGCGCACGATGGCGTCGTAGTAGCGCGCGGTGGCCTCCTGGGAGGTGGCCAGCCCGAGCTGGAGGGCCTCCGCCTTCAGCCGGATCTGGGTGATCGGCGACCGCAGCTCGTGCGAGACGTGCGCCGCGAAATCCGCCTTGTCGCGGGCGAGATCCAGCTCCCGTTGCACGAGCCGCGCCGACGCGAACGCTCCGACCCCGAGAAGCAGGATCGACAGAAGCACGATCCCGCTGCCGCGCAGGCGCTCCTCGGCCTGGCGCGCGGCGAGCGCCTCGGGGTCACGCGGGACCGCCGCGGCCCGCCATCCGGCCAGTCGCGTCGAGAGCACGTCGGTCCCGAGCGCCGCCGAGGGCGTGCGCTGTTCCGGCGAGACGAGGATGACGCGCAGATCGCCCTCGTCCGCGGTGAGTCGCTCCGCGGCGCGTTCCACCTCGGCGGACAGGGCCCCGGCATCGAAGGCGAACACGATGCGCCCGTCGTCCTTCCAGGCCGTCGCCCACACCGCCGAGGGTGTGCGGCTCCACGACACGCCCGGCTCCGACGGACGGCTCGGCCGACCCGCGCCGAGCAGCACGTCCAGCTCGGGAAGCAACCGCTGCGCCCAGTAGGCCTGCTCGGAACGCTCCGCCAGACGCGCCTGCCACGCCCGGGTCCATGCGTTCGTGCCGCGCGACGCGACCGTGGCGAGGGCACGCCGCGCGATGGCGCCCTCGGCCCCCACGCCGACGAGCCATGCCTGCTCGACCACGTCCTCGACGAGCCGACGGAGCGCCGCGTCGCCCGACAACGGCTCCCGCGTGCGCTGCAGTTCTCCGAGGCGCAGCCGCGCGAGGTCACCCAGCCGGAAACCGCGCGGATCGCGCACCGCGGCATCGTCCGCCGCCACCCGCCGATACGCCGCCTCCGCCTCGGAGGTCTTGCCCTCCGCGACGAGGGTGTTCGCACGCAGGATCTGCGCCCACGCCCGCGTAGCCGGGTCCTTCGCCTCCCGTACCGCCTGCGCGTAGAGCGTCGCCGCGCGCGGGGGCGACGCATGCTCCGCCTCCGCGATGGGGGCGAAGAGGCGGGCTCCGCTCACCGGAACGGCCTGCGTGGTCGGCCGCAGCCATGCCCCGACGAGGTCGGCGTCCGCATCGAACTGGAACACCACGCGGAGGGTGGAATCCACGTCGGGAAGGTCCGCGGTGAGCGAGGCGCCGGACGCCACGCGATCCCCGATGCGGGCCTCCCGGCCTTCGAAGCTGCGCTCCACCTCGCGACGAAGGGCGCCGAGGACGGAGTCCGCGCGTCGCTCCACGTCCGCGGCGCCGGCCGCCTGCTGCGCGCGGAGGCCCACGAGGCCGTAGTAGGCGAGCAGCACCGCGGGAAGCGCCACGGTCGCCCCGAACAGGAGCGTCAGCGTGAGGATTCCGCGCAGGTGGTAGAGGTCCTCCATCGCGCGCACGTCCCCACGACGCGCCGCCACGACGAGACGCACCAGGGGAACCGGACCGAGAGCACGACGGGGCACGCCGCCCAAGGTACCCCGGGATACCTGCGGTGACATGGCGGAACGCGCCGCCACGCCAGGAGGACCCGTGAAGCTCGGCTACACCCGCGACGGAAGCCTGCCGCGCTGGACGGACGGCCCCGGTGCCGGGGGCACCTGGAAGGAGGTCCCCGAGGACTTCCAGGTGGAGGAGCTGCCCGCGGAGGGCCCGACCGGCGCCGGAGAGCACCAGTGGTTGCGGGTCGAGAAGGTCGGACGCACCACGCTCGACGTCGTGCGGGCGCTGGCCCGTCATGCGGGCGTGCCCGACGCATCGATCGGCTACGCCGGCATGAAGGACCGCTACGCGCGCACCGTGCAGGACTTCACCATCCACTTCGGGGCGGAGGTGCCCGACGTGCCGGGTCCGGACATGCGCGTCGTGGCGCGCGGACGGACCGCGCGACGCCTGCGCGTCGGACACCTCGCCGGAAACCGCTTCACGCTGCGCATCCGCGGCGGTGACGCGACCGTGGCCACCGAACGCCTCGCGCGGCTGCGCGTCACCGGCATGCCGAACTACTACGGCGTGCAGCGCGTGGGGGCCGAGGCACCGCTCCAGGGGCGCGCGATCCTCGCGGGCGGCGGTCCCCGGCTGCGCTTCGACCAGCTCAAGTTCGCCCTCTCGGCCTACCAGTCCGTGCTGTTCAACCGCGTGCTGGTGGCCCGCGGGACGCGCCGGCTCCGCGGCGACCTCCTGGTCGGGGACGTCCCCACCGGCCCCATGTACGGGTCCCGGATGCCGTGGCCCGAGGACGAGGCCCGCGCGCTGGAGGAGTCCATCCTTGCCGAGGAGGCCCTGCCGCCCGGCGCGTGGGAGCGGTTCGGGAAGCTCACGCAGGGAACGCGTCGCGCGCTGTGGGTGCCCGTCGAGGCCGACGTGGCACCGCTGGAGGACGGCTTCGCGCTGCGGTTCGACCTGCCCGCGGGAAGCTACGCCACCGTCTTGCTCGAGGAGCTGCTCTAGCAGGCTGCGCGCGGGCGGCGGCGCCCCTCCACCCACGCCACCCCCACGCGCGCATAGCCCAGGGCACCGAGCAGGTCCTCCAGCGCGGGCTGCACCTCCGCGGGGACCGCGAGATCCGCGCTGCGCACCATGCCACGGCGAGAGGCGGCGCGAACCGCCGCCGACACGGTCTCCAACGCGTCGACACGCACCCACGACGCACCCGCACGCACGAAACCGAGCGCGCGGGCCAGCGCGTCCCCATCGCCCGCACCGTGCGCGAGTCGCCACAGGACGGCGCGGAGGTCCTCCGGCGGCGGTCCGAGCACGGGTGCACGCCCCACCAGCGCGTCGCTCCAGGCGTGATGCACCCCGAGGCGGATGCCGAGTCGCGCGAGGCACGCGCGCTCCGCGCGACTGAACCGCCCCGGATCCACCGCCCGGACGCAGCCCAGGCCGCGGGCCAGCGCAAAGCAAAGACCCGCCACCGCGGGGGGAAGGCCGCCGCCCGCCTCCAACGGCAGCGGTGCAAGCGCGGCGGCGACCGCGTCCCGTACCCACGCGCGCAGGCGGCGCTCGATCCGGGCCACGGCCGCCGGACCAAGGAGGTCGTGGCGCGTCACCCGCACCTGCGGTTCCAGTACGCTCGGACCCGGAATCAACCGCGCCACGTCCCCGCCCTCCCAGGACAGGACCCCGTCCGGCGCGACCGTGATCGCGTCCGTCGGCGCGTCGACGAAGCGCTGGACGCGATCGTCCAGCTCCGGACCGAGGGCGCGCTGGGCCGCCCGCAGCGCCGCCCGGTCCCCCTGCTCCGCCGGACGCCAGCGAAGGCCGTGCAGCGTCCCGACGGACACCCCCCCGACCGCCACCGTCCCATCGCCGGACACCCGCCCGTCCACGCCGGCGGCCAGCACCATCCCGCGGCGATCCACGAAGCGTGCGGTGAGCGCGCGGTGCAGTGCATCGGAGAGACGGTCCTCCACCGCGCGGGCGTGCTCCTGCACCGCCGGGGCACCCTCGACCCAGCGCGCCCGCCAGCCGAGGTAGGTCCAGGTCCGCACGTGCGCCAGGCGTGTCGCCAGGCGGTCGATGTCCCCGTCACAGCGGTCGAGGTGCTCCACCTGCCTCAGGATCCAGTCCTGGCCGAGGGATCCGCGGTCCAGCAGCGCGTGGTAGATGCGCGCCAGCAGCCGGGCGTGCTCCTCGGGCAGCGTCTTCCGGAAATCCGGGACCTGGCACACCTCCCAGAGCAGGGACACCCGCTCCGGACGATCCGCGCGCGCACGCACCTCCGGCATCGCCAGCAGCGCCTCCAGCGTCACGGCGTCCTCCTCCCCGCGCGCGAGCTGCAGGACCGGGCTGGGCGGCGGCGCGAGCAGGCTCGCCCGCAACGCCTCCACGCTGGAGGTGTCGAGGGCCGATGCGCGCCACCACAGGCGCGTGAGCGCGGGAAAGGCGTGCGCCTCGACGGCGGAGACGATCTCCGGCGGGATGTCCGGCAGCGTGTGGGAGGCCCCGAACGTGCCATCCTGCGCGTTGCGGCCGGCCCGCCCGGCGATCTGCGCGACCTCCGCGGCCGAGAGTGCCCGCACCGCGGTCCCGTCGAACTTGCGGAGCGACGAGAACGCCACGTGCGCCACGTCCATGTTGAGGCCCATGCCGATGGCGTCCGTCGCGACCATCACCGGTACTTCCCCGGCCTGGAACATGGCGACCTGGGCGTTGCGCGTGCGCGGCGAGAGCGCGCCGAGGACGACCGCGGCGCCTCCGTGCCGCTGCCGCGCCATCTCCGCGAGCGCGTAGACCTCGGACGCGGAGAAGGCCACGAGCACGCTGCGCGACGGCAGGGCGCCGAGCTTGCGCGGGCCGAGGTGCGTGAGACGACTGCGGCGCGGGTGGCGGATGATCTCGGCGGCCGGCACGAGCCGCTCCACGAGCGGCGCGATGGTCTCGCTGCCGAGGAACATCGTCTCGCGCACGCCGCGCGCGTGCAGCAGGCGGTCGGTGAACACGTGCCCGCGGTTCCGATCGCCGGCGAGTTGGACCTCGTCGACCGCCAGGAACGACACCGGGCGGTCGACGGGCATGGCCTCGACGGTGCAGACCCACCAGCGCGGGGCGCGCGGCACGCGACGCTCCTCGCCGGTGACGAGCGCCACGCTCTCCTCGCCCTTCTCCGCGCTGATGCGGTCGTAGACCTCCCGCGCGAGCAGCCGCAGCGGCAGGCCGATCATGCCGGTGGGGTGCGCGAGCATGCGCGTCACGGCGCGGTGGGTCTTGCCGGTGTTCGTCGGGCCGAGCAGGGCGGTGACGACGCCCTCGGGCTGGAAGCTCTTCACGCGCCCCCCGGCCCGGGCGGCCCACGCAGCGCGGCGAGCACGAGCAACGGCCGCACGCCCTGGGCCCGGATCCGGGTCGCCCCGGCCTCGGGCTCCAGGTAGTCGATCACCGCGCGCGCATGGGGATCCTCACCGAAGCACCCGAGCCACGCGCCGACGTCCCCGCCGGCCTCGAGCCACCGCAGCGCCGCCTCCATCGCGGGGATCTCCCGGGGCGGGGCCTCAGGCCGGCCCCGCAACGCCCCGGCCGCTCCGCCGAGGGTCACGCCCGCGGCCAGCACGTCGAGGGAGTCGTCCGGCTCAGCGGCCACGAGCCACGCCACGAGGTCCCGCCAGGCCGGGTCGTCCCACGGCCGCGCACGGGCGGCCCACCACCGGGGCAGGCCGCCGAACCCGTCGCGGGCATCGCGGAGCGCGGCGCCGAGGAGTACCTCCACGTGGTGGGCGGCGTCCATGGCGGAAAGCTCGGCGAGCACGCCGTCCACGTCGCCGGCAAGGAGCGCCGTGCGTGCCCGCACGGCCGCCGCGCCCGCCGCCGCCTCCCCCGCGATGTCGGTCCCGCCCCCCACGCCCACCGACGTATCCCGCGCCCGCACGGGGGGCGTTGCGGGGGGATGTCCCCCCGCCCCAGGCAGGCTAGTCCCCGGACATGTCCCCCGTCGAGATCGCGGCCGCCCTGCTCAACCACCTGCACGGCCAGCTGCCCGCCGAAGGGTTCGTGCTGCGCGGGGTCGAGGTCCAGGTCGGCACCCGTCTCGACCTCGACGCGGAGTTGCTGCGGGCGGCACTCTGCGCGGCGCTCCCGGGTGTCGAGGTGCGGGTCGTGCCGGTGGAGCCCGTGCTGAAGTGCCTCGAGTGCCACGCGGAGTACCCGACGGACGAGCACCCCTGCCCCTCCTGCGGCTCCGGGCGTGCCGAACTGGTGGGCGGGGACGCGCTCGCCATCTCCCGGGCGTGGGGCGGGCCTCCGGCGTGACGGGGCGCCCGACGGACCGCTACGGGTCGCCGTCCACGTAGCCGAGCGCCTCCAGCGCCGCGTCGGCGTCCATGTCGCGCTCCACGCGCAGGGGCCGCGAGACATCCGCAACCGGAAGCGTCGAGAGGTAGCCCTCGCCCTCGCGACGGAGCGCCGACACCCACGGCGCGTCCGGCATGCTGCGCGCCTCGTGCGGATCGTCGCGCACGTCGTAGGCCTCCAGGGAACCGTCCGAACCGACGATCACCTTGCGGGACCCGAGACGGAAGGCGCGACGCACCCGGTCGAAGCGCGCCCCGAACCACGGCTCTCGGAGGTCCCGCTCGAGCGACCCGTAGAGCTCCGCGACCTGCAGCGCGCTGGCCCGCGGACCGGACGCGAACATCGGCAGGCCCGCGGCCCCCAGGAGGAGATCGGGAACGTCGCGGGTCTGCAGGGCGGAGAGGTCCGTGCCCGCGGGGAACCCCGGACCGCGCGCGACGAGCGGCACCCGCAGCACGGGCTCGTACACGTCCTGGGCATGGCCGCGGAAGGCGTGATCGCCGAGGTACTCGCCGTGATCGGCGGTCAGGAGCACCACGTCCCGGGCACCTACGCCCAGCGCGGGCAGGCGCGCCAGGAGCGGCTGCAGCTCCGCGTCCAGGAAGCGCGCCTCGGCATCGTAGGCCTCCCGCAGCGACGCCCGTGCGGCGGGGTGGACCCACCCGAACAGCCGCATGGGCAGGTGCACGCGGGACCAGCCGCGCCCGCCGGGGAGCAGGCGGCGATCCAGCCGCTCGGGATGCTTCAGGAAGCCGCGCCGCGACACGTACGGCGCGTGGACGTCCATCAGGTTGAGGAACAGGAAGATCGGCCGGTCGCGCCGCGTGGAGAGCGCCTGGGTCGCGAGCGCCACGACCCGGTCGGCGGTGAGGTACGGCAACCCGTCGGACGCGTCGGGAAGGTCCTCCCCGAGCCACACCTGGAAGCCCTGCGCGAGGCCCCAACGCCGCCGCACGAAGGCCTTGTTCGCGGCGATGCCGACGGTGCGCCAGCCGGCCGCGGCGAACCGGCCGGCCAGCGTGTCCGCGCCCTGCGGCAGCGGCCGCTCGTCGGGCTCCGCGTCGCGGGCGGCGTACCCGGCGCCGTGCGTGTACGGGAGCTGCCCGGTGAACATCGTGGCATGGCTCGGAAGCGTCCAGGTCGCGCTGGACAGCATGTTCGTCCACACCCGCGATTCGGCCGCCCACGCGTCGAGGTGCGGAACCACCGCGTCGTCCTTCGGCCGGCCGTAGGCCGTCAACAGGTCGGCGCGGAACGTGTCCAGCACGATGAACACGACATCCGGCGACCCCGGCGGCGGACGCGGCGTGTCCGGCAGGCGCGAGGCCGTCTCCATCGCCGCGCGCAGGGCCGCCGCATCGGTGGCCGCGACCCTGCGATCGCGCGCCCACGGCCGCTCGGGGGGCAGCGCCGGTCCCCAGAACCGGTACCAGACCCACGCCGCGATGAGCAGCACCCCCGGCGCGGCGAGCCAGCGCAGCGCGCGACGCATCGCCCTAGTCCGGCGCCGTCACGCGCAGGACCTCCTCGATCGAGGTCATGCCCTCCTTGAACTTCTTGACGGCGCTCATGCGCAGCGTCTGGAGGCCCTGGCGGATCGCCTCGCGCTTGAGCTCGAGGGTGCTGGCGCCGTTGAGCACGAACTCCTTGAGCTCCTCGTTGAAGATCATGATCTCGTAGACGGCGATGCGGCCCTTGTAGCCGGTGTTGTTGCACGTGCGGCATCCGGCGCCGCGCATGGGCTTGAAGGTCGCCGCCTCCTCCGGGTCCACGCCCAGATCGATGATCTGCTGGACGGGAATCTCGATCGGCGCCTTGCAGTCCGCGCAGTTCTTGCGCACGAGGCGCTGCGCCGCGATGAGGTTCACGGAGCTGGCCACGAGGAAGGGCTCGATGCCCATGTTCAGGAGACGCGACACCGTGCTCGGCGAGTCGTTGGTGTGCAGCGTGGAGAGCACGAGGTGGCCCGTGAGGGACGCCTTGACCGCGATCTCCGCCGTCTCGAAGTCGCGGATCTCACCGACCATGATGACGTCGGGGTCCTGCCGGAGGAACGACCGGAGCGCCGCGGCGAAGTTCAGGCCGATGTCGTCGTGCATCTGCACCTGGTTGATGCCGTAGAGGTTGAACTCGATCGGGTCCTCGGCCGTGCTGATGTTGTGGGAGACCTTGTTGAGCTCGGCGAGCGTCGAGTAGAGCGTGGTGGTCTTGCCGGACCCCGTGGGTCCCGTGACCAGGATCATGCCGTAGGGCTTGGCGATGGTCGCCTTGAAGTCCGCGAGGATCTTCTCCTCGAAGCCGAGCTTCGTCATGTCGAGCTGCAGGTTGCCCTTGTCGAGCAAGCGGAGGACGATCTTCTCGCCCCACAGCACCGGCAGCACCGACACGCGGTAGTCCATCTCCTTGCCGCGGCCCATCTTGAGCTTGATGCGGCCGTCCTGCGGCAGGCGCCGCTCCGCGATGTCGAGGTTCGACATGATCTTGATGCGGCTCGAGATCGCGTGCTTGAGCTTGAGCGGGGGCTTCATCACCTCGTAGAGCATGCCGTCGATGCGGTAGCGGATGCGCATCTGCTTCTCGTACGGCTCGATGTGGATGTCGGAGGCGCCCTTGCGCATCGCGTCCACGAGGATGAGGTTCACGAGCTTGACGACCGGCGCATCGCCCGCGCTGCGCTCGAGGTCGAGGACGTTCATGTCGTCGTCGACGTCGTTGGCGATCTCGAACTCCTCGCCCTCGCCCGCGAAGTCGACCATCACGTCCTCGAACGTGACGCTGGCCGTGTAGTACTTCTCGATCGCCTCGGAGATCTGCTGCTCGCTCGCCACGACCACGTCGATGGCGAGGTTGGTCAGGAACTTGATGTCGTCGATGGCGTAGATGTTCGACGGATCGGCCATCGCCACGATGAGGGTCGTGCCGGCCTTGTTGACCGGAATCGCCTGGTGGCGCACGACGAGCTCCTTGGGGAGGAGCTTGAGCACGTCCGGCTCGATCTCGAAGTCCGAGAGGTTGATGCTCGGGACACCGTACTGCTTGGCGAGGAACGCGGTGAGCTCGTTCTCCTCGAGGTAGCCGAGCTTGGCGAGCTGGTGTCCCAGGCGGCCGCCCGTCGCCCGCTGGCTCTCCATGGCGCGCGCGAGCTGCGCCTGGTTGATGAGCTTCTCCCGGACGAGCAGCTCGCCGATGCGCGCGTTGCCTCCGCCCTTGCGATCGTCCGCCATGGTTCCCTCGCTACGCCTCGCATGTATTCGGTCGCGCCCCACGATGCCGCACGCGCACGCGTCGGAATAGGGAACCGCACGGGTGGGTTGGCGCGGGCGGCGTAGACGCCGCGACGGCAGGCTCCTCTGCCGGCCAGGGTCCGCGCCGATCCACCCCGAGGACCCGATGACACCGCTGCTTCCTCTCCTGCTGCTCGCCTGCTCCGAGCAGGGCGTCCTGCGCAAGAGCCATCCGCCCGACCTGACCGGGCCCACCGCCGACGGCACGGCGACAGCCACCGCCACCGGGACCGCGACGGGCGGCGGCAGCGGCGCGGCCACCGGTACCGGCACCGGCACCGACACGCCCCCGCCCCGCGTCACGCGCTTCGTGGCGATCGGGGACGCAGGAACCGGCGACTCCCACCAGTCCGACGTCGCCGCCGCGGTGGCGCGCACCTGCGCCGCCCAGGGCTGCGACTTCGCCGTCTACCTCGGGGACAACTTCTACAGCAGCGGCGTGGCCTCGGTCGACGATCCGATGTGGAGCGACCGCTTCGAGGTTCCCTACGGCGGCCTCGGCATCCAGTTCTGGGCCGTGCTCGGCAACCATGACTACGGTGGCGGCGGCGGCGGCTGGGAGCCCTACCGCACCGACGCGCAGGTGGCGTACACCGAGCGCTCCGCCGCGTGGAACATGCCCGACCAGTTCTACGCCCAGACCATCGGCGACGTGACGCTGTTCGGCCTCGACACCACCGCCTTCGCGTGGGGACGCGCCGACGACCAGATCGCGTGGTTCCCGGCCGCGCGCGACGCCGCCCAGACGCCGTGGAAGTTCGCGCTCGGGCACCACACCTTCGTGAGCAACGGCCCCCACGGCAACGCCGGCAGCTGGGACGGAGGCAGCGGCGGCCGCACCTTCCGCGACTTCGTCGAGCGGGACGTGTGCGGCAAGGTCGACGCGTACTTCTGCGGACACGACCACAGCCTGCAGTGGCTGGTCTCCCCGTGCGCCGGCACCGAGTTCATCGTGTCGGGCGCAGGCGCCAAGTCGACGAGCGTGGATACCGACAACCCCGTGTGGTACCAGCGCCGCGGCTACGGCTTCATGTGGGTCGAGCTCCGCGGCGACACCTTCACCGGCGTGTTCTACGACGACTCCGGCAACGAGCTGTACCGACGCGCCTTCGAGCGCTCCCGGTAAGCCTGGGGCGGGGGGCTTGCCGCCCCCCTCGCGGCCGCCGCCGGGCGGCGACCTCCGGGGGCGGGGTCCGGCGCTCGCCGGGCCTGGCCCGGCGCCGCCTGCGGCGGACGCGTCCTCCCCACGCGCGCCGCTCGAGGCCCCTGGCGGGGCCAACCGCGGCGGCGTGCCCGCAACGCCCCCCGCCGGGCGTCGAAACCGGGTGAACGACGAGAAACCCCGCGGGGCCTGATGGCTCCGCGGGGTTTCCGCATGTGCACCGGCGCGGGCCGGCCGAGGCTACTGGCCGGCGCCGGAGAAGGCGTACAAACCGCCCCGGTCGCTGGCCTCCTTGAAGTGCCCGATGAGCACATCGTCGTACGCGTCGCCATCGACGTCCCCGACCACACCGACCACGCTGCCGAACGCGGAGTAGTTGCCGGTCACCTTAAGGTTGTACGCCGCGTCGATGTCGAAGGAACCCTGGGCAACGGGACCGTACGCGACGTACGCCGCGCCCGGCGCGTTCGGCGCGTTCGGCGCGACGCTATCCTGGGGACCTGCCTGCGGCGCACCCATGATCAGGTCTCCGTACCCGTCTCGGTTGATGTCTCCCCCACGGATGGACCGACCGAGGAACTCCCTGTCCGAACCCGAGCTTGCGACGTAGCGCGCGGCGAACACCGATCCGACCGACGTGAGCGACGGTGAGGCCGTGTTGCCCTGAGCCGCGGCAGCGAACCGGGTCGCTCCCCCATTGATCACGTACACTGCACCCTTCTGACAACTCACCGCCGTGCAGGTGGTCGCATCCCCCTGCGTCGTGGAGGAGTTGCCGTAGAGGTCCGCACCGACCGCAATGTCGTCGTACCCGTCACCGTTCTGGTCACCGAGACCGGTCACGGCGTAGCCGAACCGGTCGTAGATGCGCTCACCCCGAATGTAGGAGAGCTCCGTGACCGCGACCGCTGTCGGCGACGAAGAGGGCGTGCTCGCCGTCGACGTGGTGCGGCCGTAGTAGATCGCGATGGCTCCGTGCAGGAGATCCGTCGCCGTCCCCGGGTAGCTGCGCGCCGCCGAGGCCGTGTTGTACGGAAGGCCCATGACCACGTCGTCCAGGTCGTCCCCGTCGAGATCGACGGCTCCGGCTACGGCCGCGCCGAAGCGCTGGGCCGTACCCGCGTAGCCACCTACCTGCTTGCCCTGGAACATCACGTCGGGGAACCAGGTCGTTCCGCCGAGCTCACGCCCGCTGCGACCCAGGAAGAGGCCAACCTGGCCGAAGCCACCGCTGTTCCCCGGCGAACCCACCACGAAGTCACCCACCTGGTCGCCGTTGACGTCACCGACGTAGGTCGCGACGACGTCCGCCCCGGTGGCACTCCCGAGGGACAAGACCGCCCGGGACAACGTGGACAGTGCACCGCTGGGCCCCGTGTTCACGGACGACCCGTCGACCAGGTACGCACGGTTGGAGCCCGTGGCCCCCACCACGAGGTCATCGTAGACCCCGCCACCGGCGTCCGGCACGGCTGCGATCGACCCGTTGAACCCGAGTTGCTCGTTGGCGGCGCCCGTGAACTTGCGCGCGTGGGTTCCGAACGAGTTCGACCCGTACACGTAGATGGCACCGCCGTTCGAGCCGCCGGCGTCCTGCCCGTACGCGGCCACCACGACGTCACCATCTGCGTTGCCGAACACGTTTGCGCCCACGACCGCGATGCCGAAGAAGTCGCTGGCGACCTCGCCCGCCACGACGACGTCCGCGTTCGCGAGAACCTTGGAGCCAGACAGCGTGTCACACGCATCCGCACCGTACGCAGCCGGCGGATCCTCCATGCCCGTGGCCGGGTCGTACCCGGAGCAATCGTCGTCGTAGAGGTTCAGACAGACCTCCACCCCGCCCGGATTGCTGAGCGCCCGCGCATCGTCGCAGTCGATGTCGCTCGACACCAGCGACGCGGCGTACGTGACCCCCGGCGACTCGCAGGCATCGACGAACGCGCCCGTGCCATACCCGTCGCCGTCGGCATCGACGTACCACGTCGACTTGGTGGCGGCGCTCGTGTTCGGGTCCGCATCGTCCGCGAGACCGTCGCAGTCCTCGTCCAGATCGATGGCGTCGCACACCTCGGTGTTGTCCGGGGACCGGGTCGCACTCAGGTCGTCGCAGTCATCCGACGTGGAGACGAGCTCGACGGGCAGGTACGCGGTGGGGCCCGGGTCGGTGCAGGACACCTCGGACACACCCGCCGCATGACCGTCGCCGTCGAGGTCGGTGTACCAGGTCGGGGCATCGACCGCGGACGGGTCGTTCACGAGCCCGTCGCAGTTGTCGTCCTCGACCGTGCTGCACAGCTCGTCCGCACCGGGATTGATCGCGCCGGCCCCGTCGTCACAGTCGTCCACGTTGCCGACGTACCCGTCCGGCTGCTCGCACGCGAACAGCGGGAACGCCGTGGGCGACACGAACCCGTAGGAGTCGGAGTCCGCGTCCACGAACCACGTCGTGGCGTCCACGGCGTCGGCCTCGTTGGACTGGCCATCGCAGTCGTCGTCCAGCAGCGTCGCGCACTGCTCGCTGGCCGCGGGGCTCACGGCGGCGAGCGCATCGTCGCAGTCCGCGCGCGTGGCGTCGACGGACGCCGCCGCGACGTAGCCGGCCGGCGCGTCGCACGCGATCTCGCTGTCGAACGTCGCGAAGCCGTCGCCGTCCGCATCCTTGCGCCACGCCTGGGCGTCGGCCGAGGTCATGTCGTTGGCGCGGCCGTCGCAGTCGTCGTCGGCCAGCGTGTCACAGTCCTCGTCCATGCCCGGATGGACCGACGCGCCGGTGAGCACCGAGTCGTCGCAGTCCGCGGCCGTGAGCGAGGTGAGGGTACCGGCGGCGACGTAGCCGCTCGGCGCGACGCACGCGTCGATGCGGTCGCCGGACGAGTAGTGGTCGCCGTCGGCGTCCTCGTAGAACGTCGCCACATCCACCGAGGTGATGTCGTTCACGCGGCCATCGCAGTTGTCGTCGAACGCCGTCGCGCAGGTCTCCGCCGCCACGCCCGGGTTCGCCGCAGCCTCGGAGTCGTTGCAGTCCACGCTTCCGCGCGGCACGAGCGTCACCTCATCCACGTACGTCGCGTCGGGCGCGGCACACGCCAGCTGGTAGGTGCCGGTGGTGTAGTGGTCGCCGTCCGCATCGACGTACCACCGCTTCGCGTCCACCGCGGACGGCTCGTTGGTCTGGCCGTCGCAGTCGTCGTCCGCGGCCGTCGCGCAGAGCTCGCTCGCGCCAGGACGAACGGCGTCGTCGTTGTCGTCGCAGTCGGTCCCGCCGGCCGCGACGGCGTCCACGCCGTCCTTGTCGACGTCGGTCACATCCTCGCCGCTGCAGTCCTGGTCGATCCCGTCGTACGCGACGTCGTCGGACGCGAGCTTGCCGGGGTTGGTGCCGGCCGCCGCGTCGTCGCAGTCGAGCTCCGACGACAGCAGGCTGGCCTCGGCCGCGTAGGTCGCATCCGGCGCGGCGCACGCCACCTGGAAGCTTCCGGTGGTGTAGTGGTCGCCGTCCGCATCGACGTACCAGCGGCTCGCGTCCACCGCGGACGGCTCGTTGGTCTGGCCGTCGCAGTCGTCGTCCGCGGCCGTCGCGCACAGCTCGTTCACGCCGGGGCGCACGTTCGGGTCGGTGTCATCGCAGTCGCTGCCGGACGGGCCACCGGTCACGCCGTCGCCGTCGACGTCGCTGAGGTCCGCGCCGCTGCAGTCCTGATCGATGCCATCGTAGGGGATGTCGGTCATCCCCGGCTTGATGGCAGCATCCTCGTCGTCACAGTCCTCGCCGCCCACGGCCTCCGACGGCTCACCGTCGCCGTCCACGTCCACGAGGTCCCCGTTGCTGCAGTCCTGATCGACCCCGTCGTACGCGGTATCGACCGGCGCACCGGGGTACGCGTTGGCGTCGACGTCGTTGCAGTCGGTGCCGGGGTTGCCGTCCGCGAGCATGCCGGCGAAGCCGTCGCCGTCCTGATCGTAGTCGTCCGCAAGGTCGCAGTCGGCGTCGAGCCCGTCGTACCACGCGTCGTAGGCGCCCGGGTACACCACGCTGCCATCCACGCCATCGTCGGCGGGATCGTCCACATCGACCAGCGTGTCATCGCAGTCGGCGACGAAGCCGTCCGGATCGGACGGATCCGGCGTGTTCCACACGTAGTAGGTGTAGCCGGCCGGCGCGTCGCAGGTCTCGACGGGCGTGGACGACGGCGTGTAGCCGTCCATGTCCGCGTCGAGGTACCAGGTGGTGAACCCGGCCGGATCGACGGTCACGTCCGCGTCATCCGCGAGATCGTCGCAGTTGTCGTCCCGGCCGTTGCAGGCCTCCGTGGCCGCAGGATTCACGTCGTAGGCGTACCAGTCCAGGAACGGGTCGTCGCTGCAGTCCTGCACGAGCACGGGCATGCCCGACACGGCGTCCAGCTCCGCCTCGAGGTCCGCCATCGCGTAGTACCCGATGGGCGCGATGCAGGCCGCCGCCGCCACGGGGGCCTCGTCCTCGTCCTCGCCCACGAAGCCGTCGCCGTCGAGGTCGGCGTACCACGTCGGCGCGCCGGTCACCGACGTGTCGAAGTCATCGGCCGTGCCGTCGCAGTCGTCGTCGACGCCGAGGT
The DNA here is from genome assembly GCA_039800105.1 of Pseudomonadota bacterium. GTDB lineage: Bacteria > Myxococcota_A > UBA796 > UBA796 > SXON01 > CAMAXZ01. Next base: position 107,048 of record JBDLRI010000063.1, read on the forward strand.
TGCAGACCTCGGACGCGCCGGGGTGCACGGCGGCGCTGTCGTCGTCGCAGTCGCCGCCGCCGTTGGCGGCCGACACGACGAAGCCGGCCGGCGCGACGCACGCGCCGATCTCGGACCCGTCGACGGCGTATCCGTCGGCGTCCGCGTCCCGCACGAAGCGACGGCTGCCCGGGTCGACGTTGTCGTCGGCGTCGTCGACCAGCTGGTCGCAGTCGTTGTCCTCGCCGTCGCACACCTCCGACGCCTCGGGGCTCACGGCCCCGTCGTTGTCGTCGCAGTCGCGCATGGTGCGCTCGAGGCTGTACAGCTGGTTCGCCGCCACGAAACCGGGCGCCGCGTCGCAGGACAGGGTGGCGCCGGCACCCGGCGTGAAGCCGTCCATGTCGAAGTCGGCGTAGAACTCGCTCTTGCCCGCGGCCGCGGCGTCCGCGACCAGCGCGGGGTCCTCGTCGTCCGCCAGGCCGTTGCAGTCGTCGTCCGCCCCGCCGTTGCAGACCTCCGCGGCGCCGGGAAAGACGCCGGAGTCGGCGTCGTTGCAGTCATCGCACGCCGTGAAGCCGTCGCCGTCGAAGTCCTCCGACCCGACAGAACCATCGCAGTTCAGGTCGAGGAACGCGATGTCCCCGCACTCCGGCACGAGCGAGCCGGGGTTGACGAGCCAGTTCTCGTCGTCGCAGTCGCCGCCCTGCTCCACCGCGTCGAGCGGCGCCTCGCAGGCGTACATGTCCGTGCCGTCCACCCCGTAGCCGTCGTGATCGAGGTCGAGGAGGAACACGCGCGCGTCCCACGCGTCGTTGTCGATGACGCCGTCGCAGTCCTCGTCCACGCCGTCGCAGGTCTCGAAGTTCCCGGGGTACACGAAGGGGTTCGCGTCGTCGCAGTCCTCGGCGGCGGCCACGCCGTCGCCGTCGGCGTCGACGAGCTCCGCGGTGTCCTGTCCGCCCGTGCCGGTCGCCGTGTCGGTGTCGGTCGCCGTCTGCGTGGACGTGGCGGTCGACGTGGACGAACCCGTGCCCGTCTGGGTCGCGGTGCCCGTGCCGGTGTCGGTCACCGTCTGGGTGGACGTGCCCGTCCCGGAGGACGTGTGGGTGTCCGTGTTGCAGGCCACGCCCGAGTCCACGATGGACGAGCCCGTGTCGCACTCCACGGGCGGCGGGGTGGTCTCCTCGTCGTCACCGCAGGCGACGAGGAACGCGAGGGCGAGGTGAGACAAAAGCATGCGGGACTCCGTGCAGTAGGAGCATACCCCACGCGTGCCGCAGGCGCACGATTTCTTACGCGCGCCCCTCCGCCGCCTCTCCTCCCTGGAGGCGGTTCCACGCGGCGCGGGCGCGGTAGAGACCGCCCGCGCCCGCCTGGATGCCGGCCACCGCCCACCGCAGCGCGCCGGGGTTCCAGAACTGACCCTCGATGAGCGGATGATCCGCGTCGAGGAGACCCTGCGCCACGGCCAGTTGCTGGAGCCGCGTGTGCGGGTAGATGCGGATCGGCTGCATCATCAGCAGGGAGAACAGTCGCAGCCGCGGCCCGAGTTCCAGCCGCGCATGCGCGAGGAAGCGCAGGATGGCGCCCAGCGACCGCAGGTCCTCCCCCGGGGCGTTGAGGAAGAAGCTGTACTCGACGTCCATGTCGTGGCGCTTCGCGACCTGCACGGTGTGGAGCATGTCGGCATGCGTGAAGTTCTTGTCGAGCGACCGCAGCATGCGGTCGTCGACGTGGTCGGGGCTGAAGCTGAGCAGTCCGCAGCCCGCCCGCTTCAGCGCCACGATGAGCGCGTCCGGCAGCGTGTTGCGATGCTCGTTGAACCACGCCGACCAACGGACGTCGAGGCCGCGGCGCGTGATCTCCTCGCAGATGGCGATGGCGTGGCCCACCGGGATGTTGAAGATCTGGTCGCAGAAGAAGAAGCGCCGTACACCGTGGTCGTGCACGAGCGCCGCGATCTCGTCCACTACGTCGCCCGGATCGCGCAGCCGTACACGGTTTCCAGAGAGGTACGTGTCGGAGCAGTGGATGCAGCGCAGGCCGCAGCCGCGCTTCGCCTGCACCCCCACGCTGACGGGGCTGCTCGCGGCGTACGGCGCCATGGGCAGCAGGTCCCGGCGCGGACGACGCAGGCCGGACCAGTCCTCCGCCGGTGGCATCCCGGTGAAGCGCACCGCACCGTCCCGGCGGTAGTACACGCCGGGGACGCGCTCGGGCCGATCGAGATCCTGGAGCAGCGCCGGGAAGCGGTGCTCGGCCTCGCCCCACACGCCGAAGTCGGCCTCCGGCAGGCGCGCCATCATCGCCTCCGCGTAGAGGCTGAACGCCGTGCCACCCAGGACCACCCGTGCGTGCGGCGCCGCCTGCCGGGCCGCGCGGATGGCCTCCTGCTGCGGGCCGAAGTCGTCGGTGTGAAGGTCCGGTCGGCCCACCTTCATGTTGCGGAGGCTGAACCCGATCACGTCGGGCCGCAGCCGCGCGACCTCGCGGGCCAGGGCCCGGTACGGTTCCGCGCGGTGCAGGTTCAGATCGAACAGCGTCACCTCGTGCCCGTCGAGGTGCGACGCCAGGTACGCCAACCCGAGCGGGTACACCAGCTCCATGTCGAGGGCGGTGAAGGCCTGCACGAGCAGAACGCGCATGCCAGCCCCCTATCTGCCGGCGCGCCCCACCGCCCGCCTCGTGCCCGCACGGCGTCGCGCACGTTACCGGCCCGGCCATGCGGTGGCTCATGCTCGCATGGATGGCCGGAGTGCTGGGCACGGGGTGTGCGGCGCCGTCGCGCGTGGTGCGCCCGCGACCGGATGCGCCCCGGGTGCGCCAGCTGGCGGGCGACGCGCTCCCGATGCTCGGCCCGGACGCACGGGTCGACCGCGGTCTCCGGGCCGCCGCCCAGGAGTTGGCCAGCCTCGCTACGCGCCCCGACGCGCGCCTGACGCCGGGCGCCGTGCGTCTCGCGCTCGGCCGGGCCGGGTACCCCGGCGACGCACGGTTCGTGCGGGTGATCGGGGGCACCGAGGTGCCGCAGCCGCTGCTCGACGCCATGCCGCGCGGCGTGCCGCTGGATGCGGGCTGGGCCTGGCGCGACCTGCCGGACGGAGGCCGCTGGTGGGTGCTGGGGTGGGCGCCGCGACCCGCCACGCTCGACCCGGTGCCCCGCGACCTCCCGCTCGACGGCGCCTTCGGGCTCCGCGTGGAGGGCGTGACCGACGCCCGCGTGCTGGTGTCCAGCCCCGCAGGGCGCGTGGAGGAGCGCGACCTGCCGTCCGGCGTGGCGCGATGGCTGGACGTGTTCCACGAGCCCGGCGAGCATCGCGTCGAGGTGGTCGACGGCGCGCGGGTGGCGCTGCTGTTCAGCGTGTGGGTGGACGCCTCCCCTCCCCCGCCGGCGCCGCTCCCCGGGCCGGCCGCGGTCGACGCGCCCATGCAGGCCGAGGGCTGGCTCCTGTCCGAGCTGCAGGACCTGCGCGCGCGCGCCGGACTCCGGCCGCTGACGTCGTTTCCGGCCTTCGTCCCCCACGCGCGCGCCCACGCGACGTGCCTGGCGAGCGCGGGCGTCGTGGCGCACGCCACGCCACACTGTCCCGGCGTGACGGAGCTGGCGCGGCGCACCCACTTCCCGCTCGCGCGACACCGGGAGGACGTCGCGGCGGCCGACACCGCGGCGGAGGCCTGGGAGCGGGTGCGGAACAGCCCCGGCCACCTGCAGAACCTGCTGTGCACGGACTGCACCCACGTCTCCATCGGCGCGGCGCAGACGGCATCCCGCCTGTTCGTGACCTGGGAGCTCCTGGACTTCCCGCAGGGCGAGCCGCGGGCCAACCCGGCGCGGTGACCCGCCGCGCTTGCGGGCCCGCGCGCGGGAGCGTACGTTCCGCTCCTTCCCCGGAGACCCCATGGCCGATGTCGAGATCCACGGCGCCGACGTGGCGGACGGTCGCGTCCGCACCCTGACCGTGCGCTTCAAGAACGCCGCGATGCGCACCATCGACCGCGACACCGCGCTGCGCTGGCTCGCGGACGGCCACGCCCTCGTGACCTACGCCGGACCGGCGCACCACGGGACCCGCGGGCACTCCGTCCTGGCCGTCGAGGTGGACGAGGCGCACTACCTGCGCACGGACACGCAGCCCGTCGCGGAGGATTCCCTGGCGTTCCCGCACGCGCACTGAACGACTGGCATTCCTGGGGCGGGGGGCTGAGCCCGCCCCCCGCAACGCCCCCGGGCTCAGTCGTCGCGACGCAGATGCGTCCGCACGTAGGCGGCGGAGGCGAACAGCAGGCTCCATCCGACGAGCGCGAGGCACAGGGTGCGCATGGGAAGGCCCATGTCGTCGATCTCGGCGCCCTTCAAGCCCAACTGGTAGAGCGGCACGGTGTTCTCGACGGTGTCCCAACCGCGCGCGCGGGTGGCCTCGGACAGCGTGCTGCCGACCTTGAGCAGCGCGTCGAACGCGTAGCGCTGCGGGTCGAGCCACGTGAGCGACCGCGCGAGCGGCGTCATGTCGCGAAGCCCGATGAGCAGCGAGCTGAAGGTGATCTGCGGGATGAGCAGCAGCGGCAGGGTGCCGACGGCGGCCTCGCTGGAGCCGAACAGCGAGGACACGCACAGCCCGAGGCACGTGCCGGCGATGCCGGTGAGGGCCGACACGCCGAGGGTGGACACGAGGCCGAACCCGTGTGCGCCGAGGTCGTGGGTCATCCACACGATCCCGGACAGGAACGCGCACTGGAGCACGACGATACCGACCAGCACGGCCAGCTTGCTGGAGACGTAGGGCGCCACGCCGACGCCCACGCGCCGCTCGCGACGCCAGATGACGCGGTCCGCGATCAGCTCGCGCACGGCGACGCTCATGCCGAACCAGGTGCAGCTCAGGGAGAGCATGAACAGCATCTGCATCGTCGGTGCCGGGAACACCAGCGCCATGACGAGGGCAAGGAACGGCGGCTGCGCGGCGAGGACCCAGAGGCCGGTGCGGTCGCGCGCCTTGACCCGGGCGTACCGGGCCACCAGCACGCGGAACTGGCGCCACGCGCGTCCCAGCGACGATTCCGCCGCCGCTGGCGTCGGCGGGGGCGGCGCGGGAAGGACCCCGGAGGTGCGCACGGCCTCGCGCCCGACCACCCACGCGGCGTGCTCGGGGGTCTCCCGGTACATCGCGGCCGAGTAGTCGGCGATGCGCGAGAAGATGGCGTCCACCGTGCGGACCTTGAAATAGCGGCACGCGGCGTCCGGCGGGCCGTAGAACAGCAGTCGCCCACCCGGCGCCAGCACCACCAGGTGGTCGACGAGGCCGACGACCTGCGGGCTGAGGTCGTGGGTGACGATGAAGATGGTGCGGCCGCGGTCCGCCAGCACGCGCGCGAGGCGCACGATGCTCTGGCTCGAATGCGGGTCCAGACCGCTCGTGGGCTCGTCGAGGAACAGGACGCGCGTCGTGCGGGTGAGCAGTTCCTGCCCGAGGTTGACGCGCTTTCGCTGGCCGCCCGAGATTCCGCGTCGCAGGGCGTCGCCGATCCGGGATGCGCGGATGTGCGCGATGCCCAGCTCCTCCAGGACGCGCTCGACCTCGACGCGCACCGCCTGGTCGTCGGCACCGGCCCCGAGCCGGAGCCGCGCGCTGAACGTGAGGCTCTCCTCGACCGTCAGCTCCGGATGGACGATGTCATCCTGCGGCACCACGCCCGCGCGCGAGCGATCGCGCTCCAGCAGCGCGTGGAAGGGCTCGCCGTCGAGGAGCACCTCCCCCGAATCCGGGGGAGCGGTGCCCGCGAGCGCGCTCATGAGCGTGGTCTTCCCGCAGCCCGACGGACCGACGAACGCCACCACCTCGCCGGCGTAGGCGGTGAACGACACGTCGTCGAGCAGCGTGGTGGGGCCGATGGCGCGCCGCAGGTTTCGCACGGCGAAGGTCGAGAACGTGCGCTCCGAGCGCGCTTCCAGAGACGTTCCGTCGTAGCGGAGCGCCCACGGACCGAGGCGCGCGGTGTCGCCGGGCCCGAACGGCGCGGACTGCGTGACCTTGCCGTTGACGATCAGCGGGCGCTCCTCGGCACCGGTGATCCGCAGGCCGGACGCGGTCTGCATGAGCCGTGCGTGCACGGGCAGCACGTGCGGATCCGGGATGCAGAGCTCGGCACCCGGGCTCTCGCCGATCGACACCGCGGCGCCCGGCCCCATGGCGGCGGCATCCCACTGCAACCGCAGGCCATCGGCGCCGAATCGCGGATCACGCTGGCGCGCCAGCGCCGCCATCGAGAGCGGGTCCACGCCGAGGTGCTCGGCCGCCTCGAAGCAGCGACGCACCTGCGACGGCGGCGCACCCCGACCGGCGAGCACCACCAGCGCGGCATCGACGAGCTGCACGGCGCGCCCGGGCCCCCAGGTCGCCGCGAAGGTCTCGACGCCGACCTCGCCGGCAGCCACCTCCTGCAGCACCGGCCGACCCCCGCGGAACCGTCCGGTGAACGCGGCCTGCTCCCGCGCGTCGTCGAGATCGCGGTGGTCCGGGAGGCACGCGAGCTCGTAGAGCGCGAGGCGCTGCGCCTCCGTCAGCCCGGTCGCCGGTGCGACGACGGCATCGAGCGAGGCCCGCAGCCCTGCGGCGTCGGTGGCCTCGATGCCGGCGACCCGGCGCAGGAGACGCACGAAGTCCGCGGCATACGCGAGCCCCGCGGCGGACGGCGCGTCCTCGCCGACGGCGAGGCGCTCCCGAAGACGCTCCGCGAGGCCCTGTGCCACGCCGTTACTTGTAGGTCACCGCGGTCGCGACGCCCGCCTTGGCGCCCGCGTCCACGAGCTGGGAGGCGTGCACCGCGACGTAGTACGTCCCGGTCGCACCGGGGCGGAACTCGAGCTTCGGATCCCGATCGGACGTGCCGTCCGTCGCGACCTGCTTGCCCTCCGCGTCGTACAGAACGATGTCGATGTTCGACGCGTTCCCGTCTCCCACCGCGATCACGCGGTAGTCGTTGCCCGCGTAGAGCGTCACCAGGTAGACCCGGTGCTCGCCGGCGCCGAGCGTCACGCTGGTGGCGGTACGCACCGACCAGCCCTGCGCGTAGCCGTCCCAGATCTTGGTGCGGAGGGCGTCTTCCGCCTGCTTCTCGGTGGCGTTGGCGAGGCCCGCGACGAGCATCGCTGCATGGATGAGCGTGAGCATGGGTCTCCTTAGAGCATTCCGAGGACGGAGTCGGTCAGCGCCTTGATCTCCTCGACGTCCGCCTTCGCGAGCGCAGGCTGGGACGCGATTTCCTTCAGACGCGTGAGCGTGGCGTTGAGCTTCTTGACCACCGCGTCGGGCGCCTGGGCGCGGCCTTCCAGCTTGACGTAGTCGAGGAAGTAGGCGGCGATCTGCGGCTGACGCAGAAGATCGTTGCCCACGGCGACTTTGTCGGACGCGAGGACCGCGGCGGCGAGGAGGTTGGACCCCTCGAGCCAGCCGCCGGCCTGGATGAGCGGCACCACCTGGGCGCCCGCCTTGTACTCGATGGCCGGGAGCACGGCGCCGTGCATGGCATCGAGCTCCTCCACGATCTTGTCGCGCGAGCCCTTGCCCACGTTCTTCACCTGCGCGACGAGGTCGTCGGCGGTACGCAGGACGTCGTCGCCGGCGCCCAGCTTCTCGAGACCGGCGCGCACCAGGGTCAGCCGCTCGATGAGGCGCTCGGGCGGCGCGGTCTTCACGGTGAGCAACGCATCGGCGAGGAGGACGCCGGTGCGGACGGCGATCACGTCCTTGTCCTGCGCGTCGGGCTTCAGGGTGCGCTGCTGCACGAGGCTCTCGAGCTGCTGCGCAATGCCGGCCTTCTCGAGGGCCTTCTGCATCTCCACCGGCGACGGCACGAGCGCCACGTTCGTCGCGCCGGACTTCAGCGCGTTCAGGTCCAGCTCCGCAGGCGGCGCCACGGGTGCCGTCGGCTGGGTGGGCACTTCGGCCACCGGCGCCTTGGCGGGTTCCTCCCCCGCACAGCCGGCGAGGGCCGCCACGAGGGTGAGAGCGTGGAGCGACATGCGACAACCTCCTGTGATCGGGCCGCGGGACGTCCGCGCCGGCACCCGAGCATATGCCACTTCGGGCGCGCCTTCAACCACCGGTCACGACCACCCACCCGCACCCGCACGCCTCGACGGCCCACCGGGCGAGGCCCGTGGCGGCCACGAGCCGCTCCAACCCTTCCCGGTCGCGACGCACGAGCGGCCATCCGAACACGAACCGCCACAGCGCGTCATCGTCCGCCTCGCCCACCGTCACCAGCACGAGGCGCCCCCCGTCGGCCAGGCGCGCGCCGGCGTCGCGGAGCATCGTGGCGGCCGCGCGCTCCGGCAGGTACTCGAGCAGGCCGTCGACGACCATCACGTCGGGACGATCGCCACGACGACCACTCGGCGCGAAGGCGTCGCGATCCAACGGCACGTGGAGCGCCTCGACACGCGCCACGGTCCCCGACCCCGCGAGGCGGCCCCGCCAGTCCTCGGTCGCGTCGCGATCGCCGACGTCACCGACGAGCACGACGTGCGCGCCGGACAACCCACCGTCCGCGACCACACCCGCGAGCACCCCACCGCCCGACGGGTTCACCCACTCCACGCGCGCCCCGGGCCGCCCGCGCACCGCGGTGCGGACGGCGGCGACCGCGGCCTCCCGGGCCGCGCGCATCCCGGCGGGGGTCGGGCGCGCGAGCAGCCAGCGATCGAGCGCGAGGCCGAAGGGTCCCGCGCCCTCGGCCTGTCCCCCGAGCACGTGCGTCACCCACGCCGGGTCGCCGGCGTGCGCGGCACCGAAGCACAGCTCGGCCGTCGCGGCGCGCTGCAGCAGCGGCCGCAGCCGCTCACGGGCGGGCTGCGCGAGCCGTTCGGCCTCCGAGTCATCCCGCCGGGACAGACGCGCGTCGAGGGACTGGAGGAACGGCGTCATGCCGGCATCGATGCGCGCGTGGAGCGAATCGACGTCCGCCCCGGTGGCACGCATGCCGAGGAGGGTCTCCGCCAGCAAGCCGGCCTGCTGGTCCAGCACGGTGTCCCGCGCCTCGGCGCCGGCACCGGCCTTCAGCGTTCCGTCCACGGCGTCGTTGCTCGTCGAGCGGGCACGCGCGGCGAGCAGTTCCGCCAGGAAGCGGTAGAACGCCCCGGAGAGCACGTCGTCGCCGGAGAGCGCGGCATCGAGGGCCGCGAAGGGCCACGCCACCAGGGCGGCCCCCTCCGCGGACCGGACCTCCATGCTGCGCCGGTACCCCGCGTCGAGGAAGGACATCTCGCCCACGAGCGCGCCGCGCGTGAACGTACGCACGACGACCGGCGTCGATCCGCGCTGGCTGACGATGTCGAGGCTGCCGTCCTGCACGAGGTACAGGTCGCGGCTGGTGTCGCCCTGGGAGAAGAGGCGCTCGCCCGGCTCCAGGCGACGCGGCGCGCCCAGCGCGAGCAGGCGGGTCCGGTGCGGTTCCTCGAGGGCCTCGTAAAAGTTCATGCGTGACCGGTTAACCAGCGTTCCACGCGAGGGGAGGACCCATGCAGGCAATCGAAGCGCTCGTCGAACGACTCCGTCGAGCCGACTGGAAGGAGCGCGACGCCGTCAAGACCGAGCTCACGAGCGTCGTGAGGGCGGATCCGTCCGGCCATGCGCGGGAGGCGCTGGAGACGCTCCGGCGCGGCGAGCTGCTCGAGATCCAGTGGGAGATCGAGGAGGTGCTGGATGCGACCGCGCCGCCCAAGCCGGTCGCCGCGTCGACCCCGGCTCCGCCTCCGCCGCCGGCCCCGGAGCCGCCCCCGGCTGCCGAGCCGGACCCGCACCGTGCGCTGACCATGAAGGACCTCGTCACGGTCTACGACGACCCGCGCGGGCTCGTGTTGCACCGCTCCAAGGTCGGGAACCGCTGGTTCGCCACGCAGGTGGACCCGTACACCGGGCAGCCGCAGACCTTCGAGCTGCGCCCGGCCGAGATCTCGCAGCTCAAGGCGCAGCTGGCCGGCAGCCCGTACTGGGTGCTCGGCGCGGGCGGCCCCGGCGGCGCGTGAGCGACCGCGTCCCCATCGTGGCGGCAGCGCAGGCGCGCGCGACGCTCCTCTACGAAGGCGTCCGCGTGCCCCATCGGAGCTGCGGGGTGGCGCTCGCCGAGACCTTCGGCCTGCCCACCCCGAGCTACCAGGCCCTGCGCCGCGGCGGGATCACCGGCGAGGGCCCCTGCGGCGCCATCGCCGCGGGCATGCTGGTGCTGGGGGAGCTGCTCGGAGACCCGGACCCCGCCGGCCCCGTGACCCCCGCGCTCCGGGAGGCCGCGCCCCGCTACCGCGCCGCGATCCGCGCCCGGGTGTCCGGAGACCCCGACACCTCCTGCAACGCACGCACGGCGTCCCTCGGCGCGTTCACCGACACCCCCCGAAAGGCATCGTGCACCGCGCTCGCGGGCCACGTCGCCGCCGCCGTCGCCGAGGTCCTGCTGGATCTCGGGCACCCCGTCCCCCTGCCGCCGCCGCCCTGGGAGCCACCGCCCCGATGAGCACGCCACCGACCCTCACCCGCCGGCTGTTCGGCTGGCTCTTCGCCGCACCCGCGCAGGAACATGGCCACCACGCGCATCCCACGTGGCCCTGGTACCGGGTGCTGTGGCTCACGGGCGTCGACTACTTCTCCACCCTCGGCTACCAGCCCGGCCTCGCGCTGCTCGCGGCCGGGGCGCTCTCCCCGCTGGCCACGGGCGTGCTGGTCCTCGTGACGCTGTTCGGGGCGCTCCCGATCTACCGGCAGGTGGCGCGACGCTCCTACGACGGCCAGGGCTCGATCTCCATGCTGGAGCGGCTCGTGCCGGGCTGGCCGGGCAAGCTCATGGTCCTGGCGCTGCTGGGCTTCGCGACGACGGACTTCGTCATCACCATGACCCTCTCCGCCGCCGATGCGGCGCAGCATGCCGCGGAGAACCCCCTGCTCCACCACCTGCTCGAGGGGCACCAGGTGGGCTTGACGCTGCTGCTGCTGGCGATGCTCGCCGTCGTCTTCCTCCGCGGATTCCGGGAGGCGATCGGCCTCGCCACGTGGCTTGCCGTCCCCTACCTGCTGCTCAACCTCGTCGTGGTGGGGCGCGGCGCCTGGGAGATCGCGGAGCACCCGGAGCACCTCGCCGCGTGGACTCGGGCGCTCGCGCTGCGCGGAGACCCGACGGCGCTCGTGATGCTGTCCCTGCTGACGTTCCCGAAGCTGGCGCTCGGCCTCTCGGGGTTCGAGACCGGGGTGAGCGTCATGCCACTCGTCGCGGGCACGCGCGAGGAGGACGCCGGCCGGGTCCATCCCCCCGCGGAACGCATCCGCGCCACCGGGCACCTGCTGACCGGGGCCGCCGTGATCATGAGCGGCTTCCTCATCGGCTCGAGCCTGGTCTCGACCATGCTCATCGACGAGGCGACGTACAAGGGCGAGGCCTCGGGCCGCGCCCTCGCGTGGCTCGCGCACACCTACCTCGGCTCCACCTTCGGCACGATCTACGACGTCTCGACGATCCTCATCCTCTGGTTCGCCGGCGCCTCCGCGATGGCCGCGATGCTCAACCTCATCCCGCGGTACCTGCCGCGCTTCGGCATGGCCCCGGCGTGGGTCCAGCACGCGCGGCCCCTGGTGCTCGTGATCTTCGCCATCGACGTGGTCGTGACGCTGGCGTTCCACGCGGACGTGGAGGCACAGGGCGGCGCCTACGCCACCGGCGTGCTCGCGCTGATCGTCAGCGCCTCCATCGCTGTCACGCTTGCGGTGCGGAAGGAGACGCTCCAGCAGCGTCGATCGACGATGCGGGTGCTCCCCTGGGTCCTCATCACGGGCGTGTTCCTGTTCACCTTCGTCGACAACATCGTGGTGCGTCCCGACGGCATCATCATCTCCGCGATCTTCATCGGCGCCACGCTGATCCTCGGCGCGGTGTCGCGCAGCCTCCGCGCGACCGAGCTGCGCGTCGAGGACATCGAATGGGTGAACGAGCGGGCGGACGCGCCCGTCTCCGGCATGGACCTCCCCGACGGGCGCACGCGCGCGATCACGGAGGAGCTCTTCGAGCACATGCGCCGGGAGCGGGTCAACATCGTGACCATCAAGGACGCGGAGGGCGTGCTGCGCACCTCTCCGCACGAGCGGCTCATGAAGGAGCGCCGGCGTCGGGAGGCCGGCGGAATCGGCGGCGACACGCCGGGACCGTCGCACCAGGCCATCTTCCACGAGCACCGCGAGCAGATCTCGCAGCACTACCGCGTGGAGGGCGCGTTCTGCTTCGTCCACGTCGACCTGGACGCCGACGTGAGCCGCTTCGACACGCGGCTGCGCGTGTGGGCCACCCGCGTCGGCAGCGACTACGCGGTGGTGGTCTCGAACGCGACGGCGGTCCCCAACGCCATCGCGTGGATCGTGGCGAAGCTCGAGCCGCGCAGCGTGTTCCTCGGACTGACCGCCATGCATCCCATGCGCCAGGCCTTCAACCACCTCGTCTTCGGCACCGGCGAGACGGGCCTGCTCGTCTACCGGATCCTGCTGCGGCACTGGGAGAGCACCCCCGAGGACGAGCCGCGCCCGAACATCCACCTGCTCGTCGAGGGCGAGGGCGCACCCGTGGGCGCGCACGCCCCCGGCACCTGAGGCCCCATGCCACGTCCGTCGCTGTCGTCGCGTCCGCTGGTCGTCCTGCTCGCGTGCCTCGGCCCGATGGTCGCCGAGGCGGCACCCGACGCGCCCCCCAGCGCCGCGGCCGTGCCGGCTTCGACCGCTCCGCGCCGGTTCCCGACGCCCGTGGTGGAGCTGGCCGTCCCGTCCGGGGTCACGGCCGGGGACCCCGCGCCGGTGACCCTCTCCGTGGTCGCCGTGGACGCCGACGGCATGCCGATGGCCGGCTGGAAGGCGCGCGCGAAGGTCGACCTCGGCGAGGTCTCCGAGCCACGGGAGGTGGGTGGCGGCGTGTACACCGTGGCGTGGACGCCGGGGAACTCCGCCGGGACCGCGCGCATCAGCTGGCGCATGACGCGGGACCGTGACGCCATCGAGCGCACGTGGACCGTACCGGTGGCCGCCCGGGCGCCGCGCGCGCTCGTCGTCTCCGCGCAGCCGGCCCGCGTGACGCTGCGCCAGGACGCGCAGGTGTCCGTGGTGTTCCAGCTCAAGGACGGCGACGTGGCCGCACCCGGCGCCGACCTCGCGGTGCGCGTGTCGTCCGGGGAGGTGCAGAACCTCGCGCACCTCGGCGAAGGACGCTTCAACGCGATGCTCGTGCCGCCCGACGTGCCGTTCCCGCACCTTTCGCTGCTGACGGCCGCGGATCGTCGCGACCCGACACGGGCGTACGGCGCCCTGGCGCTGCCGATGGTCGGCAAGGTGAACTTCCCGCTTCGCGCGACCCCGAAGGCGCTCGTCATGCTGCGCATCGGCGGGCGAGACTTCGGGCCCGTCGCCGCGGACGCGGAGGGACGCGTCCAGGTGCCCATCGAGGTTGCGCCGGGCGCCGGCAGCGCCACGATGGTCCAGGTGCTCCCCGACGGGACGCGTCGCGAGTCGCCCATCGACCTGAAGGTCCCCGAGACGCGACGCATCGCGCTGTTCCCCATGCCTGCGCTGCCCGGAGAGGCGCGGGTGAAGGTGCCGGTGCGGGTCTTCGTCGCGCAGCCCGACGGCACGCCCGACGAGGCCGCGCAGGTCACCTTCTCGGCGTCCTCCGGCTCCGTGGGCCCGGCGATGCCGATCGGCGGCGGCGTCTACGAGGCGCTGTTCACCGCCCCGAACGCGGTGGCCGCCAGCGAGGTCACCCTCACCGCCGCGATCGCGGACAAGCCGGCGCAGGTCGACACGGTCACCGTGCCGCTCCTGCCCGCGCGCGCCACGAAGGTGACGCTGCGCGCCGAGCCGGCCACCCTTCCCGCGAGCGGGACGAGCGTCAAGGTGTACGTGAAGGCCACGGGCAGCACCGGCGCCGCGACGGCCGGGGAGCTCGGCCTCGGCGGGCGCACCCTGCGCTTCCAGGCCTCCAACGCCACGCTGCGCGAGGTGAAGGACCTCCGCAACGGCGACTACACCGCCACGTTCGACGTCACCGGAAACCGCGACGTGGAGCTTGTCGGCGTGGTGTCCGCCGCGGATGGGCAGAATCCGCTGGCGGAGATCCTCGTCCTTCCGGGCGCGCCGCGCATGGCACCGGACGGGGCATCGAGCATGCCGCTCACCGTCGTGTCCCTCGACGCGCTCGGATACCCCGTCGGCAACGTCCCCGTGACGCTGCGCGTGAGCGGTGACGCCAGCACGACGACGAGCCTGACGACGGGGCCGGACGGCGTGGGCCACGTGCAGCTGCGCGCCGGCACCACCCCGGGCTGGATCACGGTGGAGGCGTCGCGCGGGACGCTGCGCGGCACCGGCCACGCCTGGCAGGCGCCGGCGGACTTCCCGCTGCCCGCGGTGCCGACGAGCGGGGATGACGCGGTACGGGCGCGGCTGCGCGACTGGTCGGGCGCGCTGCCCACGCTGAGGATCCCGCGGGAGGGCGCACCCAGCGATGCGTCGAGCGGCCCGATGGTGGCGTCGGTGGCGGCAGCCCGCACCTCCCGGCTGGCGCTTCGCGCCGAGCCCGCGTCGGCCGTGGCGGGCGGGCAGGTCACGCTGCTGCTGGAGTTGCGCGACGAGGCAGGCCGCGGCGTGCCTGGACAGGCCTTCGAGCTCATGTCCAACGGCGGCACCAGCAGCGCGCTGGAGGATCTAGGCGGGGGAACGTACCGCACGCGCTTCACGGTCTCCGCGCGCACCACGAAGGACGTGAAGATCACCGCGGCCACCGCGGACGGAAGCCAGGTGGCCCTGCTCGTGCTTCCGCTGGGTGGCGGCGATGACGCGTGGGGGGCCAACCCCTTCGCGGGGGCCACGCCCCTTCAGGGCAGCGCGGCGAGCGGCGCGACGCAGGCGGAGACGGCCGCGGCGCCGGCAGAGGGCCCGCGAACCCCGCCGTGGCTGCGCCTCGGGGCCTCGGGGAGCTTCGCGACGTACACCTACGATCAGCAGCCGCTGCGCGCATGGAGCAGCCTGTACCCCTATGAGGTCGGCCTGGACGCCGCCGCGCTCGGCGCGGAGGTGTTCACGCGGCTGGATGTGCCCGCGGTGCCCTGGCTCGGGCTGGACGCGAGCTGGGGCGCACAGCGCTACGGCATCGACCCGAAGCCGCTCTGCGCGCGCATCGAGCGCCCCTGCGAGCGGCTGGGCACGGTGCACGACTGGATCTACGACGCGAGGGTCCTCGCGCGGATGCAATGGCGCTTCGGACCCGACCGCGCGCGGTTCTCGCTCGGGGCGCGCGGCGGCTGGTCCCGCAGCGACATCCAGGCCTACGAGCTGGGCAACGACTCCATCGACCTGAGCGAACTTCCGGTGCACGCGCTGGCGGTCGGGCCCTCCGTGACGGCCGACGTGGGCTGGATGTTCCTGGAGACCGGCTTCCTGGAGCACTTCGC